>NZ_JANJGQ010000037.1:0-26890 GCF_030847595.1 Pseudoalteromonas sp. 20-92
CCTCGCTATGCTTCGGCGTTTCCCGTCTCAGTGGGGTCGCATTATAGGGATATCCGAAAACAGATCAACCCTTTTTTTAGATCTTTTTACTGTTCGAACAAAAATAGAACAGAACCGAGTGAAATCATATTAAAACCTTAGTAAAACGATGTTTTTTTGTGCTCTTCTTTATTATTTAATACAAATATCATTGCTATGTTCAATTAAGACGTTAAGATAGCAAGTTCACAATGTTAAATTAATGTTTATTTCCTGTTTATTGGTAGATCTAAAATGAAATTACCCGATCAAAAAGCTTTTATCTTCTCTGTTATTCTTGCTGTAGTTGGTTTTGTTGTTGTTAAGTTTGCTTTAGCAAGCCTGGCACTAGACCCTGCGCTTCTATTTGGTGTTGGTTTGTTAGTAGGCGCACTTGTTATTGCAGCAATGTCGTCTGATGTAACTGAAGAAGCCGAAGTAAAAACAAAGACTCTCTATGTTGGTAACCTTCCTTACCGCGCAAATGAAGGTGTTGTTCGTGCATTATTTGAAGAACAAGGCAAAGTATTCAATGTTCGTTTATTAAAGGATAAAAATACTGGCAAGCGTCGTGGTTTTGGTTTTGTTGAAATGGCGCAAGCTGATGCAGACAATGCAATTGCTAACTTGAACGATAGCGAGTTCCAACAACGTACTTTAAAAGTACGTGAAGCAAAACAAAAACAAGAAGACGATTCTAATGCTCTACGTACTGAGACGGATCAGTCAGTGTAACTAGCTTTACCGCTAGCTTATTGCTAAACACATCAGCCGTTGCATAATATTGCAGCGGCTTTTTTATGTCTGTTCGCTTATTCACACATAGGTTAAGTTGGTTAAGTAGGTAGTTGACTCTGTTTGCTATCGCTACACCTGAATCAAGTAATTTTACATTCCCTTCAAAATACTGACTAATCGGCTCTACTAATATCGGAAAGTGCGTACACCCTAGTACAAGTACATCTATAGCTTTATCTATATTTAGGCCATCAAGCACTTGGTGCAACTTGTTTGTATCTAAATAGTCTGTAAAAAAGTGTTGCTCAGCTAATGTCACTAACTCCACACTGCTATATAGATTAACGATTACATTACGTGCATGTTCAGCAATTAATGTTTTAGTGTATGAACTGGCGACCGTGGCTGGTGTTGCTAATAAGCCAATATGATTTGAGCGTGTTAATTCTGCGGCAGGCTTTATTGCTGGCACAACACCTACTATAGGAATATCTGTCACTTGGCGAACAGCACTAAGTGCAGATGTAGAAGCCGTATTACACGCTATTACTATTAAATCAACGTCAAGCGTGTTGGCTTTGATGAAATGAATAAGTGAGCACAATCGGTTGATTATTGTTTGTTGGGATTGAGCACCATAAGGTAGGAATGCATTATCCATAAAATAGCTATACTGAGCATTGGGGATACTTTGCTTGATATGTTCAAGCACGGTAGTTCCACCAATACCTGAATCAAAGACCATTATATGCGCTGACAAACTACCGTTCCCACTTTACTTTAAGAACGGCAGTTTGCCATGAGGTATTTATAAAAGAAAGTAGTTTAGCTTTGTGTGGTTTCTAAATCGGCAAGATCATCGGCCGCTGAATTTAATTGATTAAGGTTTTCGAACATAGACTTTGTGTAATCTACTAACTTATCTATTTGTTCCTGATCTTGATTTAACCATTGTAGAATGCCAGCTAGTTGATTTTGTAATCCAAGTTCACCCGCTTTTTCAAAAGCACTTTTAAGGTCGTCATTAAAAGGGGCTAAACCCTCTGCTACTTGTTTTTCTGGTGCTGGTTTATATTCTTCGTAACTTTTAACTGTGGCTATTGTTTTTGTTTGGCGTAAATCCATAGAAAAAGCCACCAGCTGATCGCTGTCTAAACTCAGCTCTTGTGCTTGTTCAAATGCTTCATCTAAATCACCACCAAAAAAGGTTTTACTTAAATCTTGTAAGTCTTCCATCATCGCATTAATCGCTTCTTGCTCTTGCTCATTTAAGTCACCATTAACCGACATCGAAAATGATACCTGTCGAGATTGCGATGATGAGCTTGCAAACGATTCACTATCACTGTTTCTCTGATAGCCACTCGCCGATTGAGATTCAAATGCATCCGCAAAGCTAATACTTACCTCATCGCCTTCTGCGGTAGTGAATTTATACTCTGCATTGCTAGTCATACTGACATATTGAGCCTGACTTATATTTACGCTGGCAGGTTGTGGATTAAATAGCGACTCTTCAAATTTATCAAGCCCATTGTAAATTCCCTCTTTGGACTTATTGATGCCCTCTTCCATTTCGTCATTAAATACACCTGTACCTTTGAGTTCATCAACAGCGTCGTCAATCCCTATTTGGACTCCTTTGCGCGCGTCGCCTAACATGTCTTTAAGCTTTTCATCATTAGCGCCATTAGCTTTTGCTTTATTTACAGCGCCGCTGACAAAATCGAGTACGTTTTTTACGATTTCATCAAAATCAAATAGTGGTTTGTCTGCTTTTTTTTCTGCGATAGGCAATCCAAGCTGCTCAGCCATTTTATCGCCAAGCACTTTTGCAGCTAATTCTTTACCACGTTGCTGGTAACTATCTTGGGGAGGTTGAATAGTAGGTTGCTGTATATCTGCTTTATTATTGAATTTATTAATGTTGTTGTTTGGCGTGAAGCCATAGTTACCTATTTTCATGTTACATCTCCTAAGCGTGCGTAATTTATTATCGGCTATAACAATAAAAACTAAAGTACAATGTGCAATAAAACAGCATAAATGCTAGCCAAAACTAGACAAATACGCAGCGCTCCCTACAATAGCGCCGATAAACAGATCTTAGATAAGGTAGTAGCGTTAATGGCAGTTATTAAAATAGATACCACACAGTACCAAGCGCAGTTAAGTGAAAAAGAGCAGCGTATTAGTGCGCAGTTTCAACGTTTTGGTGTGGAGCAACTAGAAGTATTTAGCTCAGAGCCAACTAACTACCGCCAACGTGCTGAATTTAGAGTATGGCACGACGGTGACGATCTGTTTCACATTATGTTTGATCAACAAACAAAAGAAAAAATCCGTGTTGATACATTTGATCCAGCAGCGCCTTTAGTAGGTGAAATAATGCAGGTGATGATTGAAAGCCTCAAGCCTTGTGAAATATTGCGTCGTAAGTTATTTCAAATCGATTACCTATCAACGCTAAGCGGTGAAATTTTAGTAAGCTTGCTTTATCACAAACCACTGGATGATGAATGGTTAAGTGAAATTAAAGCACTTAAAGAAAAGCTTAGCAGTAAATACAAAATTGACTTTATAGGCCGTGCTCGCAAACAAAAAGAAGTACTAGGTGATGACTTTGTAACTGAACGTTTAACAGTTAATGGTCAAGAGCTTATATATCAACAAGTAGAAAATAGCTTTACTCAGCCTAATGCAAAAGTAAATATTAATATGCTGGAGTGGGCGCAAGATTTATGTAAACCACTTAAAAATGATTTATTAGAACTGTATTGCGGTAACGGTAACTTTTCAATTGCGCTAGCGGGCTGTTTTAATAAAGTATTAGCAACAGAAATATCAAAATCATCTGTTCATTCTGCTCAATACAATATTGCTAAAAATAACGTCGAGAACTTAGATATTATTCGTATGTCGAGTGAAGAGTTTACTCAAGCAATGAATGGCGAGCGTACTTTCTCTCGTTTAGATGGTATTGACCTTAAAAGCTATGACTGCCAAACCATATTAGTTGATCCACCGCGCGCGGGCATGGATGAATTAACGTGTGACTTAGTGGCTAACTACGAAAGCATAATTTATATATCGTGTAACCCTGAAACCCTTGAGCGTGACCTTGATCACTTAACACGTACGCACAACGTTAAGCGCTTTGCTATATTTGATCAGTTCCCATATACACATCACATTGAGTCGGGCGTTTTCTTACAACGCAAATAACCAGCCAAAATTAAAGTGCCAGTACTTTTATAAGTGCTGGTATTTGCTCTTCACTAAATACTTGAATACCATTTTTTATTAATAATGCTGTAGTTAAACCTAGACCTTCGATTTTTACTCCGCGATGCTTTCCATCATATATTGTATTTCGTCCGCAAGAAGGGCTCGATTCTTTAAGTAGAGCCAAACGCACTTGATTCTTTTTACAGAGTGCTAGCGCTATATTAGCTCCAGTTTGAAACTGCTCTGTTACATCTTCTCCTAAATTAGTAACTACACTCCCCTGTATTATTTCAGCAGGAGATCTAGGAGTAGGAAGCCCACCAGCGACCTCAGGACAAAACACAATTAATCTATTTTGTTTTTGCCACAAATTAAGCTGTGGATGCAAAATTGCGTGTCCTCTACCATCGTAGCGAACAGGCTGCCCTAGCAAACAACTCGATACTAATATTTTTTCCATCGCTATATCCTTATAAAGCAAAAAAGCTCCTTAAGGAGCTTTTTTTATTTTGGTTAAATTTATTTATTAGCTAGGTAATTAATTAATTTTCCAATATCTTCTGGTTCAGTAATACCCGACTCACGACCTAGGTTTAATTTGTACTTACCATTTACAATAAAGGTAGGTACGCCACGTAGTGCGCCTTTTTCTTTAAAGTAGTCTTGATCGCGTTTCATTTTAGAGCTCAGCGTACGTACCGAAAAGCTTTTAAACAGCTTATCAAACTTATCACCATCAACGCCCTGCGCTACAAATATATCTTTTACATCTGCAAGCTCATTAAATTTAGCGCGCTTTGTATGGATATGATTAAAGATTGCAGAAATAATCTGATCTTTTTGTGGGAGCACTTCAGCTGTCGCAAGTGCTTGGCTCATCATCTGTTGGTTTTCTGGGTCACGTACACCTACAAAATCAACATGACTCTTTTTAAATTTAACGTTTTTATCAAGCTTAGGCTTAAACTCACCAATTAGTGCCTCCATGTTATTACATGCAGGGCAGTAAAATGAGAAAAACTCTTTAACTTCTGGCTTTTTAGTTGCACGCTCAGAAACAACGTCGTAATGCACGCCTTCTTCATACGTTGCTGCAAAGCTTGTTGCTGCCATAGGAAGTAATACTGCAAGCAAACCTGCTTTAACTAATTTAATCATTATTATGCTCCGAAATTATAAGGCTAATAAAAACGCAACTAGTTCATCAAACTGTTGTTGGCTTTTAATTGTATTAATATTAATTTTATATTTATCGTTAACAATAAAAGTAGGTACACCTGTAAGTGCGCCTAATTTTGAATATTTGTTTTGATTATCTTGTAATGCACGCTCAGCTGAAATAATAGGCATGCTTGCCATATCTTTATCAAACGTTTCGCTATCAATGCCATTTACTTCTAAAAGTTTTTTCAAATCTTTCATCTCAGTCAATGGTGCACGTTGAACATGAATACTTTTAAATATTTGCTCTGTGATAGCATCTTCTTGCCCATGTTTTTTGGCAATCAGATAGGCAAAGCTCAGATTGGTTTGCGCCTGTGGTGAAACACCACCTAAAAAGTTAACATGATTTTTAATAAACGTTGCACCTGTTGGTAAGCTTTTTTCTATTGCCTGAGCAACAGGTTCAAACTTAAAGCAATGCGGGCAATAATATGAAAAAAATTCCGTCACTTGTGGTGTTTTACTTTTCTCTGCATTAATAATTGTATATTGATTATCAGCTTCAAATTGTGCAGCAAATGCCGCAAATGGTAAACAAAGAAGTAGTAGGCCTAGTTTTAATTTTTTAAGCATTTGTATCTCGTTGTACTTGTCTTTAAATAAAATATTACGGCAATAACTTTAACGGCGCTTCTTGCAGTGCTGCAAGTTGCTCCTTCAGTGCTAAAATTTGTTGCTCCCAGTATTTGTCATCAGCAAACCATGTAAAATTCCGCACAAAGGCAGGATCGCTCCATCGTTTAGCTACCCATCCCATATAATGGATAATACGCATTGCTCGCAGCGGTTCAATTAATTTGAGTTGAGAGTGATCAAAATCACAAAACTCTTCATACGCATTTACAAGGGTGTCTAACTGTAACAGTTGCGTCGCTCTATCGCCACTGAGCATCATCCATAAATCTTGGATTGCAGGACCTTGACGGCTATCATCTAAATCAACAAACATTAGCGCATCACCCGCCCACAAAATATTACCAACGTGGCAGTCACCATGTAAGCGAATACTTTGCACATCTTCATACTGTTTTTGCGCCTGCTCTATCACTAAATCTAAAATAGTATAAAAGGCAGTATTTATTCCCATGGGCACTAAGTTACTTTTTTGAAGATGAACTTTGGCTGTATGCAAATACTCATCACAGGTAACTGTTGTCCTGTAAGTAAAAGGTTTTGTTTTAGCTACTTGGTGCATACGGCCAATTAATCGCCCCATTACATCAAGCTGATCTAAATTATCAACCTCAAATAAACGCCCGCCTACACTTGGAAACAACACAAACAAATACCCTTCGTGTTCAAACAAGCTTTGCCCATCATATAAAATAGGGGCAACAACGGGTACTTCCGCTTCTGCTAGTTCAAATGCAAAGTCATGCTCTTCTTGAATTTGCTCTTTACTCCATCGCTCTGGGCGATAAAACTTCACTACGTAACGCAGGCCATCATCGGCTTTAAATTGGTACACTCTGTTTTCATAGCTATTGAGCGCCAATAAACCAGATTCGGCGTACACACCTACGCTTTCTATTGCATCGAGTATTAGGTCGGGTGTTAAGTCAATAAAACTAAATTTACTCATACTCTTCTTATATAAAATAAAAAGCGGGTTATATACCCGCTTTTGTTAATTGCTATATCAACTTACCTATTTAAGGTAGGTTGTGATTATCGCGCTTTAAAAAAGTTACTCGACTGCGATATTGTCTCATCCGGCGCATCTACCGGTGAAAGCACAAAGTTAAACTCTGTCATCGGCGCCTTCAAATCATAAGGATCCATTACAAGCGACAATGGCACATTATGAGATTGCCCTGCCTGCACTGTAAATGACTGCTTACCAATATATTTAAAGTTATCTAACCCTTGTACTTTAATATTAAAGGTTTGCTCGTACTGCGCCTTGTTAATTACCTTTAATGTATAGGTGTTCTCTACTAAACCATCAAAATCGACACGATATAATTGGTTTCGGTCACGAATGATATCAAAGTCCATTGTTTTACGCAGTGCGATATTAGCTACAAGTGCCCCCGTAAGCACAACAAGTATAACTGTGTAACCAATGATTTTAGCGCGTAGTGGATTAGTTTTATTTTCAGGTGTTTCGAGGTTTCGCTCTGTCGTATATGAAATAAGCCCACGCGGATATTCCATTTTATCCATTACGCCATCACACGCATCAATACACGCGCCACAGTTTATACACTCAGCTTGTAGCCCATTTCTAATATCAATACCCGTTGGGCATACTTGAACACATAAATTACAGTCTATACAGTCGCCTAGTTCTAAATCTTTATGGCCTACTTTACGTGAACGAGGACCACGGCTTTCACCTCGGCTTTCATCGTACGTTACTGTGTATGTGTCTTTATCAAACATAGCTGATTGAAAACGTGAGTAAGGACAAATGTGTAAACACATAATTTCTCGCATCCAACCGGCATTGCCATAGGTACACACAGCAAAGAATATAATGCTTACTAATGCATAACCGCCTACGTTAAACGTTACAAAATCAGGAAGTAACTCTCTTATCGGCGTAAAGTAACCGACAAAGGAAATAGCGGTATATAACGAAAATAATACCCAACTAGTATGTTTTGCCGTTTTACGCCAAAACTTATCAAAATTCATGGGCCGTTGATCGAGTTTTTTACGTTGATTAGCCGTGCCTTCAAACTTCTCTTCGAACCAAATAAAAATAAAGGTCCAAACAGTTTGTGGACATGTGTAGCCACACCACACTCGCCCATAGAAGGTGGTCACTAAAAACAGCGCAAATGCTGCCAACATAAAAATGAACGCGAGTATGGTGAAATCTTGTGGCCACAACGTCAAACCAAAAATATTATATTTTTGCCCGATTAAATCAAACAGCACAGCTTGTTGGTCGTTAAAATTAATCCATGGTAGTGCCATAAATGCAAGCAAACCTAAAAAACCAATACGCTGCCTTAATAATTGATGAAGACCTTTCACTGCTCGCACATAAATACGATTTCGGGGATTAAACCTGTCATCTTGACGGCTTAAATCCGGTTTTTGGATTTTTACCTCCACAGGAATGTTCTTTACTTTAATTTGTTTGTCCATCGAAGTTCCTCAACGCCGCTTGGAAATAAAAGTTTAGCAATATTCAAATGCCCTATACAGTAAAGTGTAGCAAGTTACTTGCTAGGCATGATCAGTTTGATAAATCATCATTTGAATACTTTCAGATATTTCAGAAACATCTGATTGCTATTAAGCATTATACCAATATTGATTAAAATTACTGGCATAGATCGCTAATAATTTATTCATCTCAGTTACTTGCTTTTAAAATGCATTTTATTACACTGCATGGTAATTCAACCTCATTCAGATCAAGGTTTACGTGCTCATGAAAAAATTTATAATACTGGTGTTAATGATCCTTGCTTTTTTTACGATCGATCATCCACTTATAAAAGAGCCTCGAGAGAAATTACTAGGTGAAGGTATTAGTTTTTTAAGCGAGACAACTAAAGTCAATCGCAGCCCCGCAGCTAATATGACTAAAAACCGTATAAAATCACAATTAAGACTGTCTGACTCAGGGAAAGAGTACGTAGAGAAAACCTTCACAACAGACGAGTCAGTGCAGTTGTTTAATTTACGTTATTGTCGTGAGCGTGAGTTAAACCTATATTTTTACGATGAGCGTTTAAATACTGTATGTAAAATAATATCTGAAGCGTTAGAACAAAGGCGAGCAAAGTAATGGATTTTTCGAAATTAAATAAGAAAGCCAGTGACTCGTTTCATAAACAGCGCAACATGCTTAAAAAACTAGCGCAGGGAAAAACACTAAAGTGCGAAAAGTGCAGTGGTGTTTTAACGCTAAACCTAGCGACCACCGAAGCTGGTAAAGGAGTAGTAAGGTGTAAGCAAGGTTGTACTGACATTATTCTGGAATTGGGTACTTAATCTGAATTTTGGATAATAAACCAATCCCAAACCGCTATTTAACGTTGAATTTACTTGCAATAGGCCCACGTAATAAAAATAACCTGAGCACTAAAAGCACACCTAGTCGTCCCAGCCTTCGTCTGTATATAAGCCACTATTAAGCGCTACAATCTCAACAAGTTCAGCAAAACCTAAAGCAAAATCGCCCATTAGCTCATATTGCTGTAAACAGAGTAACTGTTCATCCATTAAATTTTGTGCTGCAATTTGGCTAATAATTTGCTCATCGAGTGCAAAAAAGCTCAGTGTTGCTTGAGCGCTCTCTAGTGCTTCTTTATATTGTACTTCTAATTGTGGGGCATCTAGCAGTTTTTGAGTGTACATTGTGGTTGCTTGTAAAAAACCTTCACTCCAGCTTTTACAAAAATAAATATCATAATTAGCAGGCAATTTATAACCAGCTTCAAACACCTGTTCGCTAATTTGATGATATAGCGCCATAAACAAAAACAATGTCTCTTCGTCTAAATCATTGGCTTTATTTGATAATATTGTATCGAGCCATTCATGCACATCAAGTGGTTCAGGAGAGCAAATTACGCCAAACAAATAACCTTGGCTTTGTAATAATGTCATTGCTTGGGGCTGGGTATCTAAAAATGTGCTGAGCTGCTTCGCGTGCAACTCAGTAAATTGAGGTAATTGCATTAAAACTCTTTATTAGTAAATATTAAAAATTGAGCGGGTAACGACCTTGATTATCTGGACGCCCCAAAAACTTAACCGCATCATGTACATCTTTTGGAAGACTGGCATCAGGTTTAACATAGCCCGCGACTCTGAAGTCAAAATTAGCTTTAAGTGTAGCATCAGCCTCAAGGCCTAACGTATTATCTGGATCAATTAATATAGCAATATCGCCCGACTTACAGCTTAATTTACCAGCCAGAGGGCCAATATTAAACCACCCATTTAAGCCTTGCACGTCAATATTAGGACTCGCTATTTCACCCTTTAATGAATCACAATATGGTGCACCGGTGCTGTATTCATCAATTTCCAAAATTACACGCCCTTTAGCGGTTACAGGCAGAGGAAGTCGCACTCGTTGCATTGCACGCTCTACTGTCGAACGAACAAGTCCATCAGTCACTATAACTTCCTTATTAAAAAGCCCATAGCTTACATCCGCATAACCCGAAATATCACTGCGCTCACGTGCATTGCCAAATTTTACATTAGTATTTAGTTTACCTATAAATAACTGCCAGCCAGCAATATCCCAACGGACATTATTTAACTGCTCGTCATCAAAACGGACCTGCATCATTTGACCTTGCCAGACAGTACCTACAGTTTGCCCTATTTCTAATTGTTTTGGTAAATACGGCTTTGCGATATCAAGCGCAATAGCTGCCGGTAATTTCATAATACAAAACACGATAAAACTAAGTAAAAAGACAATCGATAACGTTATTATTTTTTTCATTAATTAATTCTCTAATACCAAACGACTTACACGAACGTAGCCCGATTTATCATCACGACTTAAATCTAAATTTTCGACACGTAAACCATGCTGATTCACCAATTCGTCAAGCCATTCTATTAACTGGTTAAACTCTACTGAATCAAGTGTTAAACGTAATGAACTATCACTTGGCTGCATTTTACTAATACTGATATTATAACGACTACGCGTTGAGTTAACTATCTGGCTTAAGTTTTGGTTGCTTTCTATTCGCGTATTACCTGCGGCTTTAAGCTTAACAATACTTTCATCGACCCAAACTAATAACTCTTGCTGCTTAATTTGTGATTTTTCAGCTCGCTCAATTGCATTATTTAATGGTCTAAAAATTCCCATTACTAATACAAAAATAATAAACACACCACCAGCACCAACAACTAATTGTTGCTCTTGTTCTTTTAGCGAACGCCAATATTGTATTAACTGCTTTTTCATACTGCACCTCGCAGTTTTATTTCACCGACAACAAAGTCACCATCATTGTTTAGTGACCCCTGTTCTACGGTCAAGCCCTGCTTTTCAAGAATACTTTTAACTTTACCAAAAGTTTGAAAGTCTTTAGCTCGGGCACGAATGCGTAACTCATTACGACGTTTATCGTAGCGAAGCGTTTCGGGGGTAAATTCACTCACTTGCGAAAAAACATCTACTAACTGAGCTGTTAAATCTAAAAACCCAGCATCACTTGTACCTTGTACTTTTTTTAGTGCACCATTAATTTGACTCTTAATTAGCTGTGGGCGTACTTTAGTACCTGGAAATGCATTTTGATAGCGTTCTACAACTTGTGCTTTTGCTATATCAACTTTGGTATTTAATTGATGCAACTCTAACGCCTTTATTGCGATTGTTGACGCTAAAGCAACGCCGGCAATAATTGCCGCACTTTGCCAGTATCCCCACCACAATGTACTTTTCTTTTTAAGCTGATACGTCCCTTGGCGAAGATTAAATTTAACCTGTCCAAGCTGCTTTGCAAATAATGCCAACGGTAAATCGTAATCACTCGTTTGTGCTTGCAAATTTACACTCTCAGGAAAGTGATTAGCAGGGCTAAAATGTTTGATTTCAGGATTACCCATGGCTGATAAGTAACCGTTTAACCAACTGGTTTCTACAGCACTGATATGCCATTGGCCTTGCTTAAATAACCACTGATTATTAAGCTCTATTGCAGTGACTATATCGTTATCAGCAAAAGGGAGTAATAGAGCATCAGGAATAATTGTATACACCGCTAAGTGATGTTCGTTAAATAGTGCTAACCATTGCTCAAACCATTCTCTGTCAGTCATTGCAATTCGAACTGCGTGCTGTTCGCCAACCATTGTTGACTCACCAACAGCAATAAATAACTCATCGACATCACACGCTATATCTTCTTCAAGCATATAGGGTAAAGCTTGTTCTAATTTGCGATTCCACTTTGTTGGCAAAATGACTGTTTTCAGTTGCACTTGATCGCAAGGGAGCAATACGATCACTTCCCGACTTTGTGCTTTCTCGCTCAGCTCACTTAAGTGACTCGCATTTAATAGTTCACCACTTGCTATTATTTCTTGTTCTTGCGGTGAATAAATTAACCAATTAAGGCTATCTTGTTCAGTTTGACCCGTGCGGATCAACAGTATCTCTGTCACTGTACGCCTCCAAATTTTCGCGCCAGTATCGTTACGTCGCCATTTTCGGCGTACAGTAAGGTGGTCATCGAAAAACGCAGGTCAACGAAATTTGCCTGCGTTTGTAATTTAAAATAACTACTCTTCATATCAAATAAGTTTTCAACAGCTTTGACGTTTTTTCCGCCTTGTTGCTGAACCACTTCAAAAAACTCATCTTTACTATCAAAGCCCGCCTGCGGACGCGCGGCAATAACCGCTTCAGCTCCTGATAAACTAAGCTCATCAATTAATGCGCTAAGTATAAGTGCTTGCTCTGGTGCTAATGTATTTACGTTAATAGAAAGCAGCTTGCTGCCAGGAATAACACATATATAAGGTAATACCTTTTCCATTACTAAAGGATTAAACCCTTTAACTAAACGCAACTCTGATGTAGAAGCGAATAAACTATTTGCAGTCATATATGGGAATTCACGTGATAAGTACTCGTCTTCTTCAGCGCCAGAGCGATAGGTTATGCTATCGCTATCAAGCCAATCAAATACACTATCGGCCATCGCCTCTTCTGATTCATTCGCTGGTAAATCATCTATATTTTCAAGAAGAGCAAACAAAGCTTTGTGCGCTGGGTTTGTTTTTTCTGCGCTGTTTGGATCGGGCTCTACGGCTAACGCATTCAAATTTAAGCATGCTTGTAAATCAGTGATTTTTCCACTCAACGTACCGTTATCTACAGGGTAAGGCACATCACCTTGTGTTGCCCATACTTGCTCTAACGTGGTTTTTTCTGCATCATCTTTTTTACTTTGAATAAGGGCTTTAATGGCAAGTTCTTCTGCGCCATAGGCATACCATTTAGCTTGCTGATGCCCTTGTAAATTGGTACTTTTTTGGACTTGCACCATTAAGTTTGCACTCATTTCTACAGCTAGAATTGCAGCTAAAGCAACAATAAATAATACAATGACTAAAGCGGCTCCACGCGAAGAGTGCTTATCCATTAAGGAGTCCCTCCGCTTGTTCTGTTTGAGGTTGTATTAGTAGAGTTCGTACTTGGTGGTACTACTATTTTTCCTTGCCCCGGCACTAAAAACACACGACGAATAGGTTCTGCGTCAACTTGCTGTAGAGTAACCGCAACGGCTTTAGGCAACGCTTTAATTTCCCATTTATCTTGCCATTCATTTTTATCATCTAAAAATTCAAACTTTAATTCTTCAATCCCTTCTAAAATAACTTGTACTCGCGGCTCCATGTTATCAAGCTGATCGACATAAACACGGTACACGCGCTCTAAGTTATCATCTATAACCCTATATCCAACGGCTTGAAGTTCAGAGCGTGGTAGTAAATTAATCGGGTTTATCCAACCATCGCGTACAAAAGCAATCCCATCATATTGACTATCAAGAACATATCGTCCGGCCAATAAATACAGCTCTTGCACATCACCAGATTCATTACGCACCGCTCGCTTTGTCATTTGGCTAAAATCTTGATCCATCAGTCTAAATGTAGTTTGTAGTCCATTAAGCTCGGCTATTTTTTCATCTGAGGCATCTTTCGCTCTCGTGGTGGTATCTAATATTTGGTGCGTAGCAATAATTACAAAAGCTAAGATCCCCAATGCCACCATAACTTCGAGTAATGTAAATCCACGTTGCTTCACTTACTTCTTACCTTTATTTAAATAGGTTGTAAGCTCATAAGTAGATTGCTCATACTTTTCATCGCTAAATACATTAATGGTCAGTTTTACAAAATTTTTATCTGCAGTAGGAATTACTTCTTGCTGCCAAAACCACTCTATCCCTGCCATTACTTCACTGCCTCGTGCGCCATTTTTACCTTGCCACTGCTCACCTTTAGTGCGCTGTTCTATTAAAACATTCTCAGCAACCCATGAAGCGTAAGTTTGCTCTTCAATCGTCGATAGATGGTGAATATGCTCGCCTGTTGCTTGCATAGCGGCAATACCTGCCATGGCACAAATACTCAATGCAACGAGCACTTCAAGTAAGGTGAAACCTTTATGGTTATGCATTTATTCTGGTTCTCGACGTAAATTAACTGGGGCTGTAAATTCACCTTCAATATAATAGACAGGCTCACTTTGCTCTTTTAATTCAAGTATTAGCTGAAATGCACTAACCTCTCCTGATGATAAAATAAGTACTTCTGGAATTTTAAGTTTTTTAAGTTCCAGCAAACTATCTTCGTCACCACCACTCATTAACTCACGCCAGTTAGCTTGCTCAAGCAAGTTATCTTGTGCCCAAGCTAAATCTTCAAGATTAAGTGTTACTTTAAAACGCTCATCAAACTCCGTTGGTTTAAACAAGTCTTCTCTATCGAAGGTTATCCATTTTTCGCCATCAAAAACTAAAAACTCAAACACATTGTCATCTAAGTGAAAACCAAGCTCTACCTGATTTAAAATAGCAAACTCTGACGCCATATTAATGGTGGTATGCAGCCTAAGTGCCTGAGTATCTAGCTCATCTTCAGCTCCGCCTTCTAAGCTGTATACCACCATTTTGGTGGCAAAAGCGATAATCACTAATACCACTAAAATTTCGATCAAACTAAAACCACGCGTTTTTGCGTTTATACGCGTAGAGCTTACTTGCATAGTAAGCTCTCGTTATTTACGTATAAAAACAATGTACTCTTAATTTGCATTATTGTTTTTCTTCATCCCAGTTCCCAATATCATCATCGGTTCCGGGTTCACCATCTGGGCCAAAAGAGAAAATATCAAACTTACCAACTTCTCCAGGGCTAATTAACTGATAAGTATTACCCCAAGGATCCTCTGGTAGTTCACTGATAAACCCACCATCTGGAAAGCGTTTAGGAACAGGCTCAATACTTGTTTTATTAACAAGGGCTTCTAAACCTTGCTCTGTGCTTGGATAACTTTTATTTTTAAGCTTGTATAGGCTCATTGCATCTTCAAGCTGCTGAATATCTAAATGCGCTTTATCAATAGCAGCCTCTTCTTGTTGACCCATAATATTTGGTGCCACAATTGACATGATCATTCCGATGATAACAAGTACCACCATTACTTCTAGTAAAGAAAAACCTGATTGTTTGTTCACGTAATTACCTCATTATTCTAAAAATACTAATATATTAAAAAGTTATTTTAGGTTAAAGCCCAACGGCTTTATTCATTGCCATAATTGGCTGTAAAATTGCCATAACGATAAAAAGTACAATAACGGCCATTGACGCTATCATCGCGGGTTCTAATAACTTAAGCGACACATTAACCATACTTTCAAATTCGCGATCTTGGTTATTTGCAGCACGTTCTAACATTTGCTCCAACTCTCCAGATTTTTCACCACTGGCTATCATATGCAGCATCATGGGTGGGAATAATTTTGTTTGTTGAAGCGCAGCCCTTAGACTCGCTCCCTCACTTACTCTATCAGAAGCGTCAGCAACTGCTTTCTTAATTTTTTCGTTAACTAACACACCTCCTGATATTCGCATCCCTTCAAGTAGAGGTACCGAACTTGATGATAAAATACTTAGCGTGCGTGCAAAACGAGCGGTATTAACACCACGTGCAACTTTGCCAATTCCCGGCATATGCAGCACCCTATCGTCCCACCAAAAACGTATTTTTGGCTGTTTCAATGCATGCTTAATCCCAATAGCTATGCCTGTAATAGCAATTAAGCTAATAAACCAATAATTTTGCACAAAATGACTGCCGGCCATTACCCATTCTGTTGTCCAAGGTAATACTTGCTTGGTCTTTTCGAAGGTTTTTAATATTTTAGGTACAACTGTACCTAATAAAACCGACACAATACCAATTGCAAACACCACTAAAATAATAGGATAAACCATTGCTTGAGTAATTTGGCTTCGCATATGTTGACGCTGCTCGGTGTAATCAGCTAAGCGGTTAAGTACTTGGTCAAGGTGGCCCGACTTTTCACCTGCGGCAACCATTGCACGGTATAAATCGTCAAATACATGGGGGAACTCGCTCATACCATCAGCAAGCGTATAGCCTTCAACAACTTTTGAGCGTACTGACATAAGCATGCGCTTTAAACGCGGCTTTTCACACTGCTCAGCTACAGCCATTACCGCACCTTCAACTGGCAGTGCTGATTGAATCAGCGTTGCTAACTGACGAGTAATAAGTGCCAGATCAGATGTTGATATAGTGGGTTTAAAAAAGCTACCAAATAAAGGGGCTTTTTCACCTTTAACTTGTTTATCACTTTGCGCTGCTGGAACCACTTCGAGCGGCGTTAGCTTTTGATCACGTAAAACTTGACGTATTTGTCTAGCCGTATCAGCTTCTAAAATACCTTTTTTTCTTTACCTCTACCATCGAGAGCACGATACTCAAACGCCGCCATAATTAACTTTCCTCACGGGTAACACGTAATACTTCTTCAAGTGTTGTTTTACCTGCGAGTACACGGCTACAGCCATCTTGGCGAATACTAGGGCTACGCTTACGAATGTATTTTTCTACGCTTTGCTCACCTTTACCGTTGTGAATCATTTCGCGTATTGTTTCATCAACTACAAGTAACTCATGAATACCCGTACGACCACGGTAACCGTTAAAGTTACACTCTTCACACCCGACCGCTCGGTAAATTGTCGGTTGGCTTTCAAAAGAGACGCCTAACAGCTGGCATTCATGCTCATCAGCCGTGTGACCTTCTTTACAGGTATTACATAACGTACGTACTAAGCGTTGCGACAACACACCGAGTAACGACGATGAAAGTAAGAATGGTTCAACACCCATATCTTCCATACGTGTAATTGCACCCGATGCGGTATTTGTATGCAGAGTAGACATAACAAGGTGACCGGTAAGTGACGCTTGAACACCAATTTGCGCCGTTTCAAGATCGCGTATTTCACCCACCATTACTACATCAGGATCTTGACGTAATATTGCACGTAAACCACGCGCAAAGGTCATATCAACTTTAGCGTTAACCTGTGTTTGACCAATACCCGGAATCTCATACTCGATTGGATCTTCAACTGTCAGAATGTTGCGATCGCGTGAATTGATTTGACTCATACCAGCATACAACGTAGTACTTTTACCAGAACCCGTTGGCCCTGTGACTAAGATAATGCCATGCGGTTTACTGATTAAATCAGAAAACAATGCACGATTTTCTGCGGTCATACCTAAATCTTCTAGATTTAAACGTGCGTTATTTTTGTCAAGTAAACGCAGTACTACACGCTCACCAAAGCTTGATGGCATTGTAGATACACGTACATCAACTGCACGCCCAGCAATACGCAAACTAATACGGCCATCTTGAGGAATACGTTTTTCGGCTATATCAAGCTTGGCCATTACTTTAATACGCGATACAAGTAACGATGCGAGTTTACGATTAGGCTTAAGGACTTCTTTAAGTACACCATCTACCCTAAAGCGAATAACAAGCTCTTGCTCGAAGGTTTCGATATGAATATCAGATGCCCCTTCCTTTATCGCTTCACTGAGCATGGCGTTAATAAGTTTGATGATTGGTGCATCATCATCACCGGCGAGCAAATCTTCTGTTTGTGGAAGTTCATCGGCGAGTGAGAACAAATCAACCTCATTCCCTATATCTTCCATCATTTGTTGCGTTTCAGAGCTATCACGTTGATAAGATGCTTCCAATAACAACTCAAACTTATCGTCAGCCAACTGCTCTAATGTAAAACCATTACCTGCAATACGGCGCACTTCTAAAAGTACTTCTACGTCAAGCTCACCACGATAATATACAATACGATTATCTTTATTTTTACTTAGCAATACACCTGCGCGCCTTGCATAAGAAAATGGTAAACGTTTAGCTGGTAACTCTATTAATACATCATCCGCTAATAGCGTATCCTGATGATGCGTATTAGGATGAACCACATCTTGGTTTATCTCTTGTATCGCATTAGTCATCTTTACGCTCTTGTGCATTTTGCTTACGTAAATGTTCTTCATACGTTGGTGGAAGTATTAATTCATTGTTCCACTCAGGCAGAATAGGCGTATCTGTCATTGGCATTAATTCAATGCCGTCTTCTTGTTGTTTAAATTGCTCGCCACGAATAAAGTTATATTTGTTAAAACTTAGCTTATTCATGCTTACACCATCACGAATAATGGTTGGGCGAATAAATACAATAAGATTACGCTTACGACGTGTTGTATTGGTCGATCTAAACAAATGGCCTAAAATAGGGATATCGCCTAATAACGGCACCTTAGATACACTTTCTTGCACGTCTTCATCTATTAAGCCGCCAAGCACAACCATACCGCCATCATCAGCCATAACTGTTGTTTTAATTGAACGCTTATTTACTGAAATATCAACCGCAGTTGCACCACTGACGCTCGATACTTCTTGCTCTATCGTAAGCTGTACAGCAGAACCATCATTAATCTGCGGGGTAACAACGAGCTTAATACCCACTTCTTGACGCTCAACAGTTTGAAATGGGTTAGCATTATTACTGCCGGTTTGTGATCCAGTAATAATAGGTACTTCTTGACCGACTAAAATAGAGGCTTCTTCGTTATCCATTGTAGTAATAGACGGTGTAGCCAAAATATTCGAATTTGTATCGGTAGCTACTGCTTGAATGATTGCACCCCAGTCATTTTTAACAACACCCAGCGCTAGACCATTAATGCCACTAAGTAAGGAAGCTAATGGACCATAGTCACCTTCCGTCGTTTCTGTAAACGGCGTCACAGTACCAGACTCTGTTCCTATTATATTTTTAGTAACCGTTACATCTTGCGCTTGCTCCGCCGCAACAGCTAATGAACCAACAGGAACTGTAGTTCCGTTGTTAAATTGCAGCATACCGCCTTGCTCAGAAATCCATTGCAGACCTAAATTAACACCATCGCCTTCCATTACTTCAATAATAATGGCTTCAACTAATACTTGTGCACGACGAATATCAAGACGCTCAATTACCGACTCTAGTGATCGCATGGTGTCTGGCTGCGCGGTAATAATTAATGAATTTGAATCTGGGTGAGCTTCTATACTGCTTTCATTGCTATTTCTGCTACGAGTTTTAGTTGTGCCGCCTTGCGCGTCATCAACAAGTGACTTACTCACACCTTGCAATACTTTTACTAAATCTTCAGCTTTAGCATAATTGAGGTAAAACACCTTGGTGTTACCTTGGCTTTCTAATTCACCATCTAAGCGTTTAATAAGTTCTATAGCACGCGTACGTGCTTGGCCTTCGCCACTTACAATAACGCTATTAGTTCGGCCATCGGCAACCACTTTAGGAATTAAAAATTCAGGAACACTGCCTTTACCGCTGTCTTTATAAATATTATCTACCACAGAGACAACATCATCTGCCGTCGCATATTTAAGCTTTACTATATCTACACGCTTGTCACCCGCCTGATCAACCGAACGAATAATCTCAACTAAGCGATTAACCGATGCTGCATGACCCGTTAGCATCATAACGTTAGCCGCATTAAAGTTGGCAACGTGGCCACCATCTTTTTGATCACTAAATTGACGAACTAATGGACCTAGCTCTTGTACGCTTACGTTTTTAACCCGCACAACGCGTGTAATCATCATGTCGCCACTAGCTTCATTACCCTCTGTAATAAGTGGGACATTTGATTTTTTAGCGTCTGAACTTTTTTCAACCTTAATAATGCCATTGTCCATTTCAACAGCTGAGTAGCCATAAACTTCTAATACATTTAAAAAGAACTGATAATAAAGTGCTTCATCCATCAACTCATAACTGCGCACATTCACTTTGCCGCGTACATTTGGGTCAATAATCACTGTTTTATTAAGATTTTTACCAACAATGTTAATAAACTCGTTGATATCTGTGCCTTTAAAGTTAGCTGCATACTCAACAGCAGAAACAGACAAAGAAATACTTGCTGCTAAAAAAAGTGCTGCATACTTAGCTAACCCTTTTTTAATTTTTTTGAGGTGTAGCACCTGAACCATTATATTAAAACTCCAAAGCTAAGTTATTACAGGCTAAATTGCACATCTATTTGCTCGCCATCACGTTCTATAGTGATATTAGCATCTGTGCTATTGCGCAGCTCATTAATAGCTGACATTGCCTGTTTTAAATCTGTTAATTGATAGCCATTAATCGCAATAGCTAAATCGTTATTTTGTAATCCCATTTGCTTAAATAGCTCAGGTTCTTTTCCTGGACTTAAGCGATAACCTATAAGTACTCCATCACTCATCGCTTGTGAGACACGTATATAGTCAAATAATTTACCTGGTTCTTCGAGTAACTCTTCACGTGTTTCTATTAAGGCTTCTCTTACTTGTGGATCTGCGGTTGCATTTATTTTTTGATCCCTTGATGCTATTTGCATCTGTGGTCCCATTTCTGAATCGTCTCGGGCAGCAAGAACAGGCATTGATACTTTTTTTGTGAAATCTAGACCATCAAGCATTAATGTTTCAAAGCCACCACTTACGCTTAAAATCACACGATCTGGTAATATTTGTGCGACTTTCGCACGCGTGCCTTGTATAACTTCTTCCGCTAAGTAACTTATTTGTTTTCCTTGTGATTCTATAATAGCCACACCTGCTTTATCATCATGGCTTACCGCCACTATGCCTGTTAAATTTATACTTAAGCGCGTTTCAGGTGCATTGTTAATAACTTGTGATTGCCGCGTAGTATTATTATTTGTTGCAACTTTTTTACCAAACAAAAATTGCTCCACTATATGCTGCGTAGAGCGATTACCAGCGACACCCTTGGTTTGATTAGCGTAGTGCATTGGAGTAAGTGGAGATACAACCGGATTTGGCCACATAAGCCAAACCAATTTTGATAATAAAAAAGCAAGATAAACAACAACTAATAGAGTCACTAATGCACTTAATTTTGCATGTGGTAAACGAATTAAAAATTGTTTAAGTTGCTGTATTTGCTGTTCCATAAATAATATTCTTATTTTAATTTACTGCGTAAGCGCGTACCCATAGTACCCTTTCATATTTCATTCAACAAGCACGCTAATATTAAACTTTGTAAACAGAATGAGTTGACTCACTCTCTCAAGGCAAAACAGACTGCGATTATAATACCTTCAGCCTACAATGATTTCATGATAAATTTTAAGTTATAATACACTGGATTAAATGCCTTATGAGTAAAAAAAGTAACAGCCACGTAAGTTCAGACCATAAAGATGAGTTAAAAGTTCGATTAGATAAGTGGTTATGGGCCGCTCGCTTTTATAAGACTCGTGCGACTGCACGTGAAATGGTACAAGGCGGCAAAGTGCATTATAATGGACAGCGTACAAAAGCGAGTAAAATAGTAGAAGTTGGCGCAAACATAAAACTTGCACAAGGAGTAGATGAAAAGCTGATAACTATACTCTCAGTGCTTGAAAAACGCCAAAGCGCCCCCATTGCACAGACCATGTATCAAGAATCTGATGCCAGTATTGCTAAACGCGAAGAGAACAGCATCGCACGCAAAAATAACAGCTTTTTTGCCCCCCATCCGGATAAAAAACCGGATAAAAAGCAAAGACGCGAACTTTTAAAAATGAAATCAAGTTAGGTATAGCCGCTCATGCAACAAGATTTACTTCACCGTTATTTATTCAACGAACTAGATGTTCGTGGCGAACTCGTACAAATCGAGAGTGCTTATAATGAAATGATTGCCGACCATAATTACCCAGATCCTGTTAAAGCATTACTTGGTGAGTTACTCGTTGCAACCTGTTTACTTACTGCTACCTTAAAGTTTGAAGGTGAAATTGCTGTACAGCTTCAAGGTGATGGCCCAGTTAAATATGCAGTTATAAATGGTGATGACAAACAAAACATGCGTGGTATTGCGCGCCTGCAAAGCGAAATTACGGGCACAACTGTAAAAGAGCTTATTGGCCAAGGCTATATGGTAATCACTATTACACCAGATAAAGGTGAGCGCTATCAAGGGATAGTACCGCTAGAGCATGACACTCTTAGTGAATGTATCGAAAGTTACTTTGAGCAGTCAGAGCAGCTAAAAACACGCCTTTGGTTTGCAACCGACACAACAGAAGGTAGCGCAAAAGCATGTGGTCTATTTTTACAAGTACTCCCAGTTGATAAACAAAAATCAATTGAAGACTTTGCACACCTAGAAGCATTAAGTAATACAATTAAAGATGAAGAACTATTACACCTTGATGCGAACACCGTCCTTACACGCCTTTACCACGAAGATAATCCTCGCGTATTTGAACCTCAAGCGATTAAATTCAAATGTGGTTGTAGCCGTGATAAGACAATTACTGCGCTTGTTAATATTGGACAAGAAGAACTACTTAAAGATGTAGCTGAGAAAGGGACTGTTAACATTAACTGCCATTACTGTTTAAAAGAGTATGTTTTTAACGAACAAGACATAAAAAGCATTTTCAACTAAATGTTCAGCTTCATTTATATATAGTAATTAAAGCCGCAAAACATGCGGTTTTATATTATAAAAAGATGATACCGGTGTCATATTTTCTGCTAATTTCATGACACCGGTATCATTGAAATTATTCATGTTTTTTCTTAAATATATGTGTTTTTAGGGGCTTTGCGGGCTCGAATATCTTAAAACCTTCTGTTACTATAATTTCAGTTTAAGGGCACTGATAACCCCAGAGCTATCCGTTCAAACTCTCACACATAGTTAGGTATAAACATGACTACAGGCGCTACACGTTTTGTCGATTTAACCGCAGCTGAACTTGTCGAGCATGCGATCCGCCGTGGCGAAGGTACTTTAGCCGCAAATGGTGCTTTTGTTGCAATTACAGGAAAACGAACTGGCCGTTCACCAAAAGATCGTTTTATTGTACAAGAAGCGACAACTCAAGATGACATTCAATGGGGCAACGTTAATCGTCCATTTAATGCAGAAAAATTTGACACATTATGGGCTCGCGTAGAAGCACATGTTCAAAGCAATGACCACTTCACCTCTCACCTAGAAGTTGGCGCTGACCCTGAGCATTATTTACCTGTAGTCGTAACTACAGAAACAGCGTGGCACCATATTTTTGCCAAAAACATGTTTATCGAACCACAAAACTATAACGCCTCAAACTTACCACAATGGCAAGTAATGAACGTTCCTTCGTTTGTATGTGAGCCGGAACGTGATGGCACAAATAGCGATGGCACCGTTATTATTAACTTTGCACAGCGTAAAGTATTACTAGCAGGTATGCGCTACGCCGGTGAAATGAAAAAATCGATGTTTTCTGTACAAAACTTCCTACTACCAGCAAAAGGTGTATTACCAATGCACTGTTCTGCTAACGTTGGTGAAGCAGGCGATACAGCATTATTCTTCGGTTTATCTGGTACGGGCAAAACAACTCTTTCAGCAGATCCTACTCGCTTTTTAATTGGTGATGACGAACACGGTTGGGCACCTGGAAGCGTGTTTAATATTGAAGGAGGTTGCTATGCTAAATGTATCGACCTGTCACAAAAGAACGAACCTGTAATTTGGAATGCAATTCGCTTTGGTACTATTTTAGAGAATGTAGTGCTAGATGAGAAGGGCGTTCCAGATTTTAACGATACTAGCCTTACTCAAAACAGCCGTGCAGCATACCCACTTGAACACGTTGAAAAACGTAAAGTAGAAAACCGCGCAGGCGAACCAAAAGCAGTTGTATTTTTAACCTGTGATGTAAGCGGTGTATTACCACCGGTATCTGTTCTTAGCGAAGAAGCGGCTGCTTTTCACTTCTTAAGTGGATACACAGCTAAAGTTGGCTCAACTGAGATTGGCTCTACTAGCGATATTGAATCAACATTCTCAACCTGTTTTGGTGCACCATTTTTCCCACGCCCTGCTGGTGTTTACGCTGAGCTTCTTATGAAGCGTGTACGCGAGTTTGGCGCTAAAGTGTACCTTGTGAATACAGGTTGGACTGGCGGCCCTTACGGTACAGGCAAGCGCTTTGATATTCCAACGACTCGCGCTGTAATTGATGCTATTGTATCTGGTAAATTAACAGGCGTTGAAACTCAACATATTGATGTTTTAAACCTAGATGTGCCAGTTGCCGTTCCGGGTGTAGATACAAACTTACTTACCCCTATTAATACGTGGGAAGATAAAGCTAAATACAATGAATATGCAGCAAAACTTGCCGTAGACTTCACTGAGAACTTTGCTAAGTACGACGTATCAGATGATATAAAAAATGCAGGACCTAAAGCTTAAATAAACTTTAAGATTGTATTTTAACGCCAGCCTTGAGCTGGCGTTTTATTTTTTAAATATGCATTGTAAGAAGTGCGACAAAATGTCGCACTTTTCTTCTCTAAAACACTATAAAATACCTAATAATTATTGTTTAAGTACACTCACTTATTACGGCTACTTTATTCATGCTTCCAAAGCTTTCTTGGCAAAAGATATTTAGACGATTACACCTTTATTTAGGTTTATCAATAGGGTTTTTACTCACTGTTATTGCATTATCTGGCTCAGTATTAATATATTACCCACAAATAGATTCACAACTGAACCTCACTAAAGTAAATATAAAGCATACAGACAAAGTCGACTGGGATTTGGCATACAAAAACTTAAAAACGGCTTTTCCAGATAAGTATGGACCCTGGCGACTTGAGGTAACAGATGACAATTCAATCATACCGGCTCGTTACTATAACCCTGTAGAAACACAAAATCGTGAATTTGCAACCTTAATGATTTGGCTCTCAAATGATAAATATAAAGTAATTCGAAAAGATTACTGGGGCGATTATTTTGTTACATGGTTATATAACCTGCACTTTTCATTACTCACAGGAAGTACCGGCATTATAATTGTGGGGTATATAGGCATTGCCACATTAACCCTTCTCATATCTGGGTTATTAGCATGGTGGCCAAAAAAAGGTCAATGGATAAAATCGTTAAAATTTAAACGTCGCAGTTCTAAAATAGGCCTACTTTATGATTGGCATAAATTAATTGGTTTAAGCTTGTGCATCCCATTATTAGCTCTAACGATTACAGGGATTATGCTTGCTATTCCAAAGCAGACAGATCCTATATTAATCGCTTTAGTTAGCGATATAAACTCCCCTTTAAAAACACAAATACAACCGAGTAAACAATCCAATATTCCTTTATCGCAAGCGATACTAATAGCTAAAAAAGCATTACCGAGTGCACGTTTAGCTTGGATTGAAACACCATCAAACTCAAATGCGATTTACAGATTTAGATTTCAAACTGTAAACGATCCTTCTTATCGCTTTCCACATAGCTATATAGAGGTTAATGCTCTTACAGGGAAGTTAGAGAGCATGTTTAATATAGATAAACAAAGTACGGCTAGTAAAATTAAAAACTGGATACACCCTCTACATGACGGCAGCATTGGCGGTAACATTTTAAAAGTCATTTGGGTGTTGAGTGGCTTCGGATCTGCAGCATTGTTCTTTATTGGCATATATAGATGGTTAATTAGAACTAAGAGAATATAAAATAAACTTTAGTTTAAGGAGTACACAAAACACTTTTTAGTAAGTCTTGTCGATGGTTTTTTAATATAAAGTATATGGCCTTAGTTAACCTTAGGATTAAAAATTAATAACGCTCAATACATATTAAATTAAAGCAGCCCTCAACCGCTTATCTGGCTATAAAACAATTAATGAATGCTGGTAGATAACGTGGCTAGTTTACACAGGCACTCCATAAGTACTATTAAATATCATGCCCTTTAGATTTAAGTTCATATTTAAAATCTCTGTATCAATCTCTACCTAACTATTTTCATTCTCTTCAGTTAACCTACCCAAAGCGTATATAAAGGCTTAAAGGTCATGTTCAATACTTATAAACAAGACCAGATAGTTAAAGCTTTTATATTAGGTCAGATGTTAAACCAATTGATATTATTTACCCACAGTACAAATGCTACCACTCATTGTTGAGCGAAGGTTTTTTATGCTTTTTACGGGAGTCGCAACGCTCGCCCGACCTACGAGATGGGTGTTGATGTCGTGTGTGTTAATTGCGCATATTTCACTTTTCTGCAGACGTAGAAAAGCCCGACTATTTCTAGTCGGGCTCTCTACAATTTGAGGTCGGTGCGCTACGCAGTAGGATGTCGTAGTGCCCACAGCTGTAGAAATTCACATAACAAATGCTACACTATCATTGTGTCGGGGCGGCCTTCCGTGGGGCTCGCCTTCGAGCTGTTTCGTTTCACTACTGAGTTCGGCATGGGCTCTTTACTAAATCCCAGACAGCAAAAAACCCGTCACATTGCTGTAACGGGTTTCTTTAATTTGAAGCCTGGTAATGTCGTAGTGCCCACAGCGGTGGAGAGCCACATAGCCAATGCTACACTATCTTTGTGTCGCGATATGAGTGTGTGTTAAGTGTGCACATTTCACTTTTCTGCAGACGTAAAAAATCCCGACTATTTCTAGTCGGGTTCTCTACAATTTGAAGCCTGGTAATGTCCTACTTTCACATAGCAAATGCTACACTATCATCGGCGCTGTTTCGTTTC
>NZ_JANJGQ010000038.1:0-24399 GCF_030847595.1 Pseudoalteromonas sp. 20-92
ATATTGTTAAAGAACGTTTTGAGTCGCTTTAGCGCCTCAAGGGATGCGAATAATACACCCTTTATTTTTCGAGTCAACACTTTGTTTTAAAATTTCTTTCGACAATTTAAAACCGAAGTTTTATTTAACTCTTTGAGTAGTTCGTGCCTTGCTATGCTTCGGCGTTTCCCGTCTCAGTGGGGTCGCATTATAGGGAGATTCGAGCGGGGGTCAATGTTTTATTTCAGCTTTTTGTCAATTAAATGAATTTAGTATGAAATCCATACAAAAAAAGGGCTGCAGGGCTTATTTAGCCTATTAAACAGCCAACACATGAGCAGTAAAACTAGGTGTATATATAAATTTGAAATATTTACTGCTGTTTGGTTAAGCCAGTTACAGTTTATTGGTTGGCGTATAATAAAGTATTACGTATGCTGTTAATCAAAAACTATAATTAAAGCCTGCGTAATAGCATCGCCCTGAATAGCTTGAGTTAAGTAATCGTGCATCTGTATGCATCACCTAAACGCGTTACTGATTCAGACTTAGTTAAATTAATGACGGCATCATATAAACTTAACCCTTCGTTTATATGATGGACATATATTAAAGGCGTCACCTTTATAGTAAACAGAAATGTTGTACTGATACTTTGCACTACCTATTAATGCCGACTGACCAAACTCTTCACTATTTACGGTTACATCTGCTTTATTGGTTTTGTTATTAGGTGTAGTTTGTGTAAAAACCATTATTAAAGGCATCTGAATAAATACTTTTGCGCCTTTAGACACTGCATCAATACCCACAGTACTGAGCTATATAATAGTACCTGCATCTACTTTACTTTTACTTGCAAATTTTGCTCTACATTTATTACCAGTCGCACTACAGAGTTATCGATTTCTTTCCAAATAGAGCCTACTCAAGCGAAAAACAGCTGAAAGACTATACTTTTAGCTTGTAGTTATACATTTAATAACTTCATCGAGTTTTAAAAGAGTTGGTTTCCCACCGTAATAGTTGGTATCTATGTGATAACTATTGCCAACCCAAAAAGGCGCTTTAGTTGAGTTATGTCCATGTATTGAAAAGTCGACTCCATGACTTTTAACTACCTTATTTTTTTTAACTACTTCGCGATCCCACAATAAAGATTGCACAATTAGCGATTTATCATCAGGGTAATTTTCCCAATCCCACGATTGTGCAAATGTATGAGACAACCCAATTTTATAACCACGATACTCAAGTACTATTGAAAGCGGTTTAGTTAGTAACTCATCGCACATAACACTGAGCTGTTCACTTGATACCGACTTGTGCCAATTGCCACCATTGTCAGTCCATAATTTAAAAGCTGCTTCATCATTACTTAATAATGATTCCAACATTAAATGCTCATGATTACCTAATATCATACATGCCCTAATGGCTTGTAAGTATGTAAATAAATCATATGTTTTATCCCCGCGATCAACAAAATCGCCTAGGCAAAACAAAGTGTCTCTTTGTGGGTTAAAATTTACGTTATTAAGTGCGTTTTTTAAGGCCGGTAAATCACCATCAAGATCGCCAATTACAAATACTCGGCACTCATCATTAATAAATATTGCTTGTTTTGAAGATACAACCTGAATAGCGTTGATACCTATATCCAAAATAGACTCCTATAGAATGCAAAATGCAATCTAAAACTTAGATTAATACTTGAGTTTATAAAGCCTTAAAGTAACACAATATAATTGATAATTAATGAAGGTAATAAAATTTGATTGAAACTAAAAATGCATGATAGCGGGCTTTAGCTGCAAGCTAAATAAGTAACGTAGATAGTTTTTTAGTCGATAGTAAAAGACGGCTTAGCAAAATACCTGAACAAGTTATTAGTTAGTTAACAACACATATTTTTCAGCCAGTTCGTCTATATTTTCACGATGGGCTGGGTCGGGCTTTATGCAGTCAATTGGGCATACGCTGACACAGGTTGGTTTGTCGTAGTGGCCTACACATTCGGTGCATTTATTTGCATCTATTTGGTAAATTTTAGCGCCCATGTAAATGGCTTCGTTAGGGCACTCTGGATCGCACATATCGCAGTTAATACATTTGCTGTTAATTAGTAAAGCCACTCTCTAACCTCTAGTACTTCTAGCATAAATTTGCAACCGTAAATTATGCATTTTATTCTGCGTTTTCTTGTTGATCTCAATCAATAAAAATCATATTAGTTAATTCGCATTCAATCATTAACTTTATAACTAAAAATGGACACTATAATATCCATTACGCTCATAAAAAAGCAATTTTGGACACAGTAATGTCCAATCAAGTTCGCGAGGTTCTATCATTAATTATTTATTATTAAGCGAAGGTGATGTGTAGCTGGCTTTTACTGAGCACCTAAAAGAACGTCGCAAAAAAGCAAAAATGTCACGCGAGGCGTTAGCTAAAAAAACACAGTACCTGCTTCTACAATAAAAAAGTTTGAGGTTACAGGGCTTATTTCGTTTAGGCAGCTATTGCTTTTGTGGCAAACACTCGACGATTTAACTCGTTTATATGACTTAACAAAAGCGCCAACTCAAGGCAAGAATGCGCCAACGCCTATTGATCAGGTATTAAACAATGGCCTTTATTAAACCCATAGAAAAGCTAGAAGTACAACGTACACTGTCAGACTCAACAGAGTTAATGGTGGGTGTACTTGCTCAAAATAGGCAAGGTGTTTACTTTCAGTTCGACCAAAGTTATTTAGACACATATGGTAATCTTTCGCCATTCTCACTCGCCTTCAATAGAGATGTTCAGTTAGCACCCAAAAGCCCACATAATGGATTGCATGGGGTCTTTGATGAGTGGGGGTTACTACTACAGGACCGTGTATTCAGACAAAATAATATAATGCCTAACTTTGTGACCCAAATGGACCGCTATCTTTTGTTGGCCATTGTGCTATGGGCGCATTATCGTTTACACCTGAAACTCATTATGATGGCACAAATGACGCTGGTCTTGCTACATTGGGTCAACAAGCCCAAGCAATATTTGACGGGCAGACAGAAAAAGTACTTTCTGCGTTAGTGGCTGCTGGCAGCTCCGGCGGTGCACGCCCTAAAGCTCAAATTTATTTTCCTGACAATAATATACAAGAATGTAGGACAAAACCTAAAACAGGCGATGATGCTTGGTTAATCAAATCCACATCCAAAAACCTCGCTTTAGGACATGAGAAAGGGTTATGTGAAGCTGTGTATTTGGATTTAGCTGAACAAGCGGGATTAAACCCACCTCAACGATTACTGGTACCCGCCCCAGAAGGGACCGGTGCAAAGCAATGGCTTGCCTTAAAGCGATTCGATAGGTTTAAATTAACGGGTGATAAAATGGGCTGCAAACATATGCATAGTGCTTGTGGCTTGCTAGATGCTGATTTTCGTACACTTACATTAGATTATGAGGATTTAATTAAAGCGAGTCGTGTTTTATGCAAATCACCTGCTGCGGGGCAATTACAATTTCGTCGGGCTATGTTTAATTTATTTAGCTGTAACCAAGACGACCACAGTAAAAAATGGGCTTTTTTACAAGAAGATTCTGGTAAGTGGGATTTAGCGCCTTTTTATGATGTCACTTTTAGTCCTCACCCTTTTAACGAGCATGCTACTTCGTTTGCTGGATTTGGAAAAAACCCGCCACTAAAAGCGATTCAAAAGCTGGCCTCTGCAGCAGGTTATGCAAACTGGAAACAAGTACAAGTTATAATATCTGAAATAGCAGAGATTATTTTAAACTTTAAATACACCGCTAAAACACTCGACGTAAATAAAAAACGATTAGCTTAATAGAGCAACAGCTTAATAATACGTACGCCATGAATAAGCATTTAACGGGTAGTTAAAATAGATTATGAAGTAACACCAAAATACCGATTTTTGGTGTTACTTATACCCCTTAAACTACTTGTTTAAACGGATTGCGGGTATCTTGGTTTTCATCTAGGTTACGCATTAAAATAGCGTGCGCTAAGTTAACGCCCTCATCTAGCGGTATTTTTACAATGTGACCAGAGCCTTTAGCATCGCTAATACTTTCGCCTTTTTTGTTTTCCATGTATTCAAGCACAAAACTAATATTTCCCTTTGGCGTCATTAGCTCTAAAGAGTGGCCTGTGCAAAATTTATTTTTAACGTCTATGTTAACTAAGCCATTTTCGCAGCGCCCAAGTACTTCACCCACAAATTGCTGCTTAGTTGATACAGAGTGACCATACTCGTAATTGTGATATTCTTGATGGGCATGGCGTTTTAAAAAGCCTTCGGTATAGCCACGATGTGCTAAGTTTTCAAGCGTCTTAAATAATTTAGTATCGAATGGTTTACCTGAAGCTGCATCGTCTATTGCTTTGCGATAAACTTGTGCTGTGCGCGCCACATAATAAAATGACTTAGTACGCCCTTCTATTTTTAAACTATGTACACCCATTTTTGTTAACTGCTCTACATATTGTACAGCGCGTAAATCTTTGGAATTCATAATATACGTGCCGTGTTCATCCTCAAACGCAGGCATGTATTCGCCAGGGCGGCCTTGCTCCTCTAACATAAATACATCGTTGCTTGGCGCGCCTTCACCTAATGTAGGAATAACCTGCTTGGGATCAAACTTATGCACCATTTCACCGGTTTCATTTTCAACACCTGGCTTAACATCATAATCCCAGCGACATGCATTAGTACATGTACCTTGGTTTGGGTCGCGTTTATTAATGTAACCGGAGAGCAAACAACGCCCTGAGTACGCCATACACAGTGCGCCATGTACAAATACTTCAAGTTCGGTGTCTGGACAGAGTGTGCGTATCTCACTAATTTCCTCAAGCGACAGCTCCCTTGATAAAATAACCCGCTCAATGCCCTGCTTCGCCCAAAACTGCACACTTGCAAAGTTTACGGCGTTAGCCTGTACCGATAAGTGAATAGGCATGGCTGGCCATTTTTCACGAACAAGCATAATTAAACCAGGGTCTGACATAATCAGCGCATCGGGTTTCATTGCTATAACTGGCTCTATATCACGTAAATACGATTTTACTTTCGCGTTATGCGGCGCAATATTAGACACCACATAAAACTTTTTATTTTGCGCATGCGCTTCACTAATACCAATTTGCAGGGTGTCTAGGTCAAACTCATTATTACGCACACGCAAACTATAACGAGGCTGCCCCGCATAAACCGCATCTGCGCCATAAGCAAACGCGTAGCGCATATTTTTTAAGCTCCCTGCAGGGCATAACAGTTCAGGTACAAAAGAAGTTAAAGAAGAAACAGTTGGCATGTGCGCTCCATACATCGAACCAAGTATAAGTCGGTTGCATGATTAATTAATTTACGAGCGCGGCATTATAAATCCGCCAAGCATTGTGCTTTTGATCGAGATCACAAAACTGCAATCAAACTGGTTTTTAATAAAATTAGGATTTTTCACTTAAAACGCGTATAATTCGCGCCCGTTAATATTCACACTTTTACTTAAAATTATTGGAGCATAAAGATGGCTTTAGAGCGTACTTTCTCAATCGTAAAACCTGATGCAGTTGCTAAAAACCACATTGGCGCTATCTACAACCGTTTCGAATCTGCTGGCCTTAAAATCGTTGCAGCTAAAATGGTTCACCTTTCACAAGAGAAAGCTGAAGGTTTCTACGCAGAACATAGCGAACGTCCTTTCTTCGGTGCTTTAGTATCTTTCATGACATCTGGTCCAGTAATGGTTACCGTTCTTGAAGGCGAAAACGCTGTTCTTAAAAACCGTGAAATCATGGGTGCTACTAACCCTGCTGAAGCACTAGCTGGTACTTTACGTGCAGACTACGCTGATAGCATCGACGAAAATGCTGTTCACGGTTCTGACGCTGTTGAATCTGCTGCTCGCGAAATCGCGTACTTCTTCGCTGACGAAGAGCTTTGTTCACGTACTCGTTAATTCGAATTCGTTAACATATTGAAAAGGGCTTTCGGGCCCTTTTTTAGTCATTACGCAAAGTATCCATAAGTGCATTTTTTGATATTTTACTTAATGATTAAAGTGAGTGAATTGTGTACAATTCGTCCTCGTAAATTTTATCTCCACCGTCACCGATTGAGGTTGTTTCATGACCGAGCAAAAAAAGATTAACTTATTAGATTTAAACCGAGATGCAATGCGCGAGCTATTTGCATCGTTCGGTGAAAAACCGTTTCGTAGTGACCAGGTGATGAAATGGATTTATCATTTTGGCGTAGATAACTTCGACGAAATGACCAACGTAAATAAAAAGCTTAAAGAAAAGCTTAAAGCTGAGTGCGAAATTGTTGCACCAGAAATCACCGTTCGCCAACAAGCGAGCGATGGCACTATTAAGTACGCACTTATTCTTGAAGGCGGCCAAGAAGTAGAAGCTGTTTGGATCCCTGAAAAAGAACGCGCTACTTTATGTGTATCATCACAGGTGGGTTGTGCGCTTGAATGTACTTTTTGCTCTACTGCGCAACAAGGCTTTAACCGTAACTTAAAAGTATCTGAAATCATTGGCCAAGTTTGGCGTGTAGCTAAAGATATAGGCCTTGATGGTCATAGCGAAAAGCGCCCTGTAACTAACGTTGTGATGATGGGTATGGGTGAGCCTTTACTTAATCTTAAAAACGTAGTGCCAGCAATGGAACTAATGATGGACGATTGGGGCTTTGGTTTATCTAAGCGCCGCGTAACATTAAGTACGTCAGGCGTTGTACCTGCACTTGATTTACTAAAAGAGAAAATTGACGTAGCACTGGCTATTTCATTGCATGCACCAGATAACGCACTGCGTGACATTTTAGTGCCCGTTAATAAAAAGTACCCTATTGAAGAATTTTTAGCCGCGTGTCGTCGTTATATCGACGGTTCAAAAGCTAATAAAGACGTAACCGTTGAATACGTTATGCTTAACGGAATAAACGACAGCACCGATCAGGCGCATGCCTTAGTGCAAACGTTAAAAGGCACACCATCTAAAGTAAACCTTATTCCGTTTAACCCGTTCCCAGGTAATGAGTACACTCGCTCAAGTAACAGCCGTATTGATCGCTTTTCAAAGGTATTACAAGCAGCTGGCGTTACCTGTATTGTTCGTCGTACTCGAGGGGACGATATTGATGCAGCTTGTGGACAACTAGTGGGTGATGTAGTGGATCGTACTAAGCGCTTAGCTAAAAAGAAAATGCGTGATGATAATGCGATTAGTGTAAACATTCATCAAGCATAACTTTTAGTAAAATACTTAAAGCCTTTATATTAATTCGTTTATTTTTAAATATATGATGCAACATAAAGGCTTTTAGGTAAGATAGAAGATATGGATTAAAATACAGAGATAAGGTAATGCGATCTTTACTTGCTTTAACTATATCGGCACTCGCTCTAAGCGGGTGTGTAACCGAAAATAGTTATAACGGCAGTGACAAACCCGTCGTCGAAAATAAAATTAATAATATAGGCGCAGCGCGAACGCGCATTGCTCTAGCATTACAATACCTAAATACAGGCAATAATTCTCAGGCTAAATATAATCTAGAGCGTGCAGCCGAATTTGCACCAAATTTACCAGAGGTTCATTACTCTCTAGCTTATTACTATCAACAAGTTGGTGAAAATACACTGGCCGATAAAGCCTACCAAAAAGCACTCGCCATAAAACCAGACGATCCAAATACCTTAAATAACTACGGTGTATTTTTATGTGGCATAAATGAATACGACCGAGCCACTGATCAATTTTTAAAAGCAATAGAAATCCCTAGCTACATTCGTGTTGCAGAAAGCTACGAAAATTTAGCTTTATGTGCCATTGAGTTTAACGATTTTGATAATGCTGAAAGTTATTTTAAACAAGCCATGAACCACAGCTCGCAAAGAACGTCTACTTTAATCAGTTTAGCTGCACTGTTTTATGCTAAAAGTGATTTACACAAAGCAAGTGAGCTTTTAAAGCGTTATGACGATACAGGCAAAGTTTCATCTCGGGCTTTAATGCTTAACTATTTAATAAAAAATCGAATGGGTAAAATAGAAGATGCAGAAAAAATTGCGACCACTATTTCACAGACCTACCCAACGAGTAATGAAGCATACGTAATTCGAGAGCAAAAAGTACGGTTAAGCGAATTTGAAATTTTAAGAGAAAAATACCGAAAAGCTAAACTTGATGAATTACAAGAAACAAGTAATGGTGGACAAATTAGTGTTAAACCAAAAATAAAAATCACCCGGAAAAAACACATTGCTAGAGATAATTCAACAAGCTTAGTTACCAACGATAACAAACGCATAAGTTTAGCACCCCAAACTCAAATGGATAATGCAAGTTCAGTTATTGCAAGTACTGTTAATCCAATTAATAAAGGAAATACTTATACAAGCGCGCCCCCATCATCTATTTCAGAAAAAGAAACGACACCAACAGTAACTAGTTCAAGTACTAAAACCGATACATCGGCTATCATGCTTGCTTTAACAACTGGTCATAATTCAACTAATACGATGCAAAAAACGGTCGCCGCTACACAAGTACCTAAATCACAAAAACAAGCCGAAAAAACATTAACTAAACCAAATGACAACATTAAAATAATTTCTTTTGGCGCCCCTAAAGATGCAAACTTTAATTCGCAGCAAACTCCCCCTGTAATAAAGGCTCCTATAGAACAGAATGATTCTGATGTTGTTTTTTACACTGCAACGAAAGATACTAACGTGTTTGCTGAAAGTAGCCGCCAAAATAATAATGACATACAGTTTAAGAGTTATGAGGCAAGTGAACACATTGAACCACCAATGCTTAACCCTAAAGTACCAACTTTAAGCATCCCATTTCATGTAATTCAATTCGGTGAAAACCTATTTAGCATTTCGGTGCGATACAATGTTAAACTACAAAAACTTCTACAATGGAATGGTTTAAAAGAGTCGGATCGGGTAATGAATGGAAGTAAAATTTACCTAAACGATCCTAATGTTTATTACGAAATTAAAGCTGGCGACACCCTTTACGAAATAGCTACCCAGCGGCGTGTATTAATTGATCAATTAATGCGATGGAATAAATTAAGTCCTGACATAGCACTTACGCCAGGGCATAGACTTTTACTAGTGGATCCAGACTCATACACATTATGAATGAAGACAATACGCAAACACAGAGCGAACAACCAACGGTTGGTCAAATACTAAAAGCACATCGTGAGCAAGCGAGTGTGAGCATTGCAGCAATTGCTAAGCCGTTAAAACTATCTGAACTACAAATAAAGCGTCTTGAAAACGATGAATTTCAATTACTCGGTCCTATTACGTTTGTAAAAGGTTATATTAAAAACTATTGCCGAGAATTAAAAGTTGATTGCACGCCTATTCTAGCTATGATGCCAGCCCCACCTGAGCCGGCCAAACCCGCGAACATGCAAAGCTTTTCACGCCGAACGGAAAAAGAAGCCAATGACAGCCGATTAATGTTCGTGAGTTATATTATTTTAGCGATCGTCATTGGTTCGTCTGCACTTTGGTTTTGGCAAAATGCCACGCCAATTGAAGAACAAACAAGTAATATTAATGTTGAGAACTCAATTATGAGTGAGCGACAAGCAGCACAATCTCCTTTTTTTGAACAAGAACAACAAGCAGATACTAATAAAACGGTACAACCGCAAAGCGAAACATTAAATGATTCAGTAGAACAACCCGTAGAAACAGTAACTACTGATCTGGATAAAACACCAGGTATAAGTACAATCGTGATGAACTTTAACGATGAAAGCTGGGTTGAAGTTTATGACGGTGAGGGTGAAAAAGTAGCTTTTGGTGTTAAAAAAGCAGGCTACCAGATGACGGTTAGCGGTACTCCTCCTTTTTCTGTTGTACTAGGTAAGCATGACGTTGTAAGTATTACCTTGGATGGTGAGCCTATCGACATTTCGGCTTTTCCTAAAAATCGTTTAGCTAAATTTAAATTACCACTAGCAGAGTAGTCGCTATGTTTTCAGAATCTCCAATTAAACGCAGAAAATCAACTCGTATCAATGTAGGTAATGTACCTATTGGTGATGGTGCACCGATTGCAGTGCAATCAATGACCAATACCGATACCATGGACGTAGATGCAACCGTGGCACAAATTCAGGCAATACAAGATGCCGGTGCCGACATTGTGCGTGTATCAGTGCCAACAATGGATGCAGCAGATGCATTTAAAAGTATTAAAGAACAAGTCACTATCCCTTTAGTAGCCGATATTCACTTTGATTACCGTATAGCCTTAAAAGTGGCAAAATACGGCGTAGATTGCCTACGAATAAACCCAGGTAATATAGGCAGCGAAGAACGTATTAGAGCCGTGGTCGATTCAGCTCGCGAGCATAACATTCCTATTCGTATTGGTGTAAATGGCGGCTCACTTGAGCGCGACTTACAAGAAAAATACGGCGAGCCTACACCTGAAGCCTTATTAGAATCAGCAATGCGCCATGTAGATATATTACGCCGCCTTGATTTTGACCAATTTAAAATATCAGTAAAAGCATCAGATGTATTTTTAGCCGTTGGTGCGTATCGCTTACTTGCTAAAGAAATAGACCAACCACTGCATTTAGGTATTACCGAAGCAGGAGGCATGCGCTCAGGTTCGGTAAAATCAGCCGTTGGTTTAGGTATGTTACTTGCTGAAGGCATTGGCGACACACTACGAGTATCACTTGCAGCCGACCCAGTACAAGAAATCAAAGTAGGCTTTGATATTTTAAAATCGCTGCGTATACGCTCACGCGGTATTAACTTTATTGCCTGCCCTAGCTGCTCACGCCAAGAGTTTGATGTAGTTAGCACCATGAACCAGCTTGAAGAACGCCTTGAAGATATTATTGAGCCTGTATCGGTTTCGGTAATTGGTTGTGTTGTAAATGGCCCAGGTGAAGCACTCGTTAGTGATATAGGTCTTGCGGGTGCAAACCGCCGTTCTGGCTTATATATTAATGGCGAGCGTCAAAAAGCACGTATCGATAACAATAATATTGTTGAACAACTCGAAGGTTATGTACGTGACTTTATAGCCCAAAAGCAAAACCAAACACCTATCGACATAAAAATAGTCGAATAAATACCGTATTTAGTGGCAAACAACGCTGTTTGCCGTTGACCTTTATAGCAAGTGGATACCCAAACCACCTCAAAATACAGAACTCAGCGTTTCACAGGGATTTAATATCAAGGCGTTACTTTGCAAGAATGGCAATCCCTTTTAAAAAGTAACAACGATGAGAGTAAGTGCCTGTGAACCGCCCAATGGGTTGGTTTTAAAGCGATTTATACTGCGTTATTGATTTTAACAATAGAACCTCTATTATTTGCAATCAATGCCTTGCCTAAATCGCTTTTAATTCCAACTGAAAGTCGCATCTTGGGGTAGTTTGGGTATATAATAGCGGGTCAATTTTTAGCATTCTTGTTGTGTAAGCATTTTTTATTACACATAAACAGCATTTAGGATTTATCAGTGGCAAAACAAATTCAGGCAGTTCGCGGTATGAACGATTGTCTGCCAGGCGACACACAAGTTTGGCAGAAAGTAGAAAGCATTTTACGCGAGACAGTAGCATCGTTCGGTTATCAAGAAATTCGTTTTCCTATTGTAGAATCAACCGACCTATTTAAACGCTCTATTGGTGAAGTAACCGATATAGTAGAAAAAGAAATGTACACCTTTGCAGATCGCAATGGCGACTTATTAACACTGCGCCCTGAAGGCACCGCTGTATGTGTGCGCGCCGGTAACGAAAATGGATTATTATATAACCAAGAGCAGCGTCTTTGGTATATGGGACCAATGTTTCGCCATGAACGCCCGCAAAAAGGTCGTTACCGCCAGTTTCACCAATTTGGTTTAGAAACATTTGGTATTGCCACAGCCGATATAGATGCCGAAGTTATTTTATTAACAGCGCAACTATGGGAAGCATTTGGTATTACTGAGCACGTACGCTTAGAGCTTAACTCATTAGGATCTAACGAAGCGCGCGCCGATTACCGTGATGCATTAGTAGCTTACCTTGAACAACACATAGATGTGCTTGATGAAGATTCAAAACGTCGTATGTATTCAAACCCATTACGCGTACTTGATAGCAAAAACCCAGATGTACAAGCTATATTAACCGACGCACCTAAATTATCTGAGCACCTAGATGTTGAATCAAAAGAACATTTTGAAAATTTATGTGAACGTTTAGACGCTGCAGGCGTCTCATACACGGTTAATGAAAAATTAGTACGTGGTTTAGACTACTACAACCGTACCGTATTTGAATGGGTAACCGACAGTTTAGGCGCACAAGGCACTGTTTGTGCAGGCGGTCGTTACGATGGTTTAGTTGAGCAACTAGGTGGTAAAGCAACCCCAGCGGTTGGTTTTGCAATGGGCCTAGAACGTTTAGTATTATTGCTACAGGCTATTGAGTGTGTGGGTGACATTCGTCGCAATGCTGATGTATATTTAGCAGCGATGGGCGACAAAGCAAGTATTCAAGCACCTATTATTGCCTCTGAACTACGTCGTGACGTAGCCGGTTTACGTGTTATGGTACATGCTGGCGGCGGTAACTTTAAAAAACAATTAAAACGTGCTGATAAAAGCGATGCACTTGTTGCTGTTATTATCGGTGAAGATGAATTAGAAAAAGGCGTTGTGACTATAAAGTACTTACGTGAACGTAAAGAGCAAGTCACATTAGAACTAGAACAAGCTAAAACGCTATTAGCTGAGCTTATTAACGGCTAAGCTGACATTAGAGGTAAACATGGATATACATTCAACAGAAGAAGAACAAGCAGAAGCCATTAAACGTTTTTTCCGTGAAAACGGCGTTTCACTTGCACTAGGTATAGTTGTTGGCTTGGGTGGTTTGTATGGCTGGAAAGCGTATAACCAAAACCAAATCACAACAGCTGAGAAAGCATCAAACTCTTTCACTAAGCTTGTTGAAGGTGATGATGTATTATCTTCAGCAGATACGTTTATCAGCGAAAATAAAGACACAAACTATGCAACATTAGCCGCATTTGTTGCTGCTAAAGATGCTGTAGATGCGCAAAAGTTAGATGTAGCAAGCGAAAAACTGAGTTGGATCGTATCTAATGTGCAAAATACAGAACTAAAAGCAATTGCTATTACACGCTTAGCCCGCATTCAAATTGCACAAACTAAATATGACGATGCATTAAATACATTAAATGCACCATTACCAGAAGCATTTAACGCAAACGTTGCCGAGCTTAAAGGCGACATTTACGCTCAGCAAGGTAATAAAGATCAGGCTCGTACTGCTTATCAAGCAGCTGTAGATGCAGGTGGATTAACCAGTAACCCACTATTACAAGTTAAGTTAGATGACCTAGCAGTAACTAGCCCAGCGGCTTAAGGTTTTAGGCATGAGAAAATTAACGACTGCAACCCTTGCCCTATGTATGGCAACACTGATGGGTTGTTCATCAAGTGATGATGAAGACGAACTAGTACTTCCTGAAATTGTAAACCAGTTTGAAACTGACGTTGTTTGGCAAGAATCAGTTGGTGACGGTGTAGAGCATTATTTCTCTCGACTAACGCCTGCTATTTATAAAGATACTGTATACGTTGCTAGCCGTGAAGGCCAAGTTGAAGCACTTTCGCTTACGAATGGCGACACAAAATGGGAAACTGACGTGCGTCAGGATTTATCATTTTGGCCATGGAGTGACAACGGTACAGCAAAATTATCAGGCGGTATTTTACAAGCTTATGGTAAGATTTATATTGGCTCTGAACATGGCTTTATTATTGCCCTAGATCGCGAAACCGGTGAAGAAGTTTGGCGTAAAAATGTACCTGGTGAATCGCTATCAAAACCAACTGCTGGCGATGGCTTAGTTTTTGTTAATTTAGCGTCTGGTAAATTATTAGCGTTACACCCAGATACAGGTGAGCAGCGTTGGAGCTTTGAACAAGAAGTACCGCCGCTAACATTGCGCGGACAAAGCTCGCCAACCGTTGCTAACGGTGGTGTATTAGTTGGCCTTGAAACAGGCAAGTTAAACGTTTTGATTTCAGAAAGTGGTTACTCAGCATGGAGCGCAGAAATAGCGGTAGCTAAAGGTGCATCAGAGTTTGAACGCCTAGTTGACGTAGATACTCAACCACTTATTAGCGGCCCATACGCATATGCTATTGCTTATAATGGTAACTTAGCCGCTATTGATATTCGCTCAGGTAATATTGTCTGGAAACGTGAATACAGTAGCTACCGCGATATTGCAATGGACGCACAAAGTATTTATGTAGTAGATAGCGATGGTGTTATTTACGCATTGGATAAAGATTCAGGTATTGAACGTTGGAGCCAACCCGCTCTACGTGGTTGGTACTTAACAGGCCCTACAGTTGCGGGTAGCCATTTAGCTATAGGCGACCAAGAAGGTAACCTGCATTGGTTAAATAAAGAAACTGGCGAGCTAGTATCTCGTGAAGACTTTGACAGTTCAGGATTTTTTATTGAGCCTGTTGTTGCCGACGATAAACTGATTTTATACACCCGTGATGGTGAAGTTAGTGCGGTTAAAATACCGAACTAACTTACTACTATTAGTATAACCTGCTAATAGTTAATTATTTTTTGTAAGGCTTCGCACTGCGAAGCCTTTTGTTGTTTTTTAAAGAGGTAGTTTATGCTTCCCGTGATCGCTCTAGTTGGGCGACCCAATGTGGGCAAGTCCACATTATTTAACCGTTTAACACGTACTCGTGATGCGCTCGTAGCCGATTTCCCTGGTTTAACACGAGATAGAAAATATGGCCAAGCTAGTTATGATGGCTATGAATTTATCGTGGTAGATACGGGTGGTATTGATGGCTCAGAAGAAGGCATCGAAATCGAAATGGCAGATCAATCTCTGCTAGCCATTGAAGAAGCCGACATTGTTCTGTTTTTAGTAGATGCTCGTGTAGGTATGACCGTAGCTGACCAAGCAATTGCTAATCACTTACGCAAGCAAGATAAAAAGTGTTTTGTAGTTGCCAACAAAACCGATGGTATTGATGCAGATTCAAACTGTGCTGAATTTTACCAATTATCATTAGGTGAGATTCATCATATTGCGGCATCTCATGGTCGTGGTATTACGTTATTACTTGAGCAAACACTTCAGCCGCTTATTGCTGAATTAGCTGCACAAGACGAAGACGTAACAGGCGATGACGAAGAGCTTATTAATCTTTACGAAGAAGATGAAGACAGCGACACCGATCACCAGGCATTTGCAGACAAACCTGTAAAGCTTGCCATTATTGGTCGCCCTAATGTTGGTAAGTCTACACTTACTAACCGCATACTCGGTGAAGAACGCGTAATTGTATACGATATGCCAGGTACAACACGTGACTCTATCTACATTCCGATGACGCGAAATGAAAAAGAATATGTGTTAATTGACACAGCCGGTGTTCGCAAACGTAAAAAAGTAAGCGACGTAGTTGAGAAGTTCTCTGTAATTAAAACGCTTCAAGCAATCGAAGATTGTAACGTTGTGTTATTGATTGTTGATGCTCGCGATGGTATTTCAGATCAAGATTTAAGCTTATTAGGCTTTGCCCTTAACTCAGGTCGCTCATTGGTTATTGCTGTGAACAAATGGGATGGCTTAGACGATTACGTTAAAGATCGTATTAAATCAGAGCTCGATCGCCGTTTAGGCTTTATTGACTTTGCACGCCTACACTTTATATCTGCACTACACGGTACAGGTGTTGGTCATTTATTCGAGTCTGTTGACGAAGCGTATGAATCAGCGACTAAACGTATAAGTACTGCAATGTTGCGTCGTATTATGGACATGGCTCAAGCCGATCACCAGCCGCCACTTGTTCGTGGTCGTCGTGTTAAGCTCAAATATGCGCATGCCGGTGGTTATAACCCACCACGTATTGTTATTCACGGTAACCAAGTTAAAGATTTACCAGATAGTTATAAACGCTACCTGATGAACTACTACCGTAAAGCGCTTAAAATTATGGGCACCCCAATCAAAATTGAATTTAGAGAAGGTGAAAACCCATTTGCTGGTCGTGTTAATAAAGTAACACTGTCGCAAAAGCGTAAAATACGTGCATTTGCTAAAGAAAATCGTAATAAATAAATTCGTTAAAAATTAGTTTATTGTAATAAAAACGGCGTACTTTTTAGTACGCCGTTTTTGTTTTAATATGTTATTAACAGTCACAAACTAAGTAAAGCTAAGCGAACCAAGTTCTCAACGGTGGTTTCATGCGCACTTTTATTTTTATTAGTTGGCGTAAACCTAGAAGTAGGTGATTTAATAGTTATAAACCCATGATTGGTTGCCATTTCATGAGCTAACAGCTTATGCTCTTTGGGTGTTAAGTGGTTTTCGTGTATTTTTGCCAGCTCGCCACTATCAAGCCATATTCCCGCACAGCCTGGGCATTCATCTATTTCGACGGCCTTTACTGGCGAAAAATACCTGCGCATCATTACAATTTTTTTGCATTTTGGGCAATTAATTCGTAGTGATACATCGTATTCACTCTCGCTATGTTCACTCAAATGCTTTAGCAACACCTGACCATGCTTTAGCTCTGGCGAGCTAAATTTAAAAATTTGGCTGTTATCAAAAAATACGCCGCCTTGCGCTGAAGTGTAAACAGTAATACCGCCAATTAATAACGGCTCAAGAGAGGCATTTGTTCGTGGGCAATGCATTTAAAACTCCTTTTTATTTTAATACTTAACTTATACTACTTTACTCAAGCGCTTTGTGAATAAGCCCAACAAGTGGTGCGGGTAATGTAATATTACCTGCAAGTACAAACTCATGCGCTTCATCTGACATTTTTTGCCAAGTACGACGAATTATACCAATCCACTTTTCCTCATTGTAATCTGGTTTTGCATTGGCAAATCCAAGCATATAATGTTCAATAAACACCAAACTAGCCACATTTTCAACAAGCTGGCTGTCTGGGTTACGTTTAATATTCTTTTTAGCGACTGCATCGTACACTCGGTTTTGCTCAGCTTCACCGTAACCAGCTTGCTTCATGAGCGCAACAACACTGCTAGCATGAAAAATATAAAGTGCGCTACGCCATTGATGATAACCCTGCTTGTTCATTTCAAAGTCGCTACGTGGCGACTTCCAGCGTTGTATATGCTGCCCGCGCACTGCAATTTGCATGAGTTCATCGGCATCTGGTTTAAAACGAGTTAACATTTCGCTCATGCGCAAGGCGTATAAACTTTCTTTAGGAAAGCGTTGTCCATTGTGCTGTTCACTATTTGGGTCTTGGTTATTAGCTTCATCAATTAAGGTAATTACTTTATTAAACATGACGGTCATTTTTTATAATAAGTTTTAATCATTCTAAACGCTGATAAAACAATAAACTAGTACGCCAATCAGTTACGCAGTGAAATTTGTTCAATCAACAGTAAAACCTAGAGGTACTGGTTATAAAAGTAAGCGCATTGATTAAGTTAACTTGGTACTATATTGAGCACAAATTAAAATAAAAAAGCGCGATAAATAATAACTAACTCGCCAATAACGGATGACTATGTTTAAAAAAAGTATTCTAGCTATATGCTTAGCGGTTGTATCGCTACCAAGCTTAGCCGACAGTAACACTGATTTAAAAACCATTATTGATAACCATTGGCAAAATGCCAAAACCGAAAAAATATTTTTTCGTACCGACCCAGACGGCTGGAAACCCAGCGGTACATTGCCAAATTGGAGCGAGCAAGCCATTGCAAAGCGCCAAGCTTATAACAACAGCGTACTAAAAAGCTTAGCCAGCATTGACCCAAAAACGCTCAACAACGAGCAGCTAATGAACTACCGCTTATTTAAATATGAGCGAGAAACAGAGCAGCAAAGCTACCTTTATCAAGATAAGTATTTTCCGGTTAATTTTTTAAGTGGCTGGCATACTTATTTTGCCGAAGCACCGGCTAACATGGCATTTTTAACACCCGACGATTACAACGCATTTTTAATCAGCCTTGCCGACTACCCTCGATTTAATCAGCAAAATATTGATTTAATGAAAGAAGGTATAAAAACAGGCTTTACTCATTACTGCAAAACCTTTGAAAATTACAGCCAAAGCATTAGCGCGCATATTGTTAAGCAACCTGAAAACAGTGCCCTTTACGAGCCCTTTACACGTATACCAAACACGTTTACAGCAGAGCAAAAAGCCACATACCAAAATAAAGCAAAGGCCTTAATCAGCTCAAAAGTAGTCCCTGCTTATCAGTATTTTTACGACTTTTTTGAAAACGATTACATGCCAAACTGTAGAGCCCAGCCGGGTATTGCAAGCGTTAAAGGCGGGCTTGAGTATTACAAATATGCAGTTAATTACTACACCACAACCAATGCCACACCAAAGCAAATTCATGAGCTTGGCTTAAAAGAAGTCGCGCGTATAAAAACGCAAATGCAAAACATTATTGATGAAGTAGGTTTTGATGGCACATACAGCGATTTTTTAGAATTTTTAGCAACCGATGAGCAATTTTACGCAACAGACGCGCAAGACCTGCTTGAAAAAACAGCCTTTATTACGCAAAAAATGTATGGCAAGTTACCAACCTACTTTAATAATTTACCGCGTAACACCTTTACTATTAAAGGCTCAGCGAGTCGTGGTGCGTTTTATATGCCACCTGCTGATAACCGCTCCCCTGGCACTTACTTTTTGGCCTCAACACCTAAGCTACAGCCTTTGTATAATTTAGAAGCACTAAGCCTTCACGAGGCAATACCAGGGCACCATTTACAAAACGCCATTGCAATGGAGTTAAATGTACCCGAATTTAGACGCACACTTAGCCACTCAGCATTTGGCGAAGGCTGGGCACTATACACCGAACGTTTAGGTAAAGAAGCCGGCTTTTATCAAAGCCCTTACAGCGACTTTGGTCGTTTAGGTTACGAAATGTGGCGTGCAGTGAGGCTTGTTGTTGATACCGGTATTCATGCGTTTGGTTGGAGCCGCCAAAAGGCTATTGACTACTTGGCAGATCACACTGCTTTGCCACAAAGTGCGGTGGAGGATCAAATAGATCGTTATATTTCATGGCCAGGCCAAGCGCTTTCGTACAAAATGGGCGAAATAAAAATACGCGAACTACGCGCAAAAGCTGAAAAAGAACTAGGCGCTAAATTTGATATACGCAGCTTTCACGACACCGTTATAGGTCAAGGTTCACTCCCTATGGCTGTACTTGAAGACGTAATAAACGATTGGATAGCAAAACAAAAATCAGCTATTTAACATTAAAGGAGGCGGTATTATTTGCCGCCTCTTTTTAAAACCCTCTTAAACACCTCAAAACTAATCCCTACCCGCTTTTGCTTCGTAAAGCTTTAGAGTTTAAAAACCTGAGCAAACCTATGAGCAAACGTATTTTATATTGGCTACAAAACGATTTACGAATAAACGACAACCCTATTTTAAGCGAACTTGCTACTGAGCAATGTGCGCTCGATATTGTATTTGTAATAAACTCGCACTGGTTTAAAAATAATAACTATCAACAAAAGCCATATGGCGTGCACAAACAGCAGTTTTTAATGCAAAGCTTGTACGAACTACAACAAGCGCTCATTGAACGCGGGCAAACACTGCACGTACTTGAGGGTGAACCCGTATCGCTTTTGAAAGCGCGTATTAATGAGCAAAATATAGATGAAGTGGTATACAGCGAGCAATTTGGTGTGTACGAGCAACGCCAAATAAACTTACTCAAAGCACATTGCCCCAGTACAAAATTTACAGGAACGCAGCAAGACACGCTCTATAAGCAAAGTGACCTACCCTTTGATTTAAACGAATTACCTAAACACTTCACCCCGTTTCGTAAAAAGGTAGAGGCCGCCACTAGCCCCATTTCACTTTCAACATTACCAAACGGTTTGCTCCCTCAGCCAATAAACTTGTGCGCTAAAAAACCTTTAGAGCGTATAGCAAATAATGGTGTAATGCATGGCGGGCTTAAAAGTGCGCAAACACACTTAGAGAAATACTTTTCAGGCTTGCTGCCAAGTACTTATAAAATCACTCGAAACGAGCTTGATGGCTTTAATAACACCACAAAATTTAGTACCTGGCTTGCTTTTGGGTGTGTAAGTGCGCGGCAAGTTTATAAAGCCGTTGAGGCGTACGAACATAACCAAATAACAAACGAGTCTACCTACTGGATTAAATTTGAACTGCTGTGGCGAGAGTATTTTAAATGGCATGCACTTAAGGCAGGTAAAAGCCTGTTTAATTTTAAAGGCCAAAAGCAAACAAAACCTCTTACTACATTTATACCAAACCGATTTGCTACATGGTGTAATGGCTCAACACCTTACCCATTAGTTAATGCCATCATTAATGAGCTTAATGCTACGGGTTATATATCAAATAGAGCAAGGCAAATTGCAGCAAGCTGCTTAGTGAACGAGCTTGGCCTCGATTGGCGCTATGGGGCAGCTTATTTTGAACGGCAACTGATTGATTACGATGTAGCCGCTAATTGGGGAAATTGGCAATATATAGCAGGTGTAGGCGTAGATCCGCGTGGTGGTAGGCACTTTAATATTGAAAAACAAACGTTACAGTTTGACCCGCACACTGTTTACACTAATAAATGGCAAGGCAATGAAAATACCAGCACGCAGCTGGATACCTTAAACGAAGTTGATTGGCCAATTTAAGCCGCCAATCAACTTTTACCAAGTAACGTTTAAAACAGCTCAGCAATGCCTATATTAATAGCGTAACCACCCAAGGTTAAAAACAAAAATAAACAGCCTGCTAATAACAGCGGTTTTATCCCAGCTTGGCGAATTGCCCCAACATGTGTGCGTAAACCTAAAGCCACCATCGCAATGGTGAGTAATATATTATCAAACCATACAATGGCGTTTGTAGCACCTTGAGGAATAACTGATAGCGAATGCACACCACTTGCCACAATAAATAACACCGCAAACCAAGGGATCGTAATACCCGCTTTTTGCTCGCCGCCATGCACGTTATTCTTTGTTTTTGCATGCTTTTTACTTTGCCAAAACGATAAAGCGACTAAAAATGGCGCAAGCATCATCACCCTTAGCATTTTTTCTATAACGGCGGTATCTGCAGCATTGGCGCTTACAGCAGTGCCCGCTGCAACCACTTGCGCTACTTCATGAATAGTTGAGCCTACAAAAATACCGTAAGTGTGTTCACTCAGCCCCATGTAATCAAACATAATTGGGTAGGCGAACATGCTTAACGTGCCAAACACCACCACCGTTGCCACCGCTACCGATACTTTATGCGCCTGCGCTTTTATAACCGGCTCAGTTGCCATAACCGCTGCGGCACCACAAATAGAGCTACCCGCGCCAATTAATATGGTTGTTTGTTCATCAAGCTTAAATACGCGCTTACCTAGCTGCACTGCCAAAATAAATGTGCCTAACAGCATTACAACATCGGTTAATAAGCCTTCCCAGCCTACGCCCGCTACTTGCGCAAAGGTAATTCTAAACCCAAACAACACAACCCCCGCTTTAAGCAATATACTTTTAGCGTAATCAACACCAACATCGGTTTGCGTAGCAATGCGCGAAAACACACTGTTACCCACAATAATGCCAAGCACAATACCAATCGTTAATGAGCTAAACTGGGCACTTTGCATTACGGGTAACTTACTTAATGCAACAGATGCTCCCGCCAAAACAGCCACCAGCAGCATACCTAACCACCAGCGCGTATCACCGTATTGCTTAGTATTAATACCCAAATTTTTAATAGCGCTAAGCATAATATTCCCTCAATTGAACAACGTTAAACTGTTGACTTCATTTTAAGAAAGCGCAAAATATAACTCCAATACATTAAAATCATGATTCGATAACTTAAAGTTATGTAATTTGAGAGACACTATGAACTTGCATGCACTTCGGGTGTTTTATACGGTAGCAAAGCTTGGTAGTTTTTCAGGCGCAGCTGAAGCGCTTTTTATAAGCCAGCCGGCTGTATCTAAAGCGCTAAAAGAGCTTGAGCACCAATTAAATATTCAACTTATAGAGCGTGCATCTAAAGGCAAAAAACTTACCTTAAGCGAGGGCGGCCAAGCCTTGTATGATCATGCACGTAGCATTTTTGCCATTGAAAAAGCCGCCATTGAAGATATTAAATCACGCACAGGGCTTAAGCGTGGCACGCTCGTTATAGGCACTAGTACAACCATTGCCAGCTATTGGCTACCGCCCTATTTAGCTAAATTTTGCGCGCAGTACCCCCATATTAAAGTAGAAGTACAAGTGGCTAATACCGCGCAAATTGAGCACGCATTGCTAGAGTGCACTATAGATTTAGCACTGGTTGAAGGCACACCTACCGAGCCGCATATAATAAGTAAGCACTGGCAAAACGATTTAATGAGTGTTGTTATACCGAGTAACTTTAAGCCCACGAAAGACTTAAAAGCATGGTTAAACAATCAATTTTGGCTACTGCGCGAGCCGGGCTCGGGGACTTTAGAGGTCTCGGTTAAATTACTACAGCAACATGGCATTACAGCAAAAAATAATATGCAGCTCGGAAGTAATGAAGCGATAGCAAGGGCGGTAGCACAAGGAATGGGCGTTGCTTTATTGCCCAATGTAGTCACAGAAGATTTAGTGCAGTTAGGCAAATTAACACGCCTGAGCCAAAAAAATAACGAGCAACTCTCTCGGCCACTTTATCAACTGCATTATAAAGACAGACCCTCTTCACATGCCGCACAAGCATTCGAAAAAGCCTGTTTAGTGAATAATGTTTATATCAATAAGTGTATACGCGATTTGTAAGTCGCGTATATGCGATAATTGGTAAGCTTAGCCTCTTGTTGAGTGCTTTATTGCTCGATATATTTAAATGTATTCGCACCATCAAAATATCTGATATTTACTGCTTTAATAATATCTGAGTTTACCATTCTGGCATTTATTGCAACTCTATTTGTACCATTATCTCGTTTTTGAGTGTAATGAGTGGTGCAACCACAAAACGAGCACGAGTGATACGAACGTAGTTTATTACCCCATAGATATACAGCATTATTTGATTCTTGTTTTATTACTACTTGATTCGCTGTGTAATATACCCACAAAGCTGCAATACGATAACATATGGAACAATTACAACTGGTTACTGATTTCGGTAATTTTTTTGTGGTTATTGCTATATTTCCACAATGGCAAGTTGCTTCGATCATGTAGCCTCCTTGGACAGTTAACACTTTAGTATTTACACAACACGCAGTTTATGTTGCATAATCGCTTATTGAACTAACAAAACTAGACCGCCACTAAGCAGGTTTAACTGGAGATCATCCTAATATTGTTCAGCCTCTATCTAGGGTCTTATATGGACTCCCCGTAAATGTCAAAAAGAAAAAGTTAAAATAAATTTAGATGCTAGCTTATATGCGGGCTCAAATTATTTAAACAGGACAGCCACTCTAATTGAACAGACAAAAAATCTCCTAGATTCTAATTGGAAGTGCACCACCCACACATTAATGTATTAATAAACTATTTATTGCAGCCCACCAGCTAACTTATAAGTCTATTAGCTAAATTGGCAGCGTCGATATCACCAAGGTCTATTTACAAGCCCTGCGTTAAATCTTGCGCTAACGTGCCCGTTGGTTTTTCAACTACACGTACTAACTCTTTGCCATTTTGTTTAACAATAAACGTAGGTGTGTATTATAAGTCGTTAGCTTCGGCTATTCCGGCATCATCGCGTTTGTTGTAACCCACGGCCACGTAGTCAATACTGGCAAGGGTAACTTTAGATTCATCTAGCAACTTAATAAGCTTTGGTACTTCGCGCTCACTGTCGTGGCACCACGTTCCAAATAATACAATTAGCTCTTTACCTGCTAATTTTTGCATTAGCGCTATATCTTGCGCCGTTGGCGTAAACACTTTGTATTGTTCGTTAAATTTATCGTAGTCGCTTAGCAGTGCTTGCGTACTTATCTCGCCCGAAAATGGCGCTGTAGCAGCGCAGCTTACAAGCGGCATGCTTAAAGCGGACAGTAAAATTAATTGTTTAAACATAAGGTTACTCTTAATTTAGGTATTAATTTAGGTATTAATTTAGGTATTAATTTAGGTATTAAACGACTATACCCAATATTGAGTGTGGAGTGAACAACTCAAAACCGTTACTTTTTATCCACGCGGATTCAAATCTGAAGTGCATAACGTTTAGGCGGCTTTAGCCGCCAAGTGATCCTGCATCAATTTTGCAGGCGT
>NZ_JANJGQ010000039.1:0-23813 GCF_030847595.1 Pseudoalteromonas sp. 20-92
GACATGGGGATGCTCCTTAAAAAAGGAGTATAAGATCATACTTTTAAGTCAAGGTAAAGTTCGTGATCTTGCCCTGTGTGATATCCAAGCTTTGGCTGCAATCAAAGCCTTTTATACAGTGGTTCGATTGAGCTTAGACTCTTCTATTGAGAGACCGTTAACAAGTAATAACGCTGTATAAATTCCAAGTATTAAACTCTGATTACTAATGGACTCTCAAGCTAAATAGCTGAGCTTATTGCCGGCGTTTACTATTGCTTATTTATTGTGCTTTAAATTGTTAGGGGCTTTCATCACCAGGTTACTATAGCTTCCTATCAGGGTAATAATTTATTAGGCCATGCTCTTCTATAGTTATCATATTGGTTACTTCGGTTTTTCGTTGGTAAGCGGACATACATTTACATTTTGAGCCAGTGATTGTCGATTTATTTATAAAATAGATCCTTTTTATGGTGATATATTAAGTCACCCCTTACTAAATAACTTAAGATGACAGAGTAATTCAAAACCTTTCCCTTTAGCAGGTATTTTTAGCACTTTATTGATATTGCGGTTTTTATTCTAAGCTTGATTCAACATGTGATTTTACTGCTAATTACTAATCAAGACTTTAAATAATAGTTTTAATGAGAATCCCAGTTGAATTTGCCGATTAAGTTTTCGATAAAACCCTTTTACGAATCATGCTTATACCTATAAAAAAGCGTTTACTTTATTCATGAATAGTCATTTCCTGAACTTTAAACATTGCTACTCATAGTTGAAACGGCCCCGCTCAATTCACCAACTAATTAAACAATATGCAGCGCTTACAAACCACGCTATTTCATATTTAGAGCATAAAATGAAATTATAATAAAATAACATTTAAATATAAAGTGTTGATTTACATTGCTTTATGTTTTTTTTTGGTTTTTTGCAATCTTTAAAAAATAAACTCATTATTAATCCCGTCGAAAACATAGAGCGACATTAATTTGAATTCTAAACCAGTAATTGGCTGATTTAATATGCATATTTGAAAGCGTAGTTGTTGCAGCCAAAAATAATAAAATAGGAATAACAAAATGGCTAAGTACTTCCAATCAGAATATGAATTAGAGCGTTTTTTAGATAAGCAAATTGCAGCCGACTGTATTGACAGTTATTTGGATTCAGACGGTGTTATAAGTAATAGCTGCCAAATATTTAATATCGCGGAAAGCGACATAAGTAATATAGATTATTACACACTTAACTAATAGGGTTTATAAATGGCTTATATTGTTATTGGGCAGTCACATGATGAGCATGCCCAGCAAATACTTGAAAAGTTAAAAATGCGTGGTGTTGAAGCATACTTACTGCAAACACATGACTTTCCAAAAAAAATAAAGTTTAGTTTTTCACCTAATGATGGCAATGGCAGTTTAACTTTAAGCTGCGGCACGCTGATTAATTTAAGTGATATTAAAGCCGTGTTTTGGCGTAGCTTTTCGGGCGTGTCCGATGAGGAGACTCGAGCCACTTATATGACTGAGCAAGGCATTGCCGCAAAGGATAGCATGGCCTGTTTAAGAACATGGTTTTACTTAGACAATGGCACTAAGTGGGTTAATGGCTGGGAGGCTTTTCAGCATCATCAAGAAAAACCCTATCAATTACAAAAAATAAAAAATTTGGGCGTTAAAATTCCACAAACCTATGTTGGTAACAACATAGAAGATATAAAGTTTGCATATAAAAATTTAGAGCAAAGTATTTTTAAGCCTGTTTTCGGTGGCGCGCATACTGAAATGTTAACAGAGTCTCACTTAGAAACAGAAAGAGTAGAAGCAGCATTGGCTAAATCACCCATTACAGTACAAGAGTTTATTGCTGGGACAAATATACGAACTTATGTAGTTGGTAAGCGTGTTATCTCCATTGAGCTTAAAAGCGACATGGCTGATTTTAGAGAAGATGATGATGCAAAGCTGATAGTGATTGATACACCTGAGTTAATAAAGAGCCAAGCAAAGCATATTGCTGAAGAGTTATACCTTAATTGGACTGCTATAGACTGGCGTAGGAACGAAAGCGGTGAGTATTATTTTTTAGAAGCAAACCCTTCTCCCATGTTTATTGGTTTTGAAAAGCAATCAGGTATTCCAATGTCTGATTATATAGTTGATTACATGTTAGAACATTAACAATTGATAAAAAGGAAATATATATGAAAGAGTTAAGTATTGTTCAACTAAAAAATGTAAATGGTGGCCTAGGTTGGGACGAAAATGGTAATTGGGTCGACTGTTTGGGTCAAGTTATTAGAACTTTAACCCGGTAATCATGTAAGTAGCTAAACACAAATATTAGTTTTTTACTGTTATGTGAATTCTTGGCGGGGTATCACATAATAAAAACTGGCAATAATGCCATCAATGAGAAAGTAAATAAGGAAAAGAAAATGCACCCATTTTCATTAGAAAAAACACAAGAAGAGCAAGTTGTAGGTGGCGTTGTTGCCTCTAAAGTTACTTATTTTGGCGGTTGTACAGAGGATGGCGGTGGGATCAATCCTACAGACCCAATTACAATGGCTATCCCTGAAGATGGCAACGACCCTCGCCCATTTCCACCTGAAGAGTGGATGTAAGTAAAAACTGTATAGTTAAAGACAAGCTTTAACGTTACGTGAGTTCTTGGCGGAGTATCACGTAATAAAAACGGCAATAATGCCATCAATGAGAAAGTAAATAAGGAAAAGAAAATGCACCCATTTTCATTAGAAAAATCACAAGAAGAGCAAGTTGTTGGCGGTAAAGGTGATGTTAATTTTACTCTAAGCCTTAAGGAGGATGGAGGCCCTGGAGTCCCTGGTGGGCCGATCACTATGGCGATCCCTGAAGACGGTAACGATCCACGTCCATTTCCACCTGAAGAATGGATGTAATTTTCTTACTTATGGGTGTAGTAATACCCGTATAAAGCAAAGTTAAAATTCACTTTTATTAATACTTAAAGGTAAAAACATGATTGAGTTACAAAATAAAGAAATGATAGCAAATATTTTTGGTGGAGTGTATATGGATGAAAATGGTAATGGTTGTATTCCACCATTTATTGTTATTCAGCTGTAACCGGTGACAGCGTATGAAATTGAATAAAAGAAAACTTAAACAGTTACAAGAGTTCAATGTAATTGATATTAAAATGACAGACAAAGTTGTAGGTGGTTTTTGCCCCCCAACAGTTATTACTTGTAGCCCTGAAACCATCAATAAATTAGAAATGTAAGGAAAATATTATGAATATTAAAATGAATAAAAAAGCTATTAAAAACCTTTCTCAACAAGGCCGTAGTGCTAATGTTGCTACTAAAGAAGTTGCGGGAGGTGCACGTTATCCGGTTGAGCAACCAACAGGTAATATGTTTACTCTAAATTCTTGTGGTATTGTTTGTATCTCAGAAATGTAAGACATTCCACTGCACTTCAAACCTAGACAGTAGTAAGTGTTTTTCTACAAGGTAGAAGTGTATTGAAAAATAGTAGTTAGCTCATACTTTTTGTTATAAAGAGTGAGCTAACTTAGATTCTTCTATTAATGATGATTTATTCTAAATGATCAGGATAGTGAGTTCTTCTTGGATCGTAGTTAAACCAACTCAAGTTCTTTTATTTCCCTACCTATAAATATTTTTTGATAACTTAAGTCTACTTGTAAATTATATCTTTCATACAGCGACCTATGGTGGCCTTCATTGATAGCCCCACCAACTATTAATGGTGTAATCTCATTTGGTACGAGCTGCATGCCTGAGGATAAGCTTTTAATATTCTTTTTATGTAATTTCATTTCTAATTTATAGCTTAGTAACATAGTAGTACGTTATTACACCACACTAAGTTAAACATGCAATGTAAAACATTAACATTTGTACTTTTAATGTTAATATGAAATTATGATTATTTAAAATTTAAAGATGTTGATAGAAAGGAATTCCATGATAATCAATGGGTTGGTTGGAAGTGCGCAAAGCGATGTGATGAGGGGTATCCTCAAAGAAATAACTCAAAAAATATCAGAAGAGATAATAAAAAAAGAGAGTGGTAATGGGCTATTAAATGGGCTGGCTGGTTACATCTTGTTTTTATACAATGCAGGTAAGTTTGAGGATATTTGTGTCGATGATTCACTCCTAAATGAAAAAATGGAGCTTTTACAGGCTCAGTTAGCTAAGCAGTCCTTGGAGTTTAGTTCGGGATTAGCTGGGCAGGCATGGTTGTTGGAGTTTTTAAATCAATCAAATAAAGCTGATTACGATAGCGAGCTTCTTGAAAGTATAGATATTCTATTTGCTAATAGTTTGTCTCAGAATGATGTTTGGCTTGGTGAGATTGAAACAATACTAGGTCTAGCAGGTTACACACCTTATACAGCAAGACGTGCTCGTTTTACTGATCAAACAAGACTTTACAGTATTATCGTTAGAGCTTTTGAGCAAACAGCCACTTACTTTGATAATGGAAACATTACTTGGTCTCAACCCTATAAGTCGGCTTATAGGTTTAATCAAAATGATGAAAACTTACCTGAGTATAATTTAGGCTTAGCCCATGGTGTGCCAGGTATTATTGCTGCTTTAGTTCCTGTCCTACATATACCCAAACTAAAGGCAAGAGCGCGTAAGTTATTATTAGGCAGTTGTGATTGGCTATTGACTAATCAAAACTGTAATTTAAGTAGTAACGCTTGTTTTGGCAGTTGTGCTGGTGATGGGGGAGATTCCCGTTTAGGTTGGTGTTATGGTGACTTAACAATTGCTTTGACTCTTATGCGCGTAGGGGTCGCTTTAAATATGCCTCATTATGTTGAAAGAGCACTAGGTATCGCTCGTCACGCAGCCAAGCGTGATGAAATTTCTGGTTACGTCAAGGATGCGGGGATTTGCCACGGTTACTTTGGGTTAATAATGATATTTAGCTTGTTAAATAAACTATCTCCACACCCAGATTTACAAGCAGCAATTAACTATTGGCTAAGTTTTGCTTTAGAGCAATATGAAGATAATGGAGTTAGCAGCTTTTACAGCTATAAAGGTGATGAAGGCGGTTATGAAGAGGATTTCAGTCTCTTAATGGGGTATTCAGGAATTGGGCTAGTAATTCTAAGTCTTTTAAATGGTGAGTTTGGTTGGGCCGATAGTTTGCTAATTGATTAAAATACAAAAGGAAATTGGAATGACTAATAAAATAAAAAATGCTCCATTCTTTGTTGTACGTGCACCACGGTTAAGTAACGAACAACTTCTACAGTTTAATAATGCGAATGCTGATACTAATAAAATACTTGAAAGCTGGTTATCTATGTATGGTGTTCAAGAAGCACTTTATTTAGCTAGCCCCTCGCTATTAGAACGCATAAATCTATGGCGTGAAAAACCAGACACTAAGCAAGGTAAAAAGGTATCACACGCTTTAATAAAATATATGATCCGGATGTGTTCAAGAGCAACACCGTTCGGTTTATTTTCGGGTGTAAGTAAAGGTGAGATCACTTCGGTTACAGATTTAATCTGTGGGGATTATAAAAAAGATAGCCGAAAGACTCGTTTAGACATGTTTTACCTAAATGAGCTTAAAGACTATTTTATCAAGCATACCTCGAAATCTGACACACTAAAATATAAACCAAATCCCTCTCATTATTTCATCGCGGAGCAGTGTCGTTACATAGAAGCTTACCTCTTCGATGATAGTATGCAATATCGTTTAAGCGCGGTGGAAAGTGACGAATATTTTAAATTTGCTTTAAATTTAGCAAGTACCGGGATTAGCTTTAATAACTTATGTAAGGCTTTTTGTGAGCAATATATAGATGCCGATAAAGAAGATGTAGAGTCATACATTCAAGATTTAATAGATGAAGGCATTTTAATAGCTGATATACCATTGCCATTAACTGGAGATTCTCCAGATCATGCTTTATTAAAGTCTATTCAAAATCTTAAAGAAAATATTTACGCTGATCATCTTGCTACAGTTTTGGTAAAAATAGATCATCTAGATGAAGATAACTTAGGAAGCATTGCACCATACAAGCAATTACTTACACATTTAGATAAATTGCCAATAAAAGCACAAGAAAATAAGCTGTTTCAAGCTGATATATATCGCAACTACAGTACTTGTTATTTAAGCGAAATAGAAATTAACCGCTTGCAAAAGCAACTTGAGCTACTGTCTGGTTTGAGCTTGAACGAAAGAAGCAATCCTTTATCCCCGTTTATTAACCAGTTTAATGCTCGTTTTGAAGGGCAGTTTGTAGCACTTGATGTCATTTTAGATGATGAAACCGGAATTGGCATTTCAGATGAAACAGGCTATGAAGCACCTTTGGTTGCCGGCTTACACTTCGCTCGGGCTGGCGGTATTGTCAATACTCCGGCAGGTGTGAGTCTAATTGATGCAATTATTGAAGAAGCAATTAGTTTACCAAAAAATCGCAATAAAAACTGTATTGCTCTAAAAAGTAAAGAACTCAAAGTTAAAGCGACAAATACTGACGCACTAAAATATTATCCCAGCTCTTTTGCTGCAATGCTAAGTTTGTACGAAGATGATAAACACAATCCTATAATTAAGTTTAATGGCTGCTATGGGCCATCATCAGCAAATTTATTAGGCCGTTTTTGTCATTTAGATGAAAGTTTAAAAAATGCAGTGAGGGAAGAGTTAAGGCTAGAACAGGCGCATTCTCCAGATGTTATTTTTGCTGAAGTTGTACATATGCCAGAAGGGCGACCCGGTAACGTTATTGCTCGTCCGCATTTACGTGAATACGAGATTGTATTTATGGCTGACAGCAGCCTAAATGACGAATATCAAATTCATTTAAGTGATTTATATGTTTGGGTTGAAGGCCATCAGGTTAAGCTCTGGAGTAAGCGATTAAATAAACAAATTGTTCCGCGCTTGTCATGTGCACACAATTATTCTTCGCGCAGCCTTAGTGCATATAAATTTTTATGCATGCTGCAACATCAAGATGGGCGAGTACCTCAGTTTTCTATGCCGCAAAGTACAACCAGAGATAGTTTTGTACCACGGATAATGTTAGATAATTTAGTGCTGAGTGAAAAAACATGGCGCATCGATAGAAAATATCTACAAGAAGTTTTAATTGATGGCCAGCTTAATATGGATAAGCTCAATATTCTCTTAGCTACCTTCCAATTAGACCCGCAAGTTTGTTATGCAATGTTTGATAATATTTTGCAATTGGACTTGCGAAACTCTGACATGTTTGAAATTTTACTAGCAGAGACTAAAGGACAAACCAAGGTTGAATTAAAGGAGGTTTTATCTTCTAGTTTTTCCTCACGTGTAAAAGATGAGCAAGGGCATCATTATAATAATGAAGTAATAGTACCTTTTAGAAATACAGCGGCAAAAGTACATAAGCACTTTGTAGATGAGCCACTTGCAAATATATCGGCCAAGCCAATTAAAAGAAGGTTTAGTGCTGGTTCTGAGTGGCTCAGTTTAAAAATTTATAGCGGTAATTCTTTAGTTGAACAACTTCTGTGTGAGAAGTTACTTCCACTCATTGAGTCAAACAAAAACCTTTATAACAAGTGGTTTTTTATTAGATACTCAGATCCAGACTGGCATATTAGAGTTCGTTTTCATGGAAAGCCAAATATATTATGTGGTGAGTTACTACCTTTATTAAATAACCTACTTGATCCAATGATCGAAAGCGGTGAATTACATAAAGTAGAGCTAATGACATATGAGCGAGAAGTTGAGCGCTATGGTGGGCCTGAGTCCATAGCCTTGGCTGAATCTTTATTTATGTATGATAGTGAGTTAATTACAAATGCATGTTTACTAGTCGACGACTACGGTGAAGATATACGTTGGCGAATAGCATTAAATTATACACATAAGTTACTCAATCTATTTAATTACACGGATGATGAGCGTTTAAGTTTGATTAGCCGTTTACGAGATGGTTTTGGTAATGAGTTTAACGAAAATAGTATTTTACGTAAGCAGTTAGGTAGCCGTTTTCGAGAGTATCAAGATCAGTTAAATGACGACTTCATTAAGCTAAATACTGTTGATACAGATGGCCTTGATGAAACGCAAAAGTTTATTTTTAAATTACTTAAAAAATGGCAAAATAACGCTGAGCCAATTGTTAAAACCTTAGTTCAGCTCATTAAAGAAAATAAGCTTAACTGTACACGAGATTCACTTTTAGGCTCACTTTTACACATGCATAATAACCGTATATTTAAAGCATATGGAAGAGAGCAAGAGTTTGTAATACATGATTTGCTAAGGAGAAAATACTTTTCTACAGGTAAAGCTAAATAAAAAAGCGCGTTTAAAGTTGTAATACCTTTAAACGCGCTTATATATTTTACCAATCCTCGCTACAATAACGCTATTCAATTAAGTGTGTTTTTCAGTCAAGATTCAGTACTAATAAACTAACCTACTGAGTATTTGCACAAGAAGTGATTTACGTAATCTTCTGCACAAACATAAGACTTATTTAGCTAAAACAACGGAAAAAGGAAATTGTTTTAATGGCTCTAACAACTGTTATTCTTGCTGCGGGTAAAGGTACTCGTATGCGCTCTGCTCTACCTAAAGTTTTGCACAATGTTGCAGGTAAACCAATGGTACAGCACGTTATTGATAATGCGATGGCATTAGGTGCAACGACTACAAACTTAGTTTATGGACATGGCGGCGAACTATTACAACAACAACTTGCCGATAACGATGTAAATTGGGTACTCCAAGCAGAACAACTCGGTACTGGCCACGCAGTAGCGCAAGCCAACTCTCATATTAACGATGAAGACACAGTATTGATTTTATACGGTGATGTACCGCTAACAAAACAATCAACACTAGAGCGTTTATTAGCCGCAACACCTAAAAATGGTTTAGCGGTATTAACGGTAAATTTGGTAAACCCAAATGGCTATGGTCGAATGCTTCGTGCCGGTGGTAAGTTAGTCGGTATTGTTGAGCAAAAAGATGCAAGCTCAGAGCAGTTACTTATTAACGAAGTAAATACAGGCATTATGGCTGTTAACGGTAAGCTATTAAAAACATGGTTGGGTAACTTATCTAACAATAATGCACAAGGCGAGTACTACTTAACAGATATCGTTGCAATGGCGCACAGTGAAGGTGTAGAAATTACTTCAGCTCAGCCAGACCATGCAATGGAAGTTGAGGGCGCAAATAACCGCGTACAACTTGCTGGTCTTGAGCGTGCTTACCAAGCATGGCAAGCGCAAGAGTTAATGTTAAATGGTGCAACACTTGCTGATCCTGCTCGTATTGATGTGCGTGGAACAGTTACCACCGGTGAAGATGTACTTATTGATATAAACGTTATTTTTGAAGGTAATGTAACCCTTGGTAGCAATGTACAAATTGGCCCTAACTGTGTCCTTAAAAACTGTACCATAGGCGATAACGTTATTATTAAAGCTAATACGCTGATTGAAGATGCCACAGTTGCAGATAAGTGTACGTTGGGTCCTTATGCTCGGCTTCGCCCAGGCGCTGTAATGGAAGAAGACTCACACATTGGTAACTTTGTTGAGATGAAAAAAACCCGTTTAGGCAAAGGCTCAAAAGCCAACCACTTAAGTTACTTAGGTGATGCTGAAATTGGCGAAAAAGTGAATATTGGCGCGGGTACTATTACCTGTAACTACGATGGTGTTAATAAATCAAAAACTATTATTGGCGATAATGCTTTTATTGGTTCTAATTCATCACTTGTTGCCCCAGTAAATATAGGTGCAACTGCAACAATTGGTGCAGGCTCTGTGATCACCAGTACCGTTGAAGATGACCAATTAGCAATAGCACGCTCTAAACAGCGTAATTTAACAGGTTGGAAACGCCCAGTTAAAAAATAATAAGCCAACACCTTTTTAAGGCGAGTTATATACTCGCTTTTTTATTGCTTATATTTTGACTATTATTTAAACTTATGGTTAACGGATTAAAAAATATACTCAAGGAAGTGTTATATGTCAGCTCATGCTCGCCGTGCTATTGCCGAAAGGCAACGTCAAAGCCAAATAAAAAGCATTCTATCAGGTAATAACCACACTCTTATTCAAATGAACTCAGCAGAGTTTGTAGACTACATTATCTCTGTAAAGATGAAGCAAGGTAAATCTCGTTCAGAAGTGGTTGATTGGCTTGATGAGTTACTGGAAGAGCATAATTCACTATCAAGTAAATGGAAACGAATTAAAGATCCTTTGAAAGCAGGGGCTGGTCTATATCCTCTATTTGATGATATTAAAGCTTTAGTCATTATTGCAGAAGTAATGAAGCGCCAAGGTAATACGTTTGGTAAGTTTAAAATCAAAATATATAATGGCTCCCCCGCTATTATAATCACTTCTTACCCTGGTATCAGAGCTCATTTAACTGGAACTCATTATTTAGCAAGTAATCCTAGGCTTTTTACTATCGGCGTAGGCAAGCTAGAAGCCTCTAAAGCAATGAAAGGAGGCTTTGTAGTTAGTTTATTAATTTCAGTTACATTCCACAGTGTAGATTTGTTTTTAAATGATCAAAAAACATGGCATGACTTAGTCGCAGGTATAGCTGTCGATATGGCAGTTGTTGGAGCTGCTATAGCTACAACATTTGCAGTTACTTATTTTGCAACCGCTTTTGTTGGGGCCATTATTGTTACTACTGCTGCAATACCTCTCCTTATTGTTGTCAGTGTAGGTATAGCTTTTACTGCCTTAACTATGGTTTTTTCAACAGATCCTATAGCGGATGCCATTGCTTATAAGTTGCGAGAACTTGAAAGCAATCTTCGCTCTGAGATTATTGAGGTTAATAAAAAATTAGAAAAAGGTTTTAGTGAAGATCCTTATGCTTTTTTTAACTTTCTGTTTGGAGTTCCAACAATAAATCTTAATCGTAGTAAAAATGAGTACAATTGATGTCTATTTTAGAATGGCAAAAATCTGAAGAGCGCTTTTTAGAACAAACTCTCGAGCATAAGCTAACAGTTGTTATAGGCTTGGTTGTTTTTGTATTATTCTCAATGACTTTATTTTATTTCTCTTATTACGGGTTTGTTGAAAATGTTTATTTTGATGACTCGCTTTATTATATTAGAGAAAGTGGCCTGTTGGCTCCAATAATAGCAATGACACCGTTTCCTGTGCTTATGACAATTGCCGGTTTTCAAAAGGTATTCAATTTTCACAACGAGAAAACAATAAAGCTAATGGTAAAACTTATGCTTTGGGCAATTCCTCTATATATAACTTTATCTATTACTAATAGTTTTTATATCGAGTCTAAATTAACAGGGAAGGGTTATAGTTTTTGTCATTGGTATACTAGTCCATCTTTTAGAGGTCCTGATGTTTGGCTAAAAAACGATGAGTTATGCTTACAAGATGGCTCTGTCATAATCAGTGATATAGCCGATTGGTTCGAGCAAAAAAACCAACAAGGTATTGAACCCTCTGTTGATGAGCTAAAAGAGTTTATAAAAGAAACTAGAAAAAGTCGTGATGATTATACTAATTATAAGTAGTGAAAAGTCACCATTAAAGAGTAATAAGCTAACATCTATGTAGAACTATTTCATGGCTCACTTTTATGCAACCGAGGAGCTGTGTTTATTGCGGTCTAGTTGATGAATATAAGTTGAAACAGAAATGAGCTATAACTAATGCCTATTTTAGAATGGAAAAAAGCAGATAAAAAGTTATCTCTTGCAAATGTGAAAGAATTAGCTTCTGTTTTCTTCTTGTTAATTGTTAGTGGAGGACTGTGCTATAAAATAGCCTTAAATTTTTTTTCCGAAGTGGAAACAACATTTTTAGTTAGTCGGCCTCAATTTTTTATCAAAGAGCAAGCCACCATACTGCTATCTTTTTTATTATTACCTTGCTTATTTCTAACGTTTTTATCGACTTTACAGCGCTTTTTGGGGTTTGATATAAAGTTAACTTTAATTAATGCATTTAAAAGTGCAGTTGTAGGTTTAATTGTTTTATTAATTCTATCAATCCCGACGAATCTTGTCATAGAGTCTAATTTAAAAAGCCAAGGTTACACTTATTGTAGTTGGTATACTGGACCCTCACTTCGAGCGCCTGATGTTTGGCTAAAAAATAATGATTTATGTCTACAAGACGGTTCTATAATAATTAGCGACATAGCCGATTGGTTTGAAATGCATAATGAAAAAGGCATTGAGCCAACGCTTAATGAGCTTGAAGTTTTTATACAGAAAATTAGAGCAGAGTATAATCGCTAAAATTAAAACAAGATTGCTTTAGCCGTTTTTATTTAAAAACCAGATAATCTAGTCAATTACACAAGAGATTTTTTGTTTTCCAACGATAAACCTGAATCGTAGTGGGTTGGCTAGAAAGCGTACTCGAAAGATCAACACGCTCTAGGCATACTATTTTTCTTGATTTATAACTCCCTCTTTTCCCCCTCATGGCTTTTAAAAGGCACCAAATATCTTTATAGCCGATCATAAGCTGTTTTAACCAGATAGCCTTATCTGCCATTATTCCCTTTTATCCTCCTATAAAGCCACCCATCACCTAATTTACCAAGCTCACATTATCGCTTTACAATTTTTGCAGATCAGGAGGATAAGATGAAAATAATATTGGGTGTTATTTGCAAAGTATATGTGCTGTTCGTGATGGTTATATCTTCAGTGAGTGAAGCAAAACAGTTTACAGAAAAATTACAGTTTGATAGTCAAATTCGTATTAATGGGCAAAATATAAAAGGGACGAATCAAGCAATTTTTGCAACTAAAAATACTTCATCTCTTTTCTCGGCTCTGGATGTAAGTTTAGAAGGTGAAGGGTTGCGTTTTGCGGCAACTGCTAACGTATATAAAGAAGGTGGGACGAGTGAAACCGATTTTACTATTTCAGAAGCGTTCTATGATTTTAGTACGGAAAATTGGTTTTTATCTGTAGGGAAAAAGAAGCTTGATTGGGATGTTGCCTATGGATTTAGACCATTAGACATGTTTTCTCCGACTGACTCATTAGCGATATATACAGCAGTACCCCCTGGTGTGTTAATGATAACGGGGGACTACTTTACTGAATCAGGAAATATCACTGTGATTTGCAATGAAACGAAACCTGATTATCTTGAACGAGGCATTAAAGTAGCACAAAGTTACGGTTGTGGTGGGCGCTATTATCAATTCTTTGATGGTTATGAAGCGCAAGCAATAGCGCACTATGACGATAAACTGGGCTTTAGAATTGGTGGAAGTACCCTTACAGTAATAGGTGATAGCTTAGAATTACATAGTTCATTACTCTGGCAGCAAAACTATCGTTCGCCTAAAGTTACTCAACTGTATAAAAATACTTTATCTGCATATGATAATGTTGAAACAATTTGGCGCAAAGGCAGTTTGCAAGCTTTAGTGGGTTTTAGCTACAGTTTTTCGATGGGGGTAACAGCCATTGTAGAATACTGGCATGATGGTCGAGCACCAAGTGACAAGCAATGGCGATCATTAATTGCACGCGCTAATAATGAAGGTGTTCAAGATCATCAATTGAGATTATATCGAGCTCACTTTTCGACACAAAATCTATTCAGAGATAGCGTGATGGTGCATTTGAGAACATCTAATTCTACCTGGCAACCTTCGATGACATGGTTAACAAACCCTCAGGATAACAGCATGTTAATAAATAGTGAGCTGTGTTACTCTGGTTTTAAAAATGGTCGCCTCTGTCTCGGCTATAGGAGCTATGCTGGCGGAAGCGAAACAATATATGAGCAGCTAAGCCATCAAAAAACTGGATATTTTAGCGTCGAAATTAAGTTGTAATTTAATGCCTTTTATTAAACCATTCTCAGGATCAGAAAGCTGGGTGAGTAATTTAAAGCTCGCTGTAGTCTGTATTTCACTTGGGTTACTGATTCACTTTATTGGGTGGGCTAAGTATCCTGTTATTTCAATTATGATCTCTCTTGGAGTCGGGTTCAGTATTCGCTTATGCCGTAAATGGTTAAAGCGGCATTATCCACAAATGAATCTTGCCTTGCAGTTTTTCTTAGCTACTCTTTTTTCTTTTATTGTGTGGGGACTGACGCCACTCTTATTAGGTGTTGTGAAAAGCACTGGTGGCTATATTGGTGATTTACAACAATATGTAGGTATTTTTCTGATTGGCAGTTTTATTATGGTGGTGGTGAGTTTTACATACTATCGAAGTGCACAAGCACAGAATTTAAAACAATCGTTAGCGCAAGTTGAATTAGAGCAAATAAAGAAAGATAAAGTGCTGTTAGAAACTCAATTAAGGTTACTACAATCTCAAATTGAGCCGCACTTTTTATTTAATACACTCGCTAATATTCAAGCATTGATAGCTGTTGATACTAAACAGGCGAATAAGATGTTAGCCGCGCTCTCGGCTTTATTGAGACAAAGTTTAGATAGGACGAGGTCTGAGTGGTTAACCCTCGGCCATGAATTACGTTTTAATAAAGCTTATTTGGCCATACAGAAAATACGTTTAGGGGATAGACTTAATGTTCACTATGACGTAACGGATAAAATAACCGATGATATTTTGTTTCCTCCAATGTTACTTCAACCTCTCATAGAAAATGCCGTTACACATGGTATAGAACAGTTAACATCGGGTGGAGAATTGACTCTATTAGTCAAAAAGGAAGAAAATAACTTATTAATACGCATTACGAATAATACACCTAATGAAGGCAGTAATCACAAAGGCACACAAGTTGGGATGAACAACGTAAAAACCAGATTACAACAATTGTATGGTGAACAAGCCAGCCTTTTATTTGATCACAGTCAGGCGGGTATTGTGACCGTCACTATGGAGGTACCCTTAAATGTCTCACCGAGTTAAAGTTGTTATTGCTGACGATGAGCCCATTTTGCGTACACATTTGAAAATGATGTTAGAAGAGGTTTGGCCTGAAATCGATATTGTTGGTCAAGCAGCTAATGGTGAAGAAGCTTTAGCACTGACCGAGGCATTTACACCTAAGGTTGTATTTTTAGATATTAATATGCCAGGAATGGATGGTTTAGAAGTTTCTAAAAAACTATGTGATGATGACTCACCCCCCATTATGGTTTTTGTAACTGCTTATAATGAATATGCAGTTACTGCATTTGAGAACCAAGCAATTGACTATCTTTTAAAACCTTTAGAAAAAATAAGGCTTGAAAAAACCGTACAGCGAATAAAAAAGCTTTTGTCATCCGAAAGCACTGAGACTAGTCAACAAACACAGTTACAGGCTATGTTCTCCCAGTTAATGCAGAGTAATAACCTAGCATCATCTAATGTGTATTTAAAGTGGATTAAAGCAAGTAAAAACAATCATATATATATGATTGATGTTGATGACGTAGATTATTTTATCGCCGACAATAAGTACACCGAAGTTACTGCTGGGCAACAGAAGCATTTAATAAAAACATCTATTACTCATTTAGAAAGTGAGTTAGAGCCTGATACTTTTTGGCGCATTCATCGTAATTGTATTGTTCGAGTTGACACTATTGATCATGTATCTAAAGATGATTTAGGTCATGTCTATATATACTTGAAAGGGAGTGATGAAAAACTTTCTGTGAGTAGAAAATATCACCATTTATTTAAGCAGATGTAACAGAAAAAATAACCAACCATTATTGAAGCGGATTTAATACTGTAAAAGAGGTAAATCATGATTTACCTCTTTTTTGATTGTATTGAGTGCGCTCTAATCACTATCATAATTCAACTTACTAATTTGATCGCTCCCCTAAAAAAGGACTACAAAGTATACTCATCATTACTATTTCCCGTTTATCTCCCTATTCAACCGATTATCGCCTGCCTAACATTCTATGGTGATTGTTTCTTAAGATATGTTCATCAACAGAAACAATACAGGATAACGATAATGAACCAATTTTCTACGATTAAAAAAATGCTTTTAGGCGTTGTACTAGCAAGCTCTTCAGTTACTGCAAGTGAAATCCCAGCGCATGTTATTACAGCATATCAACAGGGACTTACTGGCTCCCAAGAGCAAAATCAACTTGCTGTTAACGCGCTTTCTGAACTCAACAATAAAGCATCAAATCCCGTTGTTTTAGCTATGTTAGGAAGTGCTGAAACAACGCAGGCACGATACACCAGTCAACCTTGGCAAAAAATGAAATTCGCAGAAGCCGGCATTGCGAAATTAAATAAAGCAATTAAGCAAGTTAAAGGAATGCCATATCCACTTAAGGCAAGCGTTTATGTGACTGCTGGCTGTACCTTTGCGCAGGTACCAAAAATGATGAATCGTGCTGAACATGGTGCTCATTTATTAAATCAAGTATTGGCCGATAGTGATGGATTTTCAAAGTTAGATAAACAGCTAAAACAATCAACTTATAGATGTGCCGCATTGGCTGCAAATAAATTAGAAGATCAAACTAGAGCGAAATTATTCATCGAAAAGTCTGACGCTCTAGCGCGCCTTTCAAAGGCTGAAAAAGGATAATTGTAATGCTTAAATTTTCGAACATTGTTAAGTCTTACAAGACTGGAGAAGTCGTCGTCGACGCATTAAAAGGCGTATCTGCTGAGATAAAAAAAGGGGAAACTGTTGCATTATGTGGCCCTTCAGGTAGCGGGAAATCAACACTTTTAAACATTTGTGGCTTGCTTGACGATGACTATAAAGGTGAAATTTGGCTTGCAGGTAAAGCAGTCTCAAAAGATAAAAAAGTAATGACACAAATTCGTCGTGAAAAACTAGGATTTATCTTCCAGAGATATAATTTGATCCCAGTGATGTCTGTTTATGAAAACGTGGAGTATCCACTTTTAATGCTTAATATGAATAAGCGAGAAAGAATGGATAAAGTTGTTGATATTATTAATAAAGTTGGTTTAAAAGGTCATATATCTAAACGCCCTGATCAATTATCAGGTGGTCAACAGCAGCGTGTTGCTATTGCTCGAGCATTGGTTAAGCGACCTGAGATTGTGATTGCGGATGAACCCACCGCAAATTTAGATACATCGACCGCGAATATGGTCATTGATCTGATGCGTGATTTAGGCAATGACCTAGGTTGTACCTTTATTGTAGCAACACATGACCACCGTATGACAGATCGCTGTCATCGTGTTTTAAATCTAGCTGATGGTAATTTATCGGCATTTAATCCATATGAAACTCATAGGAGAGCAGGATAATGCGTTGGATCTCATTTGCATTTTTTAACGTTTGCCGAAATGGTAGGCGTTCATTATTCACAATATTAGTTGCTGCAGTTGCCGTTGCCGCTATTTTAACGACGAGTGGTTTTGCCTTATTTACTTATCAATCACTGGCAGAAAAAGCGGCTAGAGATGAAGGTAATTTTATTATTACACATCAAAAATTTCTAAAAGAAGAAGAAGATACACCGCTGCAATATGGTTTATCTGATATTGAAAAGTTAATAGCTCAACTTGAAACCGACGAAGGCATTAAAAGTGTATTGCCACGCATAAACTTCAATGGTCTTGTATCTAACGGTGAAAAAAGCTCAATTTTTATTGGTCTGGGTGTAGACCCCGAAGAGTTTATGGTTAAAGGGCCTTTTTTAACAATGTTAGAAGGTAAAGCATTATCAAACTTTGGTAATGAAGATGAAGCAGAAGTTGTATTAGGTAAGGAGCTAGCACGCAACTTAAAGGTGACTGTGGGGGATTATATTACGCTCATGTCGACAACGACAGATGGTGCGTTGAATGCGATGGATTTTACAATAAGGGGTATTTATACGACAGGTGTGCCAGATTTAGATAAGCGACAGCTCTATGTGAAACTATCAGATGCGCAATCATTGTTGTATACCGAGAAAGTCAGCTCATTGTCGGTTTACTTATTTGACATAAGTAAAACACAACAAACAGTTTTAGATTATCAGAAGCGTGACCAGTCATTGGAGTTTACACCTTGGTGGAAGCGCGCATTCTATTATCAGTCAGTAAAAGATCTTTATAACCGTATTTTTGGCCTGTTAGGTGGAATTATGGTGTTACTTGTATTCTTCTCAATTTCAAACACGATGGCGATGACTGTTAGTGAAAGAACCCGTGAAATAGGGACTGTATCGGCAATGGGCTCTTATCAATGGGAAATTATTCGTAACTTTGTATTAGAGTCAAGCATGATAGGGTTCATTGGCGCGGCGTTAGGTATTGTTGCATCTGCCTTCATTGCTTGGGGATTGGTTTATTTAGGTTTAGAAATGCCACCACCGCCAGGTAGCAATCAGGGTTACCCTTTAACCATTACTTTCTCATGGGAAGTAGCAGGTATTGTATTACTTACTATGGTATTGGTATGTGTATTAGCGGCACTAAAGGCTGCATATAAAGGCAGTTCAAAATCAATTACAGAGGCGCTAAGTCATGTTTAAATTTAAAAATATTATATCTATCTGTGCGCTTTTGCTTATTTCTGTATCAGCTGTTGCGCAAACTGTAAATGAACAATACGAAGGTGGACTTGATCTGCAAACAGCTCTTGTCAACGTTGATGCTTATCGAAGTGAAGCAGAGTCAGTAAAAATTTCGGCAACAGTCAGTGCATATAATAAAGAGAAGCTAAAAAGTGAAAAGCAATATGATGTTTATTCATCTATCAATAAACAATCACTTGTTGTTTTTAAAACGGCTTCAGAGCAAGGACAAAAGGTCTTGATGAAGGAAAATGATTATTGGATGTTCATGCCGAAAAGCCGACGACCAATACGCATAACCCCTTTACAAAAATTATTGGGGGAGGCATCACTGGGCGATATTGCGACACTTAGTTGGAGTCAAGATTACGATATAGAGTCTTATGAAACGAATGAAGCTGTCATAGTGTTTAATTTAACGGCTTATTCAGAAAAGGCGAGCTATCAAAAAATTCAACTTACCGTTGATAAAGCCGATTTATTTCCATTGCAAGCAGAGTTGTATCTTCGTTCTGGCAAACATGCCAAAACGGCTACCTTTGAAAGAGGTGAGAGAAACAACAAAGTTAAAGTGATTTCTATGTCGTTAATCGATCAAATGCAGCAAGGTAAAAAAACAGTGATTGCTTATGATGAAATTAAGCCAATTGATGTACCGCAAAAGTTATTTAATCCGCAAATATTAATTCGCAGTGATTTAAATAGCCTTTTAACTGAGTGAAAGGCTAAAAACTTGGAACTACAATTAAATAAGCATCAAATCGATATTTGGCAAACCTCTTTAAGTTTGTTTGAACAAAATAATGCGCTTTCAGATCTTGATTTACAGTTAAGTGTGTCAGATAAGCTGGTGGCCAACTAAACTTGGCCACTGATTTTAGTGTAAGCCATTATCGCTTGTTTGATTTGTATTATTGCAACGTTAGTTTAAATTGCTCTTTATAGCGTCTAGATAGGTTTAGTACTTTACCTGTTGTTAGTTTTATTTCACTGTCGCCACTGGGTAGTGGTGTAATGGACTCCACTTTATCGAGTTTTACGCCATGGCTGCGGTGAATTCTACAAAACCCCTGCTTTTCAAGTTGTTTGCTCAATGTTGTAAGTGTTGCCCTTAACGGATATATACGTGAGCCTATATGTAGGTTTACATAATTACCCGACGATTCAAGCCAATCAACATCCTCTATTTTTATAATGAATTCCTTACCGAGCTTTTTAACTAATAAGCGATTTATGGTCGATGTTGTTTGCTGCTCACTTTCTTCAATTGAAGAAGCTTCACCTAGTAACTGCTGCACCACATATTGATATACTTTGATAAGTACAATGAAAAACACGAAGCTTATAGCGTCTTTCTGGTATTCATAAATAAACTCAAACCAACTAAGTCCAAAGTTGTAAGACCCATCATTTAACAAATATATGAATTTACGAATCCCTACCATAATACCAACGTGTAACACGCTAAATATAATAGAGGCACCAAAGTACATACCTAATGAGGCCGTAATATTTTGCCAATTAAAAGATAAGTGTCTTAAAAACCAAATTAAAATAGGGAATATAAGCAAAGTACTCAAGGCACTTGAATACTCCCAAACAAATGGCTCCCACATTAAAAAAGTTAAAGCCCCTTCTCTTTGGGCTTCCATTATTTGGGTTGTAGCGTTTACTGTATTATTAATTAATACGTAAGCACACAGTAATACTGATGCGTAAATGCTTTGAAAACGTTGAAAGTGCTGTAGGTTCATAAATGTATGCTTATTGCTGACGTGGCACGCTTACCCCTGTATACCACCTTTTATCACTATTGCTTGTAATATAAGCACTTGTAGATAGTTTTAGCGAGATCTTTAGGTATGAATAACGCATAAAATTCATAAAGTAATAAAAGCATGAGCATTCAAACACAACAACCTTCATTAGTTAATTCGCGTAAATATTATCTTGATTGGCTTAGGGTAATCGCATTTGCGTCGCTAATTTTTTATCACATTGGCATGTTGTATAGCGAAAACTGGGGATTTCATTTTAAAAGTAATTACACATTACAGTATGTTGAATATTTAATGTTGATGTTTTCACCTTGGCGTATGTTGCTCATTTGGTTTATATCGGGCGTAGCACTGCGTTTTATGATTGATAAAATAAGCGGCTTTAAGTCTTGGTTACATTTCACTTTATACCGCTCTATTTTTTTACTATTACCCTTGCTGGTGGGTTTATGGTTAATAGTGCCTTTACAGCTGTTTGCAGAAATGTCGCAGCACGATGTTATTGATATTAGTTATTGGCAATTTTATTTAGCTTTTATAGAGACTAACAATACGCTTTTTATTAATTATCAGTCTGGAGTGTGGCCGAATGTGGATGTAAATCACTTATGGTATTTGCGCTCGTTGTGGCAATTTATGCTGATCATTATTGTTTTAGCTCTTTTTGAACGCTTGCCCTTTATTGCGCCTTTAAAAACATTTGTTAAAGCGGGTATGTCATTTGGGTTTTTAATTACCTTGCTCACTATTGCCACACTATTTATAAGCCATTACTTAACTGGCGATTCAATCAGAGAAACTAACGGCTTAATACTGCTACTCGCAGGATACATCCTGGCTAAAAATACTTACTTTTGGAACAGTTTAAATAAAAACTTGGTATTACTGGCTTTGTGTTTTGCGGTTTTGTTTTTACTTATAATATTAAGTTATCAGAAGGCGTTTACTCTTCCTCATTTTATTCTAAGCGGTAGCTACAATATTCAACGTGTTGTAGGTGTATTTTTTGTACTTGCGCTCGCTCACCGATTTTTAAATTTTAATACCTACTATTTAAAGCAGCTCAATGCATGGGTGTTTCCCTTTTATTTATTGCATCAAAGCATTTTGATTATTTTGTGTTTTTTACTGCAACCTTTAAGTTTAGGGACTGTTGTTGAGCCATTTATCATTATTACAGGAACTTGGTCTCTCTGCGGGGTTATAACATGGAGTATTACACGTATTGATGTACTTAGACCTTTGCTAGGAGTTGCAATTAAACGAGAGTATTCCTCGAGTGCAAAAATGCTTGGTTATACGGCCGCTTTAATTTTAATTACTCCGCTAGCGTATAAGCTAATTACTTAGGCTAAGAGGCTGTATTAAAACTGCCATAATCTTGTCATGCCTGTGTGTTGATATTTAGCAAATACAATACTAAGGAAAATCACATGTTTAAAAAATCAATTATTGCGCTGTCACTTATATCTATTCTTACTGGTTGCGCACTTGATGGTGACGATGGTCAAAACGGCTCTCAAGGATTACAGGGAGAACAAGGCGCAAATGGCATTAATGGGATAAATGGTGTAAATGCTAATTCAGCATTAAATATTAACCTTGTGGGTAGAGGTGTACTAAATGCACAAAGCCCAGAAGGTGCGGCTGAAATAGTTGCATACCAAGCATCTAAAAAATGGATTTACGCTATTAACAGTTCAGGCGATGACGCTGTTGTTGATATTTTACCCGCCGACACCTTTGATACTGCCGCACTCGTTAAAGATAACGAAGGGGTTATCAGCGCCACAAATTTAACGTCCGTTATTACGTTGTCTTTAAACGAGCATACCCAAGGCGATGCAAACAGCATTGCTATTGATGAAAATAATAATTTACTAGCGGTCGCAATGGCTGCTAAAAGCACGGGTGATGCAGGTCAAATTGCTTTTTACGATATAAGCGGCGACTCACCTGTATTTATTAAAAATGTTACAGTCGGATTGTTACCAGACATGGTGACGTTCACCCATGATGGCGCAAAGGCAGTGGTTGCTAACGAAGGTGAACCAAGTGGCGACTACAGCGTAGATCCTGAAGGTTCTATTAGTATTATCGATATAACAAATAATGTAATAGCCGATACAGCAATAAATATTGATTTTAAAGCCTATAACAACAAACAAACCGAACTAGAAGCGCAAGGGGTAGTTTTTGCAAACCCAAATGGTCGTACTATTAACGGTAATCTAATAAATACTACAGTAGCTATGGATTTAGAGCCCGAGTACGTTAGCATTTCTAAAGATAACAAATATGCTTATGTATCTATTCAAGAAAACAATGCACTTGCAATAGTTAACCTACAAGACAACAGTCTTGAGCTAAAGGGCTTAGGCTTTAAAGATTGGTCAAGTTTACAACTTGATGCCTCAGATAAAGACGGCGGCGTGAATTTTAAATCATACCCAGGGCTCTATGGTATGTACCAGCCCGATACTATCTCAAGCTTTAGTTGGAAAGGCGCTAACTTTATAGTTACTGCCAACGAAGGTGACGCAAGAGAATACTTTTTTGATACAACGGATGAAGCAGACTGTATAGCAAAGGGCGGACTTGATTACGATAAAGGCGATGGCTGCTTAGCTTATATAGATGAAAGCCGCGTTGAAGACTTAACGCTTGCTGCTAATTTTGATTACTTAAATAATGACGATGATGATATTGGTCGCTTAAAAGTAACAACAATAAAAGGCGATACCAATAACGACGGACAATACGAATCGCTTTACGGCTATGGCGCACGTTCTTTTACTATTTGGGATAGCAATGGGCTGGTGGTTTTTGATTCAGGCGACGATATAGCACGTATAACAGCATCTGTGCATGGTGAATCATTTAACAATAATGAAGATGAAAACAAAGGTGACTCACGTTCAGATGATAAAGGCGCAGAGCCTGAAGCGCTGACTATTGGTAAAATTGACGATCGTACATTTGCTTTTATAGGGCTTGAGCGTATGGGCGGCATTATGGTGTACGACATTACTAATCCATACAATGTGCAGTTTGAAGACTACTTCTATAATAGAGGCTTAATTAAAGACGCTAATATTACAGGCGATTTAGCGCCTGAAGGAATGGAATTCGTTCCAGCAGAGCAGAGTGCTACAGGAAACCCACTCTTAATCGTTGGAAATGAAATATCAGGCTCCATTGCCGTATGGGAAATAGCATCTAAATAAACCTTTAATTTAAAATAAAGCTGTGTGTTGTTTGTTTAACATACAGCTTAGTTTAAACCTTACTAATACCTCATCAATAGATACATATGTTGTGCGTGTTTTTTAAACTAAAAGTATCCTGTAGCCCTTTATTTGTATAGCTTTCATACTAAATTCATTTAATTGTCAAAAAGCTGAAATAAAACATTGACCCCCGCTCGAATCTCCCTATAATGCGACCCCACTGAGACGGGAAAGGCCAACGCATAGCGAGGCACGAACTACTCAGAGAGTTAAATAA
>NZ_JANJGQ010000003.1:0-308409 GCF_030847595.1 Pseudoalteromonas sp. 20-92
GATGAACCGCCCATTGCGGACCCGCATGATGGGTGGTGTGGGGGCTGGAGGTTAGAGACCTCCGGCTACCCGATTATAAGCGAAACCATTTTATTTGCATATTTTTTCAACCTCTTCGTATGCAACAACAAAGTCTGGTGAAATTACAACCTTTTTAAGCAAATTATCCTCGCTTAAATAAGACCAAAGTATGTGATTACTGTCTTCAGATTTTTGAGTAATACTATCTTTATTTTCTCTTAAGTCTTCACAAGAGGGAATATTAGAATACTTATTAAGCAAGATTATTTCTCTTTTTATTATATCTTCATTGCGATCGTCAGATATGCTAGTTGCATATAAATATCCAACAGTTCCGCCAAAGAGAACTCCTAGAGTTAGATAAATTAGTGCTTTCATAGATTATAACTCCTAAGCCATATCAACAAATACCGGAGTATTCATAGGTGACCAACTAAATAATTTTTTTGCATCATCTTCACTTAGGCGAACACAACCATGAGATCCTAATGATTCAATACCAACGACTTTTAAAAAGGATGTAACACTTACAGCATTTGATTGATGGATAGCTTTACCATCATTTGTAAAAAACATCGCATAATCCATTTGTGCATTATATGCACGGCTTCTGTATTTTTGATGCTTTCTGAATATATGGTGTAAAGAAGGCTTTATTGCCGTAGGGTGTTTTTTATCGCCAGAGGCGCAATGAAATTCATGTATTTTCTTTTTTCCATCGTAAGCGTAAAGATTTTGATCATCCAAATCAACGATAATATGTTTCCCTGTAAGTCTTACACCACCAAGGTATAAAATAGTAGAGCCACTTGGACTAACTACTCCATCAGCCTTATTTCTTCCCTGTATACTGGCTTGAAAGTCTGAAATACACTGTGTTAACTCCTGAATAATATTTGGGGAGCAGGAGTTTGGAATTTTTAATCGAAGAAGTTTTTCTCGGTAGTACGGATCTTTTTTTCTATTTTCTAATAATGAAATGACACTCCTTAAGTCTGTATTGCTGTTAGTTCCTCCCTTACCAACTTTGTTGAAAATATAGTTAGCTGTTCCTATATCATGTTTTTTTTGGGTGTTGCACAGTTACCTTGTGACACTTTACTTCATCCTTGTATGAGTTAAAAAATAATCGAATGTATACTAACAGTTACATAAAATAATTACAGCCAGTAACGGAGCTTATAACGAGCCTGTAAATTAACTCATTTTTAAATTTATTTTTATTGATAAATAGACCATAGCTGAGTTCCTATTTTGGTTCAATCGATTACTGTGTTTTTCATAGAATATAAAAGCTGGTTTGGTATTGTTTCAATTGGTGTTTTGGAAGAGATTACGGGTGTTTGAGTGGCTTTTATTTAAGGTGAAAAGGCTTGCACTTCTTAATACATCGCTTTTTGCAGCTTTTCTATTTATGAACAAGGCAATACAATTGCCGCAGCGTAAACTAAAGGCATTCACTTTCATTTGACCCCGTAAGGTCAATTTATTCATCCCTTTATTTACTGTAATATTGCACTTTTTACCTAAAGGAAAGCCGCTCCAATACAGCCAAGTCGTTTGCCATTCTTTAATAAACAGCTATCGTCGACCTATGGGGTTGTCTATTTTTACTTTAATTTAACAAACTAACAAAAATATGCCACTAAATTTATTTTTAGGTTCAGAGTCTGTTTCTTTTTGTACAGGGTTAATTCCCCCGACACATTTATAAATAAAATGTTCGTCTCACACGCTTTGGCAATTCAGCGACTACTGATAAAGCCATGTGCATAGCCCAGTAAAATAATCTTTAGCATTACCGAAGGCGGATACGCGGCAGGCCCGTTTTGTCGTTGTTATACCACGTGTCAAATCCCGATAAATCGAGTTTATTTTCGACGATATAACAAAGGGCATATTCAAAGGTACCTGGCAGAATTTGCTCAGCGAAATTGATAGGAATGAATTTGTTTTGACAGGATAAGTCAGGCTTGACTTATCACCAAAAAAAAGTGCCATAACAGTTTACCATGGGTGAATAATATCTATTAGATCACAGCGAACAGAGGGATTAAAGGTTAAAAAACATTCAATTAAAAATAGTGGTATACGTTCCTCAAAAGAGTAACTCTACCACGTCCGATGCAGTAACTTGTTATGTGTTTTTTCAACTAGATAGTCAAGAAATAGCCTTATAATTGGATTTTTATATATACCTTGTTTATATACAGCATAAACGCTACCACTAGACTGCTCATTAAGAAGCGGCTCCCAATCTCGTAAGCAAACCACAAGCTGCCCACTTTTCACATAGTCAGATACTATCCAGTTTGAAAGCTGAACGACACCAAGACCACACAAGGCTGCCTCCAATAATGGTGTGCCGCCTTTTGATTTAAGATTACCACTAACTAAGACCTTAGTATTACGACGATTTTTTTTAAAATGCCAGTAAGTTCTTTGCCTCTCTTGATTGAGTAATAAGCAATTATGTAATGACAAATCTTCAGGTTTTTCAATATTGTCATTTTTTGACAAGTAATCTGGTGACGCACAAACAAAGGTATGATTTGGGATAATGTTACAAAATTTTAAACTCGAATCTTTCGGTGTTCCTATACGAATTGCCAAATCAATATTTTCCCCTGCTAGATCAACCACCTTATTCTCTAGCTCAATTTCAATTGCTATCTTTGGGTATTTTTTCAAGAATTCAGGGATTATGGGACAAACACTTAACCGACCAAAACTCTCAAACACTGAAACCCTCAAATTTCCTTCAGGCTCTTTATGACTGTCAGTCATAGACATAAGTATAGAATCACAATTAGAGACCAGATCAGAGGCTCCCTCTAAAAAAATATAGCCCTTATCTGTCAGTAATAATTGGCGCGTGCTACGTTTAAATAGCTCGGATTTCAGCTCATATTCAAGATTATCAATGGCACGAGTAACTGATGACGGAGCCATATTTAATACTTTGGCAGCTTTAGAAAAGCTACCCAACTCAACGACCTTTAAAAATATACGAACAGACTTTAACATAATAACCTTTGCGTTTTATGCAAGATTGTTTGGCTTATAGCATATATTCTAATCATTATTTGATAGGCATACAATGTATCGCGTCACTCATTTACACAAGCGAGAAAAAATATGCCGAGAGTACCTTTTGAAAATATACCCGAGAATTTAATGAACTGCATGATGCAAACAGAGAAATACATCAAGAGCTTAAACATTATTGATGAGTCTTTTATGGAGGTTTTGAGATACAGGGTCTCAGTGATAAACCAGTGCGCTTACTGCATTGAAATGCACTTTAAAGAAGCTATTGCTGCGGGTGAAAGTGAATTGCGTATTTACTCATCGTCGGCATGGAAAGAAACGAACTTTTATAACGAATCAGAGCAAGCATTACTGGAATGGACTGAGTCTGTCACAAAGCTCAATGACTCTACAGACCAAAGGCAACAATCGTTTACTAACTTGAAAAAATATTTCAGCCAAGATGATATTTCAAATTTAACCTTATCAATCGTACAAATTAATTCTTGGAATCGTTTGGCAAAACCTTTTGGCTTTGAGGCCGGAAATTATCAAGTTGGACAACATTAGTAGATTCACTATTCGGCGTCATTAATCGCTGCCGGACACATAACACTTTAGTATTTATGCAACACGCAGTTTGTGTTGCATAATCGCTTGTTGGGCTAAGGCGCTACCTGCTCGGTGTGTCAGAGTAGGATCTCCGCGTAGCGGCTTAGTTCACAACTCTCTTGAATGACAGGGGTAATCGCTCTAAATCGACCATTAATTACTATACAAAGACACTGATTGTATTGAATGCTAACTTGCTACGCTTAATTGCTTTTACAGTATGTTATTTAAGTAGAACTTGCTGAGTTTATTTTAAAGTGTGTGATGGCATGGGTAATGAAATAAAAAATAAATTTTTATTAATGAGGTTTAGGTTAAATTATATAAGAGGTTTAACACCCAAATGAGGAATTTGGGTGGCAGTCTTACCAGCCACATCTCGGCACACACGTCACAAACTGTGGCTGCTCCCTTCCGGGCCTGACCAGGTTCGCCTGCTAGTGTTGCGAGAGGACCAATAAGACTACCATTGAGGGCCTTGGTTGGCGCGGGGGGATTATCTCTACTTTTGCTCTGTTATTCAAGGGGTAATCTAAAAAGAAAGTGCGATTGCATACTTCATATACAATCGCGATGCATTTAGCTGTTTTAATGCGTATTAATTGCTCTCTAACTGAGTTTTAATATTACGTAATGCTGCTTTTACTTTTTTCATGTTCTCAGGGCCCATGCGTAAAAGTTGTTTTTGTGCAGCTGGTAATTGCTCCCACTCTGAAAATGCGTATTGATATGTTACTGAATTACGAAGTAATGGTAAGTCGCCCTCAGGTTCTGGCGTATCAAGTAACAAATCAATTGCATCGGTTAGGGTTTGATTAAACTCATCATCGCCGTAACCTATTTCAGTGTATGCACTATTAATAAGCGGTTTATATTCTTCGTACATACGCACTGCTTGAGCGGCACTCATACTGGTGAATACTTTTACATACGGTGTATAACGCTCATAGCTATTAGGATCAATCGTTAAAATATCTCCTTCTGTTACGCTAAAACTCTCTTCTGGCTTAATAACAGGTGTATGCTTTTTGGCGATTTTGCCTTGGGCAATGTTATCTATAAATACAACACCACGGCGAATCACATCGTCGGTTACCATTAAGCTCATCACAGAATCACTTAAGTACTCATCCATTTTAGCAACAACCACCGTGTCACTTTCGTCAAGCGTCACTAATGGTTCTACTTTTGGGGCAGGCTCAACAGCGCGTTGTGTTGGCACTTCAAGTTCTTTAGGTTCCTCTGGTTTTACTGCAGAAGGAGTATCAATAATAGGAGCAATTTCTGGTTTAAGCTCCATTATTGGCTGCTCTTTAACTGGCGGCTCTACCTCTGTGCGTGTTACTTTTTCATCACTTGGTTTAAGTAATACGAAGGCAGCCGCGCATGCTACGACTATTAAAATAATAACGGCAAAAAGAAGATTGTTATTAGGTGGACGTTTTTGAACATCTGACACTTCTGGTTTATCTGACATACGAACTCCATAAAAAATTAAAATGCGATATCACTTAGAATACGCTAAGTGGATTAAATTCATTCTGACACACATACTATGACATTTAATAACACGGCAATAATAGCTCAAAGGTTAAGCGCTAAATTGCAAAGTTAAATAATGTAATGAGTATAAGGGCAGTTATCCTTTGATTCTTCTAGCTTAAAGACTTACAGTGAATAAATAAAGCAAAGACGTAGAACAGTTTAACCACCAATATGAAAATCAAGCAAGTTGATCCCAAAAAACCTAAAATAGCCTTGTTACTTACAGGTGGTGGCGCACGTGCTGCTTACCAAGTGGGCGTACTAAAAGCACTCGCTCATAGCATGCCGCGTACAGCTCCATTACCATTTAGGGTAATAAATGGCACCTCAGCTGGGGCAATTAATTCTGCAGCGTTAGCATGTTACGCCTCGTGTGCGCATTTGGCTGTACGAAAGCTCGAATCTGTTTGGAAAAACTTTTCAACCTCTATGGTGTACAAAAGCGACTTTTTAAGTGTGTTTGGTCATATTGCGCGTAATATTTTAACAAGCTTTCAGTCGGAGCATATTAATCACCCGCCTGCTAGCTTGCTAAATAATCGCCCTCTTCGTAGTTTATTAAACGAAATTTTAGATTTACACCGCATTGAACGCAATTTACATCGTAATTATTTAGATGCGCTGTCTATTACGGCCTCAAGTTATACAACGGGTGACTCGGTTGCATTTTTTCAATCTAATACGCAAACATCTTGGCAGCGTGCTAAACGCGAGGGTCGTGCTACGCGCATTAATGTTGAGCATTTAATGGCGTCGAGTGCCATTCCGATGGTATTTCCTAGCGTAAATATTTATAACCATTACTTTGGTGATGGCTCTATACATCAGCTTTCACCGCTTAGTCCGTCGATTCACTTAGGGGCTGAAAAAATATTTATTATTGGGGTCGATCAACCTAAAGAATTACACCCACCGGGTTATTCTGCGCATTACCCAGGGCTTTCTGCTGTTGCAGGGCATTTACTCGACAGTGTATTTACCGACACTATGCAATCGGATTTAGAACGTTTGGACCGTATTAACCGAACCTTAGGGCTATTACCTGCACGCGATAAACATCAAGAGCTTAAACAAATTGATACGTTTGTAATTAACCCTTCGCAAAATTTTAATGCCATTGCAGCGCAGTATTACAACGATATGCCATGGGCTATTAAAGTATTGCTTCGTACCATAGGTGTAAAAAAACATTCGCAATCGAGCTTAACCAGTTATCTATTGTTTGAAAAACGCTACACCCAGCATTTAATGCAAATTGGTTATGAAGACGGTATGAAAAAATTACCGGAGATACGCAAGTTTTTAGAACTAGATTAAGCCCAAACAGAAACGTTATTCTATTCCGTCGAGCAGGTAGTGCTCTACCCGCTCAACGCGCCTTGGTTTTCCTTGCAGTACTAATATATCGTTAGCCAGTAATAAGGTTTGATCCGATGGAGCGTCTATTTCGCGATCTTGCCTGCGTAACGCTTTTATAAACACTCTTCGTTTTGTTAAATTAAGCTCACTAATACTTTTATTTACAGCAAACGCTTTATCGGGCAAAGCTATAACATGCAGGTATTCTAATCTATCGCTATTATTTTCATCGCTATCAATGTGCTCACCGGAAAAAAAGCTTTGCAAAAATTTATAGCGATTACGGCGCTCTTTACTTACACGCCTAACAATTCGGCTCATGGGTACACCCGACATAGATAAAACATGCGACACTAACATTAAACTTGCTTCTAAAGTTTCGGGCACAACTTCGGTTACCCCCAATTCTTTTAACTTTTCGAGCTGACTGTCATCTCGCGTGCGTATAAGTATTTTAACTTCGGGCGCTATTTGCTTTATAGCGTCTATTACTATTTGTGTTTGCTCAAATTCAGTAAAGGTAATAATGACTAAGCGTGCACGCTCTACCCCTGCACATTTTAAAATGTCTTTTTGTTTAACGTGTCCAAATATTACGGGTTCTCCAGCGGCTTTACCTTCTTGAACAAGTATTGGGTTACTCTCAATAGCGACATATTCTATTGCCTCAGGCTTTAAAAACCGCGCAATGGTTTGCCCAACTCTTGAAAAGCCACAAATAACAACATGATTACTATAAAGCGCGCTACTTTTAGGTTCATTTTCCCATCCCATACTTGCGCGTTTTAATACGCCTAAACGTTTTAAAATAAGCGGTGTTTTATCAATTAAAAATGGTGTAAAGGCCATTGAAAGTACACCCAATGCAATTAAAAATGAGGTTTGATCACTCGTTAATAATTGCTGTTGTCCACTTAAGGCAATAAGTACAAAACCAAACTCTCCCATTTGCCAAAGCATAATTGCACAAGCCAATGCATCTTGTCTTCGCTCCCCCATAAGCTGCGCGCTTATTGCAACAACGGTTATTTTTAAAATTAATAAGCCAAGTAACGCACCAATTATAAATAAGCCATTACTAAACACATATAATAAATCAAGCTGCATGCCGACAGTTACAAAAAATAGGCCCATTAAAATATCGCGAAAGGGCCTTATATCAGCCTCTAGTTGGTGTCTGTAATGACTCTCGCCCAACATCATACCGGCTAAAAAAGCGCCAAGAGCCATTGATAGACCAAACATATATGTTAGCAACGCGGCAAATAACGCAACCAGTAATGTTGTAAGCACAAATAACTCATCGGTGCGTACTAGCGCTATTTCGTTAAATACTTTAGGCAGTATCCATTTGCCTATAGCCCATAACAATAAGCAAACAAATGCGCCTTTAGTTAATGCAAAAGCAAGCGCCCAACTAATGCTTTGTGAATCGCTAGATGCTAATAAAGGAAGGATAATAAGCAAGGGAACAACCGCTATATCTTGAAATAACAATACACCAACGGCTAGTTGTCCACGACGCTGGTTTAGCTCGCCGGTTTCTTTTAATAACTTAACCACCACGGCAGTGGATGAAAGCGCCATAATGATACTAATAGCAAAGCTAGTTAATAAGCTGAAATTTAAGCAATATAAAACAACAATAAGTATCAGGCTGGTCACAACGACTTGTAGTGACCCAAGGCCAAACACAATATTGCGCATCGCCATTAAACGTGAAATAGAAAACTCTAACCCTAAACTAAATAACAAAAATACAATACCAAGCTCTGCCACAAAGTCGATTTCGTGCGTGTGTACCATCCAACCAATACCATGGCTGCCAGCTAAAACCCCTGTTGCTAGATACGCCAAAATAGGCGGCAATCCAATGCGCTTAAAAAACCATACAAAAAGTACTGCAACAACTAATAAGCCAAAAAATTGAACATTAATACTCTGCAAACTGAACCTCACGCTTAAATTAAACCAAGGGACTTACATTAAATATAGCAACCATCTGTTTTTCGGCCAGTTTTAAAATATGGCATAGAAATAGCTTAGTAATTGTAAAGCAACACCCTCGGGGGAGAATTTAATGGAAAACGTCCATATTTTGACACAACGTGTATCAGGTCGCGGTGATTTTTTGCCGTTCTCGGCAGAACACACACGTGTAGATGAACCAACTGAAACACACGAACTTGTTACTGAACTACAAACTAGTTTAGTTATTGAAGATGTTTTAGCTATGTATGCTAAGTTCGCAAAACAATTGCTAAACTTTTCGGGTATACAGTTTCAATCGACGCTTGGCACAGCGCAAACATCAGATAGTGATACAAACAATACACCCTATATTTTTGACTTAACAATAGCAGCAGAACACTTAGGACAACTAATTTACTTTAGTAAATATCCTCTTAGTGCTGTAATTGAAAAAAAATTACGCGTTTTACATACCGCATTAATTTACCCACTTCGAAATGCGATGATGTATAGCCGAGTATTAAAACTTGCGACAAAAGATACCTTAACGGGATTAAATAACCGTAGTCAATTTAATGATATTTTGTCGCAAAAACTCGAAAATTGTCGCCGCTATCAACGTCCTTTTAGCTTAATGCTGCTCGACTTAGATAACTTTAAACAAGTTAACGATAACTTTGGTCATAAAGTGGGCGACGATACATTGAAAGAATTCGCTAAAGTTTTATGTAGCAGTATTCGTGGTACAGACTCAGTATTTAGGTTTGGCGGCGATGAGTTCTCAATTTTAATCGAAGACCCTGAGTTTACAACTAACAAAGTAGTTGCTGAACGGATCATGCGCCTTGTTAGAGAATCAAGTTTAATGTCGCAATATGGCGTAACAACCAGCATAGGTTTTACCTTAGCAAGCAGTCAAGATTGTGATAATGAGATATTTGCTCGCGCAGATAAAGGGCTGTATAAAGCAAAGGCCTCGGGCAGAAACTGTGCTAAAGCATATTAAAATTTAAAAATACATTTAAAATAAAAGAGTCTAACTTCCCCCGTTAGGCTTTTTTATTTTGCTGTATTGTCCTGTTTAAAACTCAGGACAACACACTAAAAAGCATGACTTAACGCTCTGGCTTTATTGGTAAAAATTTATATATAACAAGCACTAAGCAAAAACCAAAAAAGAAACCACTCACTAAGTTAAGTAATGCAGCACTCTTTGCAATTGGCGTGAATAAAACTAAAATTAACGGCGTACTCACTCCTAAAACAAAAAACAGCCCACCTTTACCTAACCAATAAGCCAGTAATAATGCACCACATAATATTCCACCAGCAATAGCGTGACCCAAAGTAATTAGGTTAAGCGAAAACAAGGCATTAGCTAATACCGCGACGATAGCTGTAACTAACATCCCCAGTGGTGCTTTGTTTACTAGTGATAAGCCAACATGTGGTTGTTCTGTCATTATTTACACTCCCAAAAAATACCTGTTTCGTCAAGATGATTGGCACTCATAAAGTAGCCAACCACTTGAACCAATTCGTCATTATAAAAAATTAATGGCACATTAGCACGTAACCAAGGGGCTACTTTTGCATCTTTAAACCAATGTTTTAATGTATTACCACCTGGTTTTTTTTCCGGTTTGATCCGCGCATTGTTACAGTTAAAACGCACAGTAACTTGTTCATGCTTAAACGGCGGTCGAATACCCTTGCCATTTTTTTTTATTAGCAAACGGTCATCATTAAATTTAAGCTCATCACTTACAAGCATTTGATCTTGTAAGATTTGATATGGATTCACAAAATACAAATAGCCTTGATGGCGACGTACTTGCCCACCAGCCAAATCAATAAGCATTTGCGAATCGCTCTTAGCGCATATAGCTTGATTAATAATTTGCTCAAGTTGTTTTTGCGATGGCATAATTTGTGTAAATAATGCAAGCCACGCACGCACTATATTTGCAATGCGCGCAGTGCTGTATTCGCTTATTTTATTAATACACAATGCTTGATGCTGGTTAATACACTTATTTAAATCAAGCTGAGTATATTCATCAAGTAATGTTTGTTGTTGCTGCAGTAGCTCAATACTTCGCGCTGTACATTGCTCAAACCCATTAAAGCGTTCGGCTAATAATGGAATAACTTTGGAACGTAAAAAGTTTCGATCAAAGCGCTCATCTGTATTAGAGTCATCAGTGATATGCTTAATATTAAACTGCGCCGCAAAGGCTTCTATATCACTTCGCTTTACATTCAATAACGGCCTGAAACACACACGCCCACTTTGTAGAAAACGCGCTTGGTGCATAGCGCCAAGCCCTTTTAAACCCGAACCACGCTTTAAGCGCAGTAAAAACGTTTCTACTTGGTCGTTTAAATGTTGGCCCAGTAAAATAATGCTGCCTTGTGGGCTTAGTTCATCAAGTACTTTATAACGGGCGTCGCGCGCTTGGGCTTCAAGGCTCGTGCGCGACTGCTGCTCAATTACCACTTTCGCAGCTTCAAAAGGCACATTGAGCTCAACACATACGTTTTTGCAAAAGCGTTGCCAGTCATCAGCATACTGGCTTAAACCATGGTGAACATAAATAGCCGATACATCAATTACAGGGTTATCTTCTTTTAACGCACGCATTAAATGCAGTAACACCACAGAATCAACGCCACCAGATAACGCAACTGTAAAAACAGTCTTACCTTGCTCAATATAGCTACTTAGTGATTTTTTTAATTGTTGATAAATTGCTGATGTATACATGTGTCCGCACTTTAATATAAAAACTCTGAGTATTTTAAAGTAAAAAAGCCGCATAAGCGGCTTTTTTTAACATTTAATGTGCTTAGCAATAGCCAAACGACATTAAACGCTTGTAACGCTGATCAAGCATTTCTTCAAGCGTAAGAGCTTGTAGGTCAGCTAAATCTCGTTTTAGGCGCACTTTTAAGTTACGTGCCATAGCATCGTAATTACGGTGCGCACCACCTAGTGGCTCATCAACTAAGTTGCTGATTAAATCTAGTTCTTTGACGCGCTCTGCGGTTACACCCATTGCTTCTGCTGCAAGGGGTGCTTTGTCGGCGCTTTTCCAAAGAATAGACGCACAACCTTCAGGCGAAATTACAGAATAAGTACTGTACTGCAACATATTAACTCTGTCGCCAACACCAATCGCTAATGCACCGCCTGAACCACCTTCACCAATAACTGTACATATTGTCGGCACTTTAAGTGTCGCCATTACTTTTAAGTTACGTGCGATTGCTTCAGATTGGCCACGCTCTTCAGCGCCTACACCTGGGTATGCACCCGGCGTGTCGATAAAGGTCATGATTGGCATTTTAAAACGCTCAGCCATTTCCATTAAGCGTAATGCTTTACGGTAACCTTCTGGCTTTGGCATACCAAAGTTGCGTTTAATTTTTTCAGCAGTGTCGCGGCCTTTTTGTTGGCCAATAACCATTACTGGTTCGCCATCTAAACGCGCTATACCACCTAAAATAGCCGGATCGTTAGCAAAAGTTCGATCACCAGCAAACTCGTCAAATTCCGTGAAAATACGCTCGATATAATCTCGAGTATAAGGACGCAACGGGTGACGTGCCAACTGTGATACTTGCCAAGCGCCAAGTTCAGAGAATATCTTCCCTTTTAACTGGTCGCTTTTCTCTTTTAATTTGCTGACTTCCTCTTCTAATCCAAGGTCTAATTCGCCAGCGCGGCTTACATTTTGTAATTCTTCAATTTTCGCTTCTAATTCTGCAATCGGAAGCTCAAAATCAAGATAATTGAGGCTCATGCTCTAAACTACCTAATTAGTTAAATTCCAGTTCTACATCTTGCGCCGCCATTAGCGATAACTTATGAATTAAGTCATCACTTGGCGTAACACACCATTCGATCCCAAGAGTTAATTGTGCCAACGCATCTGGACGTTGGTAATAAACCTTGATCGGACACGTTCCCATTTTGTAGGGTTCGAGTACTTTTTGTAATTTATCGAAGAAACCAGCCTCGATTTGCACCATGTTCAGCGTCATTTTAATCGCTTTAATACGCTTTTCACGCGCCTGAGCAATGGTGTTTATTTCTCTGGCGGTCATTGTAATACCACCAGAGAAGTTATCAAAGCTGACCTGTCCAGATATTACCAAGATATTATTAACTTGGAGCATATCTTGATACTTTTCAAACTCGTCTGAATACAAGCGTACATCAATGCGTGCACTCTTGTCATCTAAAGTTACTAAGGCCCAACGATTTCCTTTTTTATTAATTAACACCCTAGAAGCAATCACTAAACCAGCCGCTGTGGCAAACACATCGCGATTAGTAGGCTGTAAATCAACTATTTTCCCACTGGTGTAATGCTTAAGTTCACGGCGGTATTGATTTATCGGATGCCCTGTTAAATAAAGGCCTAGGGTCTCTTTTTCACCATCCAACCATTCGTTATCAGTGAGGCCTATGGCTTTAATAAAAGCTTGTTCAACTTCATCAGGCTCAGTGGCTAATAAACCAAACAAGTCACTTTGCCCTAATAGCTCAGCTTTGTTGTGTTGGTCGGCCGCACGCATTGCACTTTTTAAACTAGCCAATAACGTAGCACGTCCAGGTTGTGTTTTTTCAGGCCCAAGATTATCAAGTGCGCCTGAGTAAATTAATTTTTCGGTCACACGCTTATTTAAGCGTTTTAAGTCAACGCGGGCACAAAAATCAAATAAATCTTTAAATGGGCCGCCTTTTGCACGCGCTTCTAGGATTGCATCAACCGGTGCTTCACCCACACCTTTTATCGCGCCAATGCCGTAAACAATTTCACCTTCAAGGTTTACTGTAAACTTAAACTCACCTGCATTTACGTCTGGCGGTAATAAGGTGAGTTTCATGTTTTCACATTCATCCACCAAAATAACTATTTTGTCGGTGTTATCCATATCGGCCGACATTACCGCAGCCATAAACTCTGCCGGATGATGGGTTTTCATCCACAATGTTTGATACGAAACCAGTGCGTAAGCTGCCGAGTGAGATTTATTAAATCCGTAACCTGCGAACTTTTCTACCAAGTCGAAGATTTTTATCGCAAGCTCGCCGTCGATGCCGTTATTTCTTGCGCCATCTTCAAACGTTGAACGCTGCTTTGCCATTTCTTCGGGTTTTTTCTTACCCATTGCACGGCGCAGCATATCGGCGCCACCTAGCGTGTAACCTGCTAGGACTTGCGCAATTTGCATTACTTGTTCTTGATACAAAATAATGCCGTAGGTTGGATCAAGTATTGGTTTTAAGCTTTCGTGCTGATATTGCGCATCTGGGTATGAGATTTCTTCTCGGCCCAGCTTTCGGTCGATAAAGTTATCTACCATGCCTGATTGCAGCGGACCTGGGCGGAACAAGGCCACAAGTGCAATCATATCTTCAAAGCAATCGGGCTTAAGTCGGCGTACTAAGTCTTTCATACCGCGCGATTCTAGCTGGAATACAGCAGTCGTTTCGGCGCGAAGTAGTAGCTCAATACTTTTTTTATCATCCAGTGGAATAGTGTTTATATCGACAGGGTCTTTACCTTGGCGCTCCATGCGCACGTTGGTCATATCGACCGCCCACTGCAAAATAGTCAGTGTACGTAAACCCAAGAAATCGAACTTAACTAAGCCTGCAGTTTCTACATCATTTTTATCAAACTGTGTGACCGGAAACTTACCTTCGTCATCGCAATAAAGTGCGGTGAAATCGGTAATAGTGGTTGGCGATATTACTACGCCACCCGCATGCTTACCGGCGTTACGTGTACACCCTTCTAGGATGCGACACATGTCGATTAAATCTTTTACTTCGTTATCGCCATCGTAGGCTTCTTGCAAGCGCGGTTCTATATCAAACGCTTTAGCAAGTGTCATCCCAGGATCGCCTGGAATCATTTTTGAGATACGATCAACGAATCCATAAGGATGCCCAAGCACTCGCCCTACATCGCGTATTACCGCCTTTGCAGCCATAGTACCAAAGGTAATAATTTGCGATACCGCATCTCGACCATACAAAGCCGACACGTGATCAATTACTTCGTCTCGTCTATCCATACAAAAGTCGACGTCGAAATCGGGCATTGATACACGTTCAGGATTCAAAAATCGCTCAAAAAGCAAGTCGAATTCAAGTGGATCCAAATCGGTAATTTTAAGCGCGTACGCAACTAACGAACCCGCACCTGAACCACGACCAGGTCCAACCGGAATATTGTTATCTTTACTCCACTGGATAAACTCCATTACGATTAAGAAGTAACCTGGGAATCCCATTTGGTTAATTACGCCAAGCTCTATATCAAGCCGCTCATCGTATTCAACGCGTTTTACTTTTCGCTCTTCTTCATCGGGGAATAAAAACTGTAGACGTTCTTCAAGGCCGTCTTCTGACACTTTAACTAAAAACTCATCAATCTTAAGTGAGCCAGTTGGGTAATCAGGTAAAAAGTATGTCCCTAATTGCACAGTTACATTACAACGTTTAGCGATTTCTACGGTGTTTTGTAGCGCTTCTGGAATGTCGCTAAACAGCTCAGCCATTTGCTCTGGTGTTTTTAGGTATTGTTCTTCAGAGAACCGTTTAGGCCTGCGTTTATCATCAAGTGTGTAACCGTCAAAAATAGCAACACGAATTTCGTGCGCTTCAAAGTTTTCAGGTTTTAAAAATACCACTTCGTTGGTGGCTACAACAGGTAACTGCTCTTTAGCTGCAAGCTCTACCGCCATGTGTAAGTAATCTTCTTCAAGCGGGCGATTGGTGCGAACAAGCTCAAGGTAGTAGTTATCGCTAAAATGCTGCTTATAAAAACTAACAACCGATTCAATTACACTCGGATTATTTTTTAATAACGCCTTACCTAAATCACCGTCTTTAGCGCCTGAGAGAATAATTAAGCCTGCTTTTAGCTCAACTAACCACTCACGGTCAATCACAGGGCGATGAAATACATGCCCACGTTGATACGCTTTAGATATTAATAAGGTAATGTTTTTATAGCCGTCGTTGTCTTTGGCTAATATGGTTAAACGGCTTGGCTCGTCAGGAAATTCTGGGCTACGAACCCAGAAATCAGCACCCACTATAGGTTTAATACCGGCATTATGTGTTGCGCCATAAAAGCGCACTAAACCACAAAAGTTCATTTGGTCGGTAATCGCAATCGCGGGCATTTGCAGCTCTTGCGCTTTTGCGACTATTGGCTTTGTTTTAGCAAGGCCGTCAACCATCGAAAAATCTGAATGAACTCTTAAATGAACAAAATCAGGAGCAGCCATGCTTAGCCCTCACCATTGGCTTGCGTCAATACACGCTGCACAGGTTTAAAGCTTTTACGATGCTCGTCAATCGCGCCGTACTGCTCAAGCGCTGCAAAATGCGCTTTAGTTGGATACCCCTTATGCCCTGCAAAACCATATTCAGGGTGGCGTTTATCAAGCTCAAGCATTTCGTCATCGCGCGCTACTTTAGCTAAAATAGACGCGGCTGAAATTTCTGCCACTAGGCTATCGCCTTTAACAACAGCTTGCGCTGGCATAGTGAGTTTTGGCAAGCGATTACCATCTATAAATACAAATTCAGGTTGCGTACTTAATGCCTCCACTGCGCGAGTCATGGCAAGCATAGTCGCGTGTAAAATATTTAATTCATCAATTTCTGTTGGACTGCAGCGACCATACGCGTAACACAATGCTTTTTCTTTAATTTCAATTGCCAGTGCTTGGCGTTTTTTATCCGTTAATTTTTTAGAATCAGCTAAGCCAGCAATAGGTTTAGTGGGATCTAAAATAACGGCGGCAGTAACTACATCACCAACAAGCGGGCCGCGCCCAACTTCATCTACACCGGCAATTAGGGTTACATTTGGTCTATCAATTTGCATTTATTAACTCCGCCACAGCGTTGGCTGCTTGTTCACTGGCATTTAATCTAATTTTTTCGTGAATGGCTAAAAAGCGTGCTTTTAGCGCTTTGTTATCAGTATTGAGCATAGGGGTAAGTGCGTTTGTTAAGTTAGTCACATTACACTCGGTTTGTAAAAACTCAGGCACTAGCTCTTCGTCGGCTAATAAATTAGGCAGCGAAAAGTACTTAATATTAAACGTAAATAAAGTTTTAAAAATCCAATAGCTCAAAGGCTTTATTTTATAGCCCACAACCATTGGCTTTTTATAAAGCATGCCTTCAAGTGTTGCAGTGCCCGACGCTAATAAAATAGCATCGGCAGCTTGCATCGCTAATTTTGATTGCCCATCAAGCAGATTAACATTAAGGTCAGGCGCGGTGGCGTTTAATATTTCAGTAAACTGCGCTTTGCGCTTTTCGTTTACCAGTGGCACCACAATTTTAAGATTTGGGTTTTGCGCTTGCAGCTTTTCAGCTGTTTTGATGTAAGTTTCACTTAGTAAACCAACCTCAGAGCCTCGACTACCAGGTAGCAATGCCAGTACTTTGTCATCAAGGCTTAAGCCGAGTTCTTCACGCGCTTTGCTGTCGTCGTGTTCAAGTGCTATGTCATCAGCCAAGGTATGACCCACAAAAGTACACGGTACTTGATGCTTATCATAAAATTCTTTCTCAAAAGGCAACAATGCAAGAACTAAGTTAGTCGCTGCACTTATTGTATGAATTCGCTTTTCGCGCCACGCCCAAACAGATGGACTTACGTATTGCACCGTTTTAATACCCGCATCTTTGAGCGGCTTTTCTACTCGTAAGTTAAAGTCGGGTGCATCAATACCTATAAATACATCAGGTGGGTTATCTACAAAATGCTGCACGAGTTGTTTACGTATTTTGAGCAAACGCGGTAAACGCCCTAACACTTCAACAAGCCCCATTACCGAAAGCTCATCCATGTCGTAAAGTGTTTTACAACCCTGCGCTTGCATTTTAGGCCCCGCTATCCCTTCAAAAATAGCGTCCGGAAAGTGTTTTTGAAGGGCTTTAATTAAGCCTTCACCTAAAATATCGCCCGACAGTTCACCTGCCACAATACCAATTCGTAGTTGTTTTTTATCTTTATTCATTTGATTTTATTTCACAAGTAAACCAGGCGTTCATGCTTGTTAGTTTACCGTGTTTTACTGTTTGATTAAACGCTTTAAATAACTGGTTTTTTATCACCTAAGTTAAGCCTTTATGTTGTTTGTTTTTAATACTGATGTAGCATAGGAAATATATTAAGTTTTACTAATATACATATTGACAAAAATTGCACAAACGTAAATAATATTACAAACTTTCAGTAACTACTGAAAGTTCATTAAATATTAACTTTGCCAATTAAACATTGCCCTGTTAATCCGTCACTCTCAAGGAGCCAATAATGATAGATGAAACCTTTGTGGATCTATCGCGATTACAGTTTGCTGTTACCGCTCTCTTTCATTTCTTATTCGTACCGTTAACGATAGGTATGACCTGGATTTTAGTTATTATGGAATCGGTTTATGTTATGACCGGTCGCGAAATTTATCGCGATATGACTAAGTTTTGGGGAAAATTGTTTGGTATTAACTTTGCAATTGGTGTGGCGACAGGCCTAACCATGGAATTTGAGTTTGGTACTAACTGGTCTTATTACTCCCATTACGTAGGTGATGTTTTTGGGGCCCCCCTGGCTATTGAAGGTTTAATGGCATTCTTTTTAGAATCGACCTTTGTAGGTATGTTCTTTTTAGGCTGGGACAGACTCTCTAAACGCCAACATTTAGGTGCAACCTTTTTAATGGCCATTGGTACTAACATGTCGGCGCTGTGGATTTTAATTGCCAACGGTTGGATGCAAAACCCAGTAGGCGCTGAATTTAACTATCAAACCATGCGCATGGAAATGACCAGCTTTGCAGAGCTTGTGTTTAACCCTGTAGCCCAAGTTAAGTTTATTCATACTGTATCGGCAGGTTATGTAGCTGCATCTATGTTCGTTCTAGGCATAAGCAGTTGGTACATATTAAAAGGCCGTGATTTAGCATTCGCTAAACGTTCTTTTTCAGTCGCATCAGGCTTTGGGTTAGCGTCAATTTTATGTGTAATTTTACTCGGTGACGAATCAGGCTACGAAGTAGGCGAAGTCCAAAAAGTGAAACTTGCCACAATTGAAGCCGAATGGCACACAGAAGAAGCTCCAGCTGCGTTTACCGCATTTGGTTTTCCTGATTCAGAAGAGCAAGTAACACATGCGGCGGTTAAAATACCTTACGCACTTGGGTTAATTGCTACGCGCTCACTAGATGAGCAAGTAACGGGTATTAACGACCTAGAAAAACAACATGAAGTACGTATTCGCAACGGTATGGTTGCTTATGAATACCTTACAAAACTCAGAAACGGTGAAGATACGCCAGATAATATTGCCAAATTTAATACTCTAAAAGATGATTTAGGTTATGGCTTGCTACTTAAGCGCTACACACCTGATGTTGTAGATGCTACTGAAGAGCACATTCAAAAAGCAGTTAAAGACTCTTTTCCTAAAGTAGGGCCTATGTTTTGGTCATTTAGGATTATGGTTGCCTGTGGTGTAGCCATGCTTGGTGTATTTATATTGGCTTTTTACTACAACGCACACCGTGTGATTGAGCAAAAACGCTGGTTGTTATGGGCTGCCGTATTGAGCATTCCACTACCTTGGATAGCGATTGAATTTGGCTGGATAGTTGCTGAGTATGGCCGTCAACCTTGGGCTATATCTGAAATACTGCCGACCTTTTTAGCCACGTCGTCACTAACAGTAAACGATATTTTAATTAGCTTAACTGGGTTTGTTATTTTCTATGCTGGTTTAGCCATTGTGGAAGGCTGGTTGATGATCCGCTTTGTTAAGCAAGGACCAAGCTCGCTACATACTGGTAAGTATCATTTTGAATTACCAAACAAAACTGATCAAACTGAAGGAGAGCAATCATGATTTTTGATTATGAAACATTAAAAATGCTTTGGTGGTTGATCATTGGTGTACTGCTTATTGGTTTTGCTATTACCGATGGCATGGATATGGGCGTTGCTATGTTACTTCGCCTCGTTGGTAAAACAGATTCAGAGCGCCGCACAGTAATAAATACTATTGGCCCGCATTGGGATGGTAACCAAGTATGGTTTATAACTGCAGGCGGCGCGTTATTTGCAGCGTGGCCTATGGTTTATGCTGCCGCATTTTCGGGCTTTTACTTTGCCATGATGCTAGTACTCTTTGCGTTGTTTTTTAGACCACTTGGGTTTGATTACCGCAGTAAAGTAGATTCAAAACGCTGGCGCAATAACTGGGATTGGGGTTTGCTTGCAGGCAGCGCGATTCCAGCATTAGTTTTTGGTGTTGCGTTTGGTAATTTATTTTTAGGCGTACCGTTTAATATTGATAACCTTATGCGTGTTAGCTACCAAGGTTCATTTTTTGGCTTGCTTAACCCATTTGGATTACTTGCAGGTTTAGTGAGTATTACCATGTTAGTTGCGCATGCGGGTATGTGGTTACAACTTCGTACGGCAGATGCAGTAGCAGAACGTTCGGGTCAATATGGTCGCTATTCTCTGATTGTGTTTATCGTGTTATTTGCTGCAGCTGGCTTTTGGGTTGCTAATTTAACGGGATACCAAATTGTATCTATGGCTGATACACAAAGTCATGCAGATCCTTTAGCTAAGGTTGTTACGACTGCTCAAGGCGCATGGTTAAGTAATTACAGTACCCGTCCGTGGACAATGACCTTCCCTATTTTAGCCTTTGCAATGGCATTAAGTGCACTTGTGTTTTCTAAATTAAATAAACCAGCACTTGGGCTTATTTCAACAAGCTTAATGTTAATTGGCGTAATTATGACGGCCGGTGTTTCACTGTTTCCATTTATTATGCCATCTAGCAACAACCCTAATATTAGCTTAACAATTTGGGATGCGGTATCGAGCCATAAAACGCTCAATATAATGTTTATTGCAGTGTGTATTTTTGTACCACTAATTTTGTCCTACACCACTTGGTGTTACGTAAAAATGTGGCGCAGAGTAACGGTAGAAGAAATTGAAAATAACACTCACGGTAGCTATTAAGGAGACTAAACTATGTGGTATTTCGCTTGGATTTTAGGTGTGCTTTTGGCCTGTACCTTAGGTGTAATAAATGTAATGTGGTATGAGTTTCATCAAAATAAAAACAGTATTGCTGATGATGAGCAAGTTATGCATAATTTATTAAATGAAAATAACTCGACCAAAGATGACGACTAACCCCCGACCAGATCGCGCGCAGCAGCAATCACTGCGCGCTTTTTTAAAGCGTCAAAGTAAACCCGCTGCAGTGTGGTTAAAGTTAAGCATTGCACTGGGTACTTTTAACGCATTACTGATGATTGCTGGTGCTTATTTACTGGCTCAAGCTATTCATAATGTAATGTTTGAAGGTAATAACTTAGCCCAAGTTACTTATTTACTATGGCCCTTAGCAGGCATTATTTTATTACGCGCAGTGCTTTTGGCGCTAAGTGAACGTTTGAGTGCATTTGCTGCACTTAAAATAAAATCGGCTATGCGCCAAACACTTTTAAATAAGCTCAGTTTACTTGGGCCAAGCTATATAGAACAACACGGCCAAGGCGCTACATTAAATACCCTGCATAATGGCGTAGAAGCACTCCACGACTATTATGCTAAATACTTACCCGGTGTTGCTTACAGCGCGCTTATTCCGCTGGCAATATTGGTTGTTATTTTTCCGACAGATTATAAAGCTGGGCTGATATTTTTATTAACCGCCCCGCTCATTCCCTTTTTCATGATTTTGGTAGGCTCAAAAGCCGAGGCTTTAAACCAAAAACGCTGGAAGCAACTTGCTGTACTAGGCAATTACTTTTTTGACCGCGTACAAGGTTTAACTCAACTCAAGCTATTTAATGCAACACGTACCGAGCTTAAACAAATAGCTAAAATTTCAGACGACTTTAGACACGCGACACTCGATGTTTTAAAAATCGCGTTTTTATCATCATTTGCACTTGAGTTTTTAGCTACCATTAGCGTGGCACTCGTTGCAGTAATTATTGGTTTTAGACTGTTTTTTGGCACTCTTGATTTTGCTACTGGCTTTGTGGTGCTACTTTTAGCGCCTGAATTTTATTTACCACTGCGCCAGCTGGGTAGCCATTACCATGCACGTTTACAAGGCATTAGTGCGGCGGCCGATATGGTTGCGATTTTAAATGCCCCACTGCCAAGTGACGTAAATGCGTCAGTAACTACCAGCCCACCTGAAAACAATTTAACTTTAAATACAATTAATTCAATAAGTATTACCGACCTTAATTTTATATACCCAGATAGTAACGAAGGCATTAAAAATATAAATTTAACACTGCCAAATAAAGGCTTAATTGCAGTTGTGGGCAGTAGTGGCTCAGGTAAAAGTACATTGTTTGATTGTCTATTAGGGTTTCACCCTGAGGTAATTAAGCAGCTATCTATTAATGAGCAGAGTTTAAGTGCAACCGATATTACTTACTTGCAAAATAATATTGCATGGATACCACAAAAAGCGACGCTGTTTTACGACACCATTGCTGCCAACATAAAATTGGCCAAACCCACTGCCACACAGCAAGAGCTTGAACATGCAGCAGAGCAAGCTGGTGTGCTTGAATTTATAAATACCCTACCCGATGGTTTTAACACACTGATAGGTGAGCAAGGCGAAGGACTTTCTGGCGGTCAAAAACAACGTATTGCACTGGCTCGCGCATTTATAAAACAAGCACCAGTCTTAGTGCTTGATGAACCCACAGCGCACCTTGATAGCCAAACAGAGCTGCTTATTCAAGATGCTATTAATGAATATGCTAAAAACAACTTAGTGTTAGTTATTGCCCATAGATTAAATACCGTTAAACATGCCAGCAATATCATTGTGATGCACGATGGAAAAATAGCTGAGCAAGGTCACTTTGAAACACTTGCAGCGCAAAATGGTGCATTTGCTAACTTACTAAAAACGGCTGAACAAGGAGTGGCGCATGCGTAATTTTATCCGCTTATTAAAGCTTTGTGCTCCTCATTACAAAGCTATGCTATTGGGTACATTTTTAGCAACGATTACGGTATTAGCTAATGTGGGCCTGTTGGCTATATCTGGCTGGTTTTTAGCATCAATGGCCGCTGCTGGTATTGCGGGTGTACAAATGAATTATTTTACTCCTGCCGGCACGATTCGTTTTTTAGCTATTGTGCGAACTGCATCGCGCTATGGCGAACGCCTAGTTACTCATAACGCCACGTTTTTATTACTAAGTGAAATACGTACCAATGTATTTGCAACGTTAAGTAAGCTTAACAATGTTGATTTAGCAATGAGCCGCAGCGCTGATTTAGTTAACCGATTACAAAACGATGTAGACGCACTCGACAAATTTTATTTAAACGTTTTACTGCCTATGTTGGTTGCCCTTTTAAGTGTGCCAATCATCATGCTGTTTATGTCGGCCTATAATGGTAACGTCGCCCTTATTTGCTTTACTGGCATTGTACTTATTGGTGTGGTTATACCTGCCCTACTCAGCGCAAAGCTCACTAAAAACAGCCATAAAGAAACACAACTTAGTGCACAACTTCGCTCCGAGCTTTCAGATACACTCACAGGCTTTAGAGAGCTTAGTATTTATCAAGCCCGTTCGCAGCAGCTTAATAAGTGCGACGAATTAAGCGAGCAGTACAATCAGCAATTATTTATTCGCCACAAAGCACTGGCAAACTCAGATGGGTTGAGCTTGTTGGTTGTTCAATTAGCCATGCTTGCTAGCATAGTAACCATAGTGCCACTGGTTTACGCCAATACGATGGTAAATGTAGAGCTTGCTATGTTGAGTTTATTTGTACTGGCAAGCTTTGAAAGCGTATTGCTACTACCTAACGCATTTATAGAGCTTCCAAGTGTTTTAAAAGCAGCAGAGCGATTGTTTACACTTGAAGATAAAGCCGCTAGCTCACAAGTTAAAGATACACATGTAGACGTTAATAAAAGCTTTAGCTCGCAAAACCACACGTTAACACTTAACAATATTAGCTACCAATATGGTGAACAAACAGCACTTACTAATATCAGTTTTGAACTAAAGCCCCAGCAAAAGGTAGCGATTGTAGGTAGAAGCGGCAGTGGTAAAACGACGCTTGTAAATTTACTTACTGGTTTATGGCCTTTGCAACAAGGCAGCATAGCGCTAAACAATCAAAATAGCGTTGTTGACTTATATTCGTTAAATAATGATATACGCGCAAATGTTATAAATATACTCGCCCAGCAGCACCATATTTTTGATGGCACATTAAGTGAAAACTTACGTTATGCCGCGCCAAATGCAACTAAAGAGCAAATGATTGAAGCGCTCGCATTAGCTCAATTGAGCCCATGGTTTAATGAGCTAAAAGAAGGTTTAAAAACACGATTAGGTACTGGCGGGCGTAACGTATCGCAAGGTCAATCTAGGCGTATAGCCATTGCCCAAGCATTACTTAAAAACCCTGCTATTTTAGTTCTTGATGAACCAACTGAGGGTCTTGATAATCAATCTAAGCAAGGGGTAATGCAAGCAATAATGCATGTTATGAATAACGCCAGCGTGCTGACAATTACGCACGACCCCGCTCTACTTGCTCAAATGGATAATGTTGTATGGTTAGAAGACGGCAAAGTAGTTGCGCAAGGCTCTCATAAAGAGCTCAGTGGCACTTATCCCAACTATGTGGCGCTCACTACTCGGTTTTAGTTAAAGTCACCTGAACTTTGGATAATAAATCCTTTAACCAGGATTCAGGTTAAATAACAATTCCATTTTTAGTTTTTCAGTTGAACAGTACCGCTTAAACCAACCTGCATAAATTTTTGAGCAATTTAACAAATTAAATTGCCCCTGAGCAAAACCGTACGGGCAGCACATGTTTGGCATTTATTCTACGTTATCGCCTATTTATGGGGAACACCGCACTACATAGGCCCTGTCTTGTCTAAACACCAAGCTTACTGCTGCGAGTTCAGCCTCGAAAGATAAACAGGCCCAAAATGAAGTATTTCTTAGTTGATTACAAAAAAAAGGCTGTGATTACAAATATACACACTTTCTTAAATGCATGATATTTATATGTTATTTTATTGTAAATTAATTATTACAAAAAAGATCGCTCCATCTAATCCTTTTTACTTATTGTTATTATTATTATTTAAAGTGAATATGCCACCGGTGGCATTTGTGGTTCAAGAATAAAACTTGTTAATGATCACTGCAGTCTTAAATACAAAAGTTTTACACTGAAAACCATTTTAATTGGAGTTAAAATGAAAAAAACTAATATTTTAAAATACTCTTTACACACAACTGCAATATTAGCCGCAATTTATGGCGGCAGTGCCCTAGCTGCAAATGCATCTGGATATGCTTCAACAAACGGTAATACAACAGGTGGTGCCGGTGGTGATGTTGTATATGCAACAACAGGAACTCAAATACACCAAGCTTTATGTAATCGTGCATCGAGTGATACACCAATTATCATTCAAGTTGAAGGCACAATTAATCATGGTAATACAAGCAAAGTATCTGGTGATAGCTGTAACACTGGTCCTGACTTAATTGAACTAAAAGAAATTAGTAACGTTTCTATTATTGGTGTTGGCAGTGGTGCTTTATTTGACCAACTCGGTATCCATATTCGTTCTTCCTCAAACATTATTATTCAAAATGTTCATGTCCGAAATGTAAAAAAATCAGGCTCACCAACCTCAAACGGAGGTGATGCAATTGGTATGGAATCTAATGTTCGAAATGTATGGGTTGACCATGTAACACTTGAAGCAAGTGGTGGTGAAAGCAGTGGCTATGATGCACTTTTTGATATGAAAAATAATACAAAATACGTAACTTTATCTTATAGTATTTTGCGTAATTCAGGTCGAGGTGGTTTGGTTGGCTCAAGCGACAGCGATGATGCTAATGGCCCAGTAACATTTCATCATAACTACTATCAAAATATAAATTCACGAACACCTTTACTCAGACACGCAACAGCCCATGCTTATAATAACTACTATAGTGGCATACAGTCATCTGGGATGAATCCACGCATAGGTGGTAAGATGCGTGCTGAAAATAACTACTTTCAAGACTCTAAAGACCCACTTGGTACTTTTTACACTAACGATATGGGATATTGGCAAGTAAGCGGTAATATCTGGGACAATATTGATTGGTCTGAAGATGAAAGTAAGCTTCACCCTGCAGGCCCAAATCCTTCATCAACTACTTCTATTAGCATACCTTATAACTATCAACTGGATAATACTCAGTGTGTTCCTGCAATTATTGCAGCAACCGCAGGTGCAAATAAGGGCTTAAAAGAGTCCAATGGTGAATGTGGTACGACTGAGCCCACAGATCCAACTGAGCCTACTGATCCAACAAATCCACCTGAGCCGACTCCTTCAGGGGAAAATCTTGCTTTGGCTGCAGGTGTAGATGGCAGCTCTAAAGCCAGCGGTACAAGTTATGGTAATGTTAAAGATGGAGATACATCCACTTACTGGTCGCCAAATTCATCTACTGGCACAATAAATATTAAAAACTTAAATACGACAATTAATGCAGTAAAGATTATTGAAGCGTCAGGTGCTCAAGGAAATATTACTTCATGGTCGCTGGTTAATTACGATACAGGTACAACGCTCGCTAATGGCGGGGCTGTACCTAATGTAATCACCTTTTCGAGTGTAAATTTGTCAAAAGTCAGTTTTGTTATTAACTCTTCAAACTCAACACCGAGAGTTGCTGAATTTGAGGTTTACAATGGCTATAACGACTCAGGTAGTTCAGTCACTAATACCCTAGTTAATGGCGTATACAGGGTTACACCTAAGCACAGTGCTAAATCACTTGATGTAGCTAATTGTGCAAATAGCAATGGTGCTAACATATCGCAATGGTCATGGTTAAATAACGATTGTCAAAAATTCAATATATCAACGGTCGATGGTATTTGGCATAGAATTTCACCAGTTAATGCTCCATCGAAGGGCCTGGATGTAGCCGCTAATTCAACGGTTAATGGTGCAAACATTGCTCTGTACACATATACCGGTAGTTATAATCAACAATTTAGATTCCAAGCCGCTGGTACAGGAAAATGGCGGATAATAAATCGTAATAGTGAACTTTGTTTTGATGTTGAGGGAAATAAAGCAAATGACGGGGCAAATCTATTGCAATGGGCTTGCAGCGCTGGATCTGAAAATCAAATGTTTGAACTAACGCGACAGTAAACTTTAAATAATAAAAAACCACCTTCGATTTCTCTAAGGTGGTTTTTTTAATTAAGAAGCCGTTATCTTACAATACCGCGCTCAGAACCTTTAACAAAGTCGATCATCAACTGCACTGCAGGATATTTTGCAGCATCTTCACTAAGCGACTCAATAGCTTCTTCAGCACCTAGGCTCTTACGATAAAATGCTTTATATGCACGGCGTACAGCCATAATTTCGTCACTTTCAAAACCACGGCGTTTCATGCCTTCTTTATTGATAGCTGCAGGGCCTGCTGGCATACCAATGGTAGTAACAAATGGTGGTACATCTTTGTTAACACCAGAATACATGCCAATAAATGCATGTGCGCCGATTTTACAAAACTGATGAACTCCCGAATTACCACCTAAGATAACCCAATCGCCTACATGTACATGACCAGCCACACTTGCGTTGTTAGCAAAAATTACGTTATCGCCAATTACCGCGTCATGTGCAACGTGTGTATAAGCCATAAACAAATTATTACTACCAATTTTAGTAACGCCTTGGTCTTGAATCGTACCTCGGTGAATAGTGGCACATTCACGGATAACGTTGTTATCACCCATGATTAATGTGGTTGGCTCGTTGTTGTATTTTTTGTCTTGGCAGGCTTCGCCTACAGACGCAAATTGAAAAATATGATTGCCAGCGCCAATAGTTGATGGCCCTTTAACAACAACGTGAGACTCAATAATACAGTTATCACCGATAACAACATCATTGCCAATATAACTATACGGACCAACTGAGACATTGTTGCCTAGTTTAGCGCCAGGTTCGATTATTGCTGTAGAATGGATCACTATTAAAACTCTCTTCTAGCACACATAATTTCGGCACTACATACTATTTTGCCGTCGACTCTTGCTTCTGCCGAAAATTTCCAAATGTTGCGACGTTCCTTTAAGAACTCAACATGAAGATGCATTGTATCACCAGGAATTACCGGTTGCTTAAAACGCGCATTATCGACTGCTGCAAACAAGTAAAGCTCGTTTTCGCTACGATTTTCAACCGTTTTAAAACCAAGTAAGCCCGTTGCCTGAGCCATTGCTTCTAAAATTAACACACCTGGAAAAATAGGCTGATTTGGAAAGTGCCCAGTAAAAATAGGTTCGTTTATAGAAACATTTTTAATAGCATGTAAAGATTTACCAGGAGTAAAGTCAATAACACGATCTATTAATAGCATCGGATAACGGTGCGGTAATAAAGCTAAAATTTCTTGAATATCAAGGCTATTTAATTCGTTTGCCAAAATAGCATCCTTATTAGTGTTCAACGTTTATGACTTAGCCAATGCTTCAAGCGCTTTAAGACGAGATTTCATATCTGAAAGGTTACGCAAGTGAGCTATTGATTTACGCCATTCTTTGTTTGTTGTATGGGGCATACCAGATGAGTAAATACCTGGTTCGGTGATTGATTTTGTCACCATACTCATGCCGGTAATTATAACACCATCACATACAGACATGTGACCATTAATTGCAACCATGCCACCTATTTGACAGTTTTTGCCAATGGTAACGCTTCCAGCAAGTACAGTGCAGCCCGCAATTGCGGTGCCTGAATTAACTTCAACGTTGTGCGCTATTTGACATTGATTATCGATAATAACATTGCTATGGATGATGGTGTTGTCCAGTGCGCCACGATCAATTGTTGTGCTAGCACCCACTTCAACTTTGTCACCTATGATCACAGAACCTAGCTGGGGTATTTTAACCCACTGCCCGCGTTCGTTCGCATAACCAAACCCATCGCTACCTATAACACTATTTGCTTGAAACAAACAATCTGTACCAATTTCGACATCGTGATAAATAGTCACACTAGACCAAAGCTTAGTGCCAGAACCAATTTTAACACGTTCCCCGATAAAACTGTTCGGACCAATTTGCGCGTTGTCACCTATCACTGCATCAGCTTCAATGACTGCGTTAGCACCAATAGCCGCGCTGTCACTAACAATCGCTGTTGAATGGACAGTGGCACTTGGATGAATACCCGTCGAGGCTGAGCGTGGCGTAGTATCCATAAATTGCGCTAATTTAGCGTAACTTACATACGGATTAGCAACAATAATTTTACTGCCATTAAAGTACTGTGCATCGGCTTGGCTTACTATTACAGCACTAGCTTGAGTAGTCTCAAGTTGCGAGCGATATTTTGAGTTCGCTAAAAATGCAATATGCCCAGAATGGGCATTTGCAAGTGTCGCTATTTTTTTTATTTCTAAAGCGCCATCACCCTGAAGTTCGGCGCCTAGAAGTTCCGCAATTTGCGAAAGCGTATAATTTTGCATGGAGTGATTATTTCTTACTAACAGCGGCTACAACTTTAGATGAAAGATCGGTAACTTCTTTAGGGTTAAAGTAAATTGTCGTGTCTTTTACTTTAACTTCATCAAAGTCGCCATCTTTAGCAATTTCTTCAATTGTTTTAATAATAACACCCTGAACTTTAGCAAGTTCTTGGTTTTGGCGTGCTTTAATTTCTTGCTCTAAAGGACGACCTTGTTCAGCAAGGTTTTTTTGCATACCTTGAATTTTGTCACGTAGTGCATCTTTTTGAACTTGGCTCATCGTTGTGCTTTCACGCTTAAACTTTTCAGCTTCAAAGCGAATATCACCTTGTAACTTTTCAAGTTCTTGACGGCGCTCAGCAAACTCGGTTTGTAAAGACTGTTCGATTTTTGCCATTTGAGGAATTTGTTTATAAATTTCCTGCATATCTACGATACCTACTTTATGTGCAAGTGCACTCGCAGAAGTTCCCATAATAAGTGTTGCTAAAACAGCTACTGCTGTTGATTTAAATAATTTTTTCATAAAAAGCTCCTTTAAAAAGTGTTACTAATATTAAAACTGATGGTTTTCGTATCGTCATCTTCTTCTTTTTGCAATGGATACGCAAAACTTATCAGCATAGGACCCATTGGAGAGATCCACTGTAATGATAAACCGGTTGAAATCCTAAAACGCAGCGGATCTGAATAATCGTCTAATTTGGCACGCTCATCAACACCTAAGTTTTGAAAGCGATCTACATTAAATTCAGTATCCCAAACGTTTGCCGCATCAACAAAGAAACTCGTACGGACAGAACTGGTATTTTCTTCATCTAAGAATGGCGTAGGAACAATTAGTTCCATTCCAGCTACCGCTTTAGCATTACCACCAATTCGACCTTGAGGTATTAATACATCAAACTCAGACGCACCGCCTATAGTGCCTGTTGTAGCACCGTCTGAGCCCGGTGTACCCGGAATAGACTGCGGTATACGCGATACAGCACGTGGTAATATTGTATTACGGTCAAAGCCACGAAGTTCCATTTCAGTTATACGAAAGTATTCTTGAAATGGTAATGTTTGATCATAACCATTTGTTGAACCGTAACCGTTACCATAACCAAGCGCTGCACGCGTTGAAAATACCCAACGGTGGTCATTTGATATAGGCCAATAAAAACGTGAATCGTAATTCAGTTTAAAGTACTGAAGATCAGAATTTGGCGTTGTCGCAGTTAGGTTAAGTGTTTGACGTGAGCCCGCTGTTGGAAATAAACCACGGTTAACAGTAACGCGCGACCAACCTACACTTAGCTCATATTTATTAAAATCGAAACCAGCATCTGGGTTTTCCGGATCTAAGAATGTTTCACGCAATACTCGTGTTTGCTCATACTCAGCAATATCCGATAGCTCTTCTTTAATCCAGCGCACACCAAAGTTAATACGATTAATCGCATCAATTGGGAAACCTATATTTGTACCGATACCGTAACTTTTCGATTTGTAGTCAACAAGGCTAAAGGCACTCGCATCATAGTTACTGTAAAAAATACTACTACCTTGTGATACACCATCAGGCGTAAAGTAAGGGTCAGTGTACGATAAACTTACACGTTCAGAACCCTTAGAGGTATTAATATTGAATCCAATTTGGTTACCAGTACCTAAAAAGTTAGATTCTGTCACACCAATATTAAATTGTAAGCCTTGGTAAGAACCATATGCCAAACCGGCATTAAAGCTACCGGCTGATTGCTCTTTTACTGTAAAATCAACATCTACTTGATCATCCACACCAGGGACTGGCACTACATTAAAATCAACTTTTTCCATGTAGGCCAAACGTTGAATTTGTAGTTTTGAACGCTCTAGGTTTTGATTAGATAACCAAGCGCCTTCAAGTTGTGTCATTTCACGGCGAAGTACTTCATCAGCCGTATTTTGGTTACCACCAACAATAATACGACGCACATAAACACGTTTACCCGGATTAACCGACAACGTTAGCTGCACTTCTTGCTTTTCGTCGTCAATCTCTGGAATAGTACGTACTTCAGCATTTGCGTAGCCAAAACGTGCTAAGTAACTTTTAATAAACTCTTCAGAAGACGTTACTACTGAACCGTTATATAACTCGCCTGCACGAAGTGGAATAACACTTTTAATTAAGTCTTCGCGGCCAAGTAAGTCACCAATAAAATCAAAACCCTTAACTTTGTATTTTACGCCTTCAGTTAAGTTGGCTGTAACATATACTGACTCACGTTCAGGACTTACTGACACTTGTGTTGAATCGATATTAAATCGTAGGTAACCACGGTCTAAATAAAAGCTGCGAATTTTTTCTAAATCGCCTTCAACCGTTTGCTTTTGGTAACGGTCGCTGCCCATAAATTGCCACCACGGTAAATCTTGTTGTGACTCGGCAAGCTTTAATAAGTCTTCATTAGAAAAAAGTTCGTTACCAACCAAGTTTATTTGGCGGATGGAGGCGGCATCACCTTCATCAAACTCTAATTTAAGCTTAACGCGGTTACGTGGTAATTTAGTTACACTAATATCAACTTTAGCGTTGTATTTACCAATACTGTGGAAGAACTCAACTAACCCTTTTTCGATATTATCGATAACAGTTTTATCAAGCGGTTCACCTTGGCGAATATCTTGTTGTTCAAGCGACTCATTAAGTTGCTCGTCTTTTATATCTTTATTGCCTTCAAACTCAATAAAGCTAATCGTAGGACGTTCTGTTACTTTAAAAATAACATTATTGCCATCACGAAGTGCTTTTATGTTGTCAAAGTGACCAGAGCGGTAAAGTGACTTTATTGTTTTTGAAATCGTATAGTCGTCAACATTATCGCCCACATTGATAGGAATATGCGTTAATGCAGCACCCAGTGCTACGCGCTGTAAGCCTTCAACTTTAAGATCTTCAACAATAAAGGAAGTTTGGCCCAGTGCTGCAAAGCTTGCACCCAATAAACTTGAAACTGCCAAATGTTTTTTTATAGCCATTTTATTATCTTTATCCTATACAACTGTATTACCGCTTAGCACCTAAAATTAATGATGCTTTACAATCGTGTTCTAATTAGTAATTGTCACGCTGTAGCTACAAACGTGATACATCATTGAACAAAGCGAAACATGTTAGAAAAATGAGTAGCAAGGCTCCCACTTTAAAACCAAACTCTTGTGTCTTTTCAGAGACTGGCTTTTTACGAAAAAGTTCAATTATGTAATACATTAAGTGTCCACCATCAAGCACTGGCAAGGGTAATAAATTAAATACACCCAAGTTAACGCTAATCAAGGCTAAGAAGCTTAAAAATGCAACTAAGCCGTAGCTTACGCTAGTTCCAGCACCGACTGCAATGCCCACGGGACCACTTAAATTTTTAACAGAAACTTGGCCTGTAATTAAATTACCTATCATGTCAAAGCTAAGAGTAATCAAGCGCCATGTTTCTTTTGTTCCTCGGACAATGCTGTCAAGAGGGCCGTATTGTCTAGTCTCTACATACCCTTCTGGCCATTGTTGAACAACCGGTGCTACGCCCAAAAAGCCCTGTTCAATACCGCTATTATCAAGGCGGCTTTGCGGGGTTACTGTAATGCTTTTTATACTATCTTGTCTTTTTACACTAAATTGTAAAGATTTGTTAGCCGATTGCGTAATAAGATTAACTAATTGCTGCCAACTGCTTATTGTTTCGCCATTTACAGCCAAAATAGTGTCATTAACCTTCAAATCTGCTTGTTTTGCTGCTGAATTTTCAGTCACAGCGGCAATAGTCAGTGTTGCCTGAGGTCTAAATGGAACAATACCTAACGAACTCAGTGGCGGAACATCTTGCTGATCAAGTTTCCAACCATCTAAATTAAGCGTTTTAATACGTGGTTGTAGATTTTTATCACGAACCGTAACCTCAACGCTTTCCTCACCTAAGCTCGACATTAGTGCAAATGTAGCATCTTGCCACGTTGTTATATCGTCATCGCCAATTTTAATAATATGCTGGCTTGGCATTATGCCCGCCTGCTCCGCTCGACTCCCTTCAGTAACGCTGCCAACAACTGGCTTAACCGATTGCACACCCACCATATACATGGCAGCAAGTGCAAAAATAGCAAACAAAAAGTTTGCCATAGGACCCGCTGCAACAATAGCAATACGCGCTTGAACCGATTTAGCATTAAACGATAAGTGACGTTGGTTTTGTGGTACTTCATCAACGCGCTCATCAAGCATTTTTACATAACCGCCTAGTGGTATTGCTGCAATTACGTATTCAGTATTATATTTATCGTGCCATTTTATAAGTGGTTTACCAAAACCAATTGAAAAACGCAGCACTTTAACGCCCATTTTGCGCGCAACCCAAAAATGGCCGTACTCATGTATGGCCACTAAAATACCAAGCGCTAAAATAAATGAGCCTAGGTTCCAAAAAAAATCAAACATATTAATGCGCCACTTTTGTTATAAATTGCAAAGCGCTAATCCGCGCTAATTTATCGCACTCTAAAATTTCATCTAAGCTTTGCACATTGGTGTACGTTGCAGCTTCAAGTGTTTGTGCATTTATTTTGTATATATCGGTAAAACCAATTTTACCATTTAAGAACGCGTTTACTGTTATTTCATTCGCTGCATTTACTGTCGTTGTAGCACCTTGCCCTGCACTACATGCATCAACCGCAAGTTGTAAATTAGGATAACGGGCGTAATCAGGCTTGGTAAATGAAAAGTCTGTAATATCAGAGAAATTGAGAGGCTTTACACCCGCATTAATTCGCTCAGGATATGCAAGTGCATGGGCAATAGGAGTGCGCATATCAGGGTTACCCATTTGCGCTAAAATAGAACCGTCGTGGTACTGCACCATTGAATGAATAATGCTTTGCGGATGAATAACTACATCAATATCACTGGTGTCACAATTGAATAACCACTTGGCTTCAATAAACTCCAAGCCTTTGTTCATCATAGTGGCCGAATCTACTGATATTTTTTGACCCATAGACCAATTAGGGTGAGCGACTGCTTCGCTAACAGTGACATCTTTTAACGTATTTATATCACGGGTTAAAAATGGGCCACCAGAACCGGTAAGCAAAATTTTACTTACGCCATGTTGCTGTAAATTTTGATCTCCTTTGGCATTTTGTAACGAAGAAGGTAGACATTGAAAAATAGCATTATGTTCGCTATCAATTGGTAGTAAAGTTGCTTTATGTTGTTTAACTTTGTCAATAAACAACTGGCCAGACATCACAAGTGATTCTTTATTGGCAAGCAGTACTTTTTTACCTGCTTCTACTGCACTTAATGTTGGCAATAAACCAGCTGCACCTACAATTGCCGACATAACAACATCAACATTAGGATAAGCACACACGTCACTCATAGCTTGCTCGCCATGCCTTACTTTAGTTTTACACTGAGTATTAGTTAAATACGATGACAACTGCTCAGCAGCCGTTTGCGAAGCCATAACTGCATATACAGGTTCATGCTCTATGCATAACGCAGCCATTTTTTTTGCATTTTGTCCGGCGGTTAAAGCAAAAACATCAAATAGTTCTTTATTTAGCGATACAACATCTAATGTGCTTAAGCCAATAGACCCTGTTGCACCTAAAATAACCAGTTGTTGCTTTGGGCTCATAAACTCAGCGTCCATGCATAACACATAACAAACATTGGAGCCGCAGCGGTTAAGCTATCAATTCTATCTAAAATCCCACCGTGACCAGGTAAACAATTACCACTGTCTTTTAAGCCAGCTTCGCGTTTAAACATGCTTTCGAGTAAGTCACCTACAGCAGAAAACAACGCAATCAAAGCGGTCATAATGGCGTATACAGGCCAAACAACTAAATCAACATCGGTGAAATGACAAAATATTAAGACAAAAACAACAGCAGCAACGACACCACCGGCGAGCCCTTCAATTGTTTTATTTGGGCTCACTTTAGGCATCAATTTATGCTTACCAAAACTTTTCCCGGTAAAGTAGGCACCCACATCAGCGCTCCACACAATACCTAAAACGACTAAAATCAGCATAGAACCAAAATGAGCCGATTCAGCATACTGCGCACTGCGTAAGGTATTAAGTGCAAGCCACAATGGCACAAGCGTTAGTAAACCAGCGATGCCTCGCATCACAAGGCCTTCATTCCAAGCTTTCGCCATAGCGGGATAACGCCATACTAAATAACTGGCAACAATCCACCAAGCAAATGCAAGTGTAAATAAATAATTTGCATCACCCACTAATTTACCATTTTGCCATAAAGCTTCAATTGGCCAATGTAAGTTGAGCACTGCGAGTAAAGCCGCAACTAAAAGCACAAAAGCACTTCTTTTGAGTTTGTCACACAGGCCCATAAATGCAGACCATTCCCATGCACCTAATAATACTATTGCACCTGCAAAATAACTAAATAAAGTAAGCGGTGTATAAAAAACCAATGCTAATGCTAAAGGCGCTAGCACGAGCGAGGTTAAAATGCGTTGTTTTAACAAAATTGTGACCCTTATTCTATTTAGGTTTGAGCGAGTAATTGTTTTATTTGTTCGCCCGTACAACCAAAACGTCGCTCTCTGGCAACGTAACACGCAATGGCCTCAGCAAATGCTGCTTCATTAAAATCAGGCCAAAGTGTGTCGGTAAAGTAAAGTTCTGCGTAAGCGGCTTGCCATAATAAAAAGTTACTAATACGAACATCGCCACCAGTGCGAATAAGTAAATCAGGTTCTGCCTGATCTGCCATGCTCATATGCTGCGCTAAACGCTCTTCGGTAATATCTTCGGCGTTAAGTGTGCCTTTTTCTACTTGCAACGCAAGTTGCTTAGCTGCATTAGCCATATCCCAACGACCACCATAATTAGCTGCAACATTTAAGTGCAGCCCGGTGTTATTCTCAGTCAACGCTTGTGCGGAATATACTTTACTACGCAAGCTCTCCGAGAATCGTGATAAGTCTCCAATAATGGTCAGTTTTACATTGTTTTTGTGAAGCTTTTTAACTTCTTTTGTTAAAACAAACAAAAAAAGCTCCATTAACGTATTCACTTCATCCTCAGGTCGGCGCCAGTTTTCACTGCTAAAAGCAAATAAAGTTAACGATTGTATCCCTAACTTAGTGCAAAACTGAACAGACTGACGAACGGCATCCACGCCTTTTTTATGCCCGTATACACGAGGTCTATTTCTAGCTTGCGCCCAACGTCCATTACCATCCATTATGATGGCAACATGTTTAGGTAAACATTGCTGTGAAATTGTGTCAGCGTCTAGAACCATAAATATTGAATATTCCATAAAAAAACGCCGCCTAGTATACCCCAGACGGCGTTTCAAAACTAATAATTTTAGTTGCCTAGATTTCCATCAATTCAGTTTCTTTGGCAGCTAATAGCGTATCCATTTCTTTAATAAACTTATCAGTAAGTTTTTGAATCGCATCATCTGATTGACGCGCTTCATCTTCTGATATGTCTTTATCTTTTAATAACGCTTTCACATCGCCATTAGCATCGCGACGAATATTACGAATAGCAACACGACCACCTTCAACTTCAGCGCGTACAATTTTGATTAAGTCTTTACGACGCTCTTCTGTAAGTGGAGGAAGTGGTACACGAATAACAGTACCTGCTGACATAGGGTTTAAGCCTAAGTCAGACGCCATAATCGCTTTTTCAACAGCTTGCGCCAAAGACTTATCAAATACACCAATAGCAAGTGTACGAGAATCTTCAATTGTCACGTTAGCAACTTGGTTTAAAGGCGTTGGTGCACCGTAGTACGACACCATAATGCCATCTAAGATAGCTGGATGTGCGCGGCCAGTACGAATTTTAGATAATTGGCTACCTAGTGCAGTTACACTTTTTTGCATGCGCGCTTGCGCGTCTTTTTGAATATCGTTAATCACGGTTTAATCCTAATTATTTGATTATTTCATCTGAGGCTTGTGAAGAAATAAGTGTTCCTTCTTCTTCACCCATAATTACGCGTTTTAGCGCGCCTGATTTATTCATGTTAAATACGCTCAACGGCATATTGTGATCGCGGGCTAGAGTAAATGCCGCTAAATCCATAACTTTTAATTCTTTATCGATGATTTCATTGTAGCTTAAGTGGCGATAAAGCGTCGCTTCTGGGTTTTTTACAGGGTCATCACTGTACACGCCATCCACTTTCGTTGCTTTAATTACAGTATCCGCTTCAATTTCGATACCGCGTAAACACGCTGCAGAATCAGTCGTGAAGAATGGATTACCCGTACCCGCTGCAAAAATAACAACGCGGCCCGTTTTTAATAAGCTAATTGCTTCAGCCCAGTTATATGCATCACACACACCATTTAATGGGATAGCCGACATTAAACGACAATTTACAAATGCACGATGCAGCGCGTCACGCATTGCAAGGCCATTCATAACTGTTGCAAGCATACCCATATGGTCACCAACAACGCGATTCATACCTGCTTCTGCAAGCGATCCACCGCGTAAAAAGTTACCTCCACCAATAACTAAACCCACTTCTACGTCGAGCTCTACTAGCTCTTTAATTTCTTGTGCCATACGGTCTAAAACTTTAGGATCGATGCCGAAGCCTTCGTCTCCCATTAAAGCTTCACCACTTAATTTGAGAAGAACACGTCTAAAAATAGGTTTACGATTGATAGTCATAGTATTGGGGCCAACTTTTATTGAATTATGGATAAAAAATAACCGCGCTTATGTTAAACATAAAAGCGCGGTTATTTTAAAGAATTTCTAGCTGTGAAGCAAAACCAAATAGTACTTTAATTGCATCTAATTTCCTTTTGCATCACAAATAGTTAATCTTACTGACCTTTAGCTGCAGCAATTTGAGCAGCAACTTCAGCAGCAAAATCTTCTTCTTTCTTCTCGATACCTTCACCAACTTCTACACGTACGAAGCTAGTAACTGTTGCGTTTTTCTCTTTAAGAATATCGCCAACAGATTTTTTAGGTTCCATGATGAAAGCTTGACCAGTAAGAGAAACCTCACCAGTAAATTTCTTCATACGACCAACAACCATCTTCTCAGCGATTTCAGCAGGCTTGCCTTCATTCATCGCGATTTCGATTTGTACTTGCTTTTCTTTTTCAACAACATCAGCAGGCACATCAGAAGGTGTTAAGTATTCAGGGCTAGATGCAGCAACGTGCATTGCAACATGCTTAAGTGTTTCTTCATCAGCAACACCAGCAACAACAACACCGATACGATCGCCATGGCGGTACTCAACTAGGTTTTCACCAGTTACGTACTGCAGGCGACGTACGTTGATGTTTTCGCCAATTTTAGTAACTAGCTCAACACGGTCTTCTTCAAACTTAGCTTGTAAGTCTTCGATAGAGATTGTGTCAGCAATTGCAGCGTCAGCAACTTTGTTAGCAAATGCTAAGAAGCTTACGTCTTTTGCAACGAAGTCAGTTTGACAGTTAACTTCTACTAGTACTGCAACACCCGCATTTTGCTTGATGATGATAGTACCTTCAGCAGCAATGTTACCTGCTTTTTTAGCAGCTTTAGCAGCGCCACTTTTACGCATGTTTTCAATCGCTAACTCGATGTCGCCATCAGTCTCAGTTAACGCTTTTTTACAATCCATCATGCCAGCGCCTGTGCGCTCGCGTAATTCTTTAACTAGGGCAGTAGTTACAGCCATTAGTAAATCCTCAAATCTGAAATCTGGTTTAGATAAGCGGGTTACCCGCTCTACAAGAATAGCAAGTCTTCACCTTAAAAAGATGAAGACTTGATGACAGCTAATTACTCAGCTTCAACGAAATCGTCTTTCTCAGCTTGAGCAACGATGTTATTCTCGCGACCTTCAGTGATAGCAGCTGCAACAGCGCTAGTGTAAAGGCTTACAGCACGGATAGCATCATCGTTACCAGGAACGATGAAATCAACGCCGTCTGGATTAGAGTTAGTATCAACGATTGCAACAACTGGAATACCTAGGTTGTTAGCTTCACGGATAGCAATGTGCTCGTGGTCAGCATCGATAACGAAAAGCGCGTCTGGAAGACCGCCCATGTTTTTGATACCACCAAGGCTTTTTTCAAGCTTGTCCATTTCGCGGTTAAGCATTAACGTTTCTTTCTTAGTTAATTTCTCGAAAGTACCGTCTTGGCTTTGTACTTCAAGGTCTTTAAGACGCTTGATTGATTGACGAACTGTTTTCCAGTTAGTCAACATACCACCTAACCAACGGTGATTAACGTAATACTGGTCGCTTGCAATAGCTGCTTCTTTAACTGCTTCGCTTGCTGCGCGCTTAGTACCAACGAAAAGAACTTTACCTTTGTTTGAAGCAGCACCAGTTAAAAACTTAAGTGCGTTATTGAACATTGGTACTGTTTGCTCAAGGTTGATGATATGAACACGGTTACGTGTACCGAAGATGAAAGGCTTCATCTTAGGGTTCCAGTAACGTGCTTGGTGACCAAAGTGAACACCAGCTTGAAGCATATCGCGCATTGAAACATTTGCCATTTTATAGATCCTCTATAGTTGTTTAGGGTTAGGCCTCCACATATCCCATAGCACCAACACCGAAGTAATTAAACTTCAAATGCACCCAAGTGTATGTGACGATACGTGTGTGTGTTAAAATCAAATTGTGTTTGCCTTAAATACAAAAAATCATTTAAGAATTTATTTGTAAAAAGACGGCGCGCTTTATACCATATTAAAATTAAATACTCAACGTCGCGTGCAAAATTTGTTCGACGATAAATGTTAAAAACTCAACTTTGGAGCCTCAATGAGCGCTATTATCAAGACCCCTGAAGAAATAGAGAAAATGCGCGTAGCTGGGCGCTTAGCGGCCGATGTACTTGAAATGATCGGCCCTCATGTAGTGCCAGGTGTTACCACCGATGAGCTAAATACACTTTGTCATGATTATATTGTTAATGTGCAACAAGCAATCCCTGCTCCATTAAATTATCATGGCTTTCCAAAATCAGTTTGTACGTCAGTTAATCATGTTATATGTCACGGAATTCCAAATGACAAAGCATTAAAAGAAGGCGACAGCGTAAATATTGACGTAACTGTCATTAAAGACGGTTACCACGGCGACACATCTAAAATGTTCCACGTTGGTACACCAAACATTCAAGCTAAGCGTCTTGCAGAAGTAACACAAGAAAGCTTATACCTTGCTATTAAAATGGTAAAACCAGGTGTGCGCTTAGGCGATATTGGCTCAGCGATTCAAAAATATGCAGAAAGCTTTAACTACTCAATCGTACGTGAATATTGCGGTCACGGTATTGGCGCAGGGTTTCATGAAGAACCACAAATAATGCATTATGGTAAAGCCGGCACTGGCGAAGCCTTAAAAGCAGGTATGTGTTTAACTATTGAACCTATGGTTAATGCGGGTAAACGCCAATGTAAGCTTCTTAAAGATGATTGGACAGTAGTAACACGCGACCGTAGTTTGTCTGCACAGTGGGAACATACTTTATTAGTGACCGAAAATGGTGTTGAAATTTTAACGCTACGATCGGATGATACTATCGACAGGATAATAGAACACTAATAAGACCGAAACACTTGATAAGAAAAATCTTATCCGTGTGAAAGGTTAAACAAGGAGCCAGCCCACGTGGCATTACCCAACAAAGTAAAAAAGTTGCTTAGCGATGCTGAGCAACTTAGTGATTATCGCGATTGTTCTAGCTATTTTTATAAATGGCTACATAACGAATTTTCTAAGCAACCGGTTGGGAATTTAATTAATGCCCGGGCTGAGTTTATTGACCGCCTATTAATTAAGCTCTTTCATGTTTATGAGTTATCGCACGAACCTGATTTAGCGCTAATTGCTGTGGGCGGATATGGACGCGGCGAACTTCATCCTTATTCCGATATTGATTTTCTACTTTTAGTCACTGAACAACCCAGTGAAGAAATATGCGAAAAAATAGGCCAGTTTGTCACTATGCTGTGGGATCTCAACTTAGAGATTGGCCATAGCGTGCGTACCATTGAGCAAGCTATTGAGCAAAAACGTGAAGACGTCACCTTTGCCACCAGCTTGCTCGAAAGTCGGCTTATTTTTGGCAACCATATCGAGTTCGAAAAACTTAAAACCTTTGTACTAGAAACCCCTGTTTGGGGTTCTAGCGACTTTTTTGTTGCCAAAGTACAAGAGCAAAACTTACGTCACAGAAAGTGCCACGGCACTGCGTATAACCTTGAACCAAACATTAAAGAAAACCCCGGTGGCCTTCGCGACTTACAAACCATCATTTGGGTTGCTAAAAAACACTTTAGAGCCGAAACACTGCAAGAGCTAATTAGCCACGGTTATCTAACTCACGAAGAGTTTCAAGAGCTATCAGAGTGCCTAGAAAACCTATGGAACATTCGTTTTGCTCTTCATTTGGCTGCAGGGCGTTCAGAAAACCGTTTATTGTTTGATCATCAACCCCAAGCCGCCGAAATTTTAGGTTTTGGCAGCGATGGTAAAGCCTCGGTTGAGCGTATGATGAAACGCTTATTTAGAATAATGAGCCGCGTACGCGAGCTTAACCAAATGCTGCTTTCGTATTTTGAGCAAAGCATTTCACCACAAAATAGTGAAAATGTTGTAGAAGTACTCGACAGAAATTTTGAACGTGTTGGCCATCAAATACGCGTAAAAGATCCATCCGTATTTTTTAGACGTGACCAGCTCTTTGTATTGTTTGAGCACATCGCCGACAACCCCGAAATCACCCATATTTACCCAAGTACTATTCGTACTATTCGACAAGTACGCCGTCGTTTATTGGGTGATTTACAAGATTATGCAGCCTGTCGTGAAGCATTTTTACGCTTAGTCAAACACCCTAACGGTATGGGACGCGCATTTACGTTAATGCACAAACACGGCATGCTTGCCGCCTACTTACCGCAGTGGCGTAATATATTTGGGCAAATGCAGTTCGATTTGTTTCATGCTTATACCGTAGATGAGCACACTCACAAATTAATCAAAAACATTTACCAATACTTTGATAAAACAGGCATTAGCGAGTTTCCTATTTGCAGTGAAATAGTCACTCGCATGGATAAACCGGAGCTACTGTATTTAGCCGGTATATTTCACGACATCGCTAAAGGCCGAGGGGGCGATCACTCAGAGCTTGGCGCTGTTGATGCTATAGCCTTTGCTAAATTACATGGTTTTTCATCGGCTGATGCAAAATTAGTAGCATGGCTTGTAAGTAACCATTTACTTATGTCGGTTACCGCGCAGCGTAAAGACATTAACGACCCTGCTGTAATAAAAGACTTTGCAACACGTATTAAAACAGAGCGCCAACTCGACTATTTATATTGTTTAACCGTTGCCGACATACGTGCAACCAACGACAACTTATGGAACGATTGGAAAAACACCCTACTGCGTGAATTGTACTTGCACACGCAACGCGCGTTGCGCTTAGGGCTCGAAAACCCAATGGATCAACGCGACCAAATTCGCGATAAAAAGCACCAAGCTAAACAACGTCTACTTAACTTGGGCTATCAAGAGGAAAAAATTGATTTAATTTGGAGTCGTTTTAAAGCCAATTACTTTACCGCCTTTAGCGAACAGCAAATATCGTGGCAAAGTGAGCATTTATTAAGTAGCACCGATTTAAGCCAACCCAGTGTAATTGTATCTAACAAAGCCATGCATGGTGGTACACAAGTATTTGTATACAGCCCCTACTCTGGTGCACTATTTGCGAGATTAGTGAGTGTCATTGGATCTAAAAAAGCACAAATACAGCACGCACAAGTACTGACCACCAAAGACGGTTACGTCCTGTTTAGCTTTGTCATACTTGAAGTAAGTGGCGACCCTATTGCAAGTGGTCGAGCGCAATCAATTAAACGCGGACTTGAGCAAGCATTGAGCGATCCACGTAAAAAAATTCGCTTTAAGAAGAGCCGTTCTCAACGCTTTAAAGATTTTAATATTAAACCTAAAATTGTGTTGCGCCCACATGCACGAAAAGACCGTAGCTTAATAGAAATTCAAGCCGTCGATATACAAGGTTTACTAACCAAAATAGCCGAAGTTTTCCAAGCGCATTTACTGCACATTCACGCTGCCCGTATTACCACGGTGGGTGAACGTGCAGAGGATTTCTTTGTTGTATCTAATAACGAATACCAAGCGCTGACTGATGAAGAGCAAGCAAAAATTCATCAGGCATTACGTAAAAAATTCAACGCCGAAACAGAATAGAGGACACACATGTCAGATTTAAAAACGATGATCGAAAACGCATGGGACAACCGCGATAGCATTAGCCCAAGCACAGTATCAAGCGACGTAAAACAAGCCATTATTGACGCACTTGATTTACTTGATAGCGGCGCAGCACGCGTTGCTGAAAAAATATCGGGTGAATGGGTTGTACACCAGTGGCTTAAAAAAGCAGTATTACTGTCGTTTCGTATTCGCGACAACCAACCAATGAACGACGGCGTAAACCAGTTTTACGACAAAGTACCGCTTAAATTTAGCGACTACACGCCAGAGCAATTTCAGCAAGGTGGTATGCGCGTAGTACCAAACGCGGTAGCACGTAAAGGCAGCTTTGTAGGTAAAAACGTCGTACTTATGCCATCGTACGTAAACATTGGCGCATACGTTGACGACGGCACCATGGTTGATACATGGGCAACTGTAGGCTCATGTGCACAAATTGGTAAGAACGTACATTTATCAGGTGGCGTTGGCATAGGCGGCGTTTTAGAGCCTCTACAAGCTAACCCAACCATCATTGAAGACAACTGTTTTATTGGCGCACGTTCTGAAATTGTGGAAGGCGTAATTGTTGAAGAAGGCGCAGTAATTTCAATGGGTGTTTACATCAGCCAAAGCACTCGTATTTATGACCGCGAAACCGGCGAAACTCACTATGGCCGCGTACCAGCAGGCGCCGTAGTTGTACCAGGCGCACTACCGTCAAAAGATGGCACTCACAGCCTGTACGCTGCAATCATCGTGAAGAAAGTAGATAAGCAAACACGTGAAAAAGTAGGCATAAACGCCCTACTACGCTCAATTGATGAGTAAAAAATCGATAAGCTTTTAGCTGATTTGTGTTAAACATAGGTTGGGTTGAGTGAAACGAAACCCAACTATACTTTGAAGTTAAGTGTTTTAGCTAAACTTTAATTGTATATAGAAAGCTCTAAGCCCTTTGGGTTTAGAGCTTTTTTTGTTATCTATACGTTTTCTATTATTATATCTATAAAGTTTGAATCGGTTTAAATGGAGAGTTGATCATATGGGTACTGAAGAAAGTAACGAGCTAGTCTATCACTACACATCTTTGGATGCTTTTATCTCTATTGTGAATAGCAGAACTTTTAGGTTTGGCGACGCAAGAACAATGAATGACTATACAGAGATAGAGCATAATATTAATCTTCTTTTAAATTTAGAAAAACAAAAACCTGAGTTAATGGAAAAATTAAATATTTCAAATGAAGGGTTTAATAAAGGCATCGAAAATATTCAGTTTTTCAAAAAATATATTGAAAATCACTACATACATATAATGAGCTTTAGTAATAATCCTGATACTTTAAGCCAGTGGCGGGGATATGCAGATAGCGGTAAAGGAATATGCTTTGGTATGAATTTATCTGCATTACGGCACTGCTGTCTAAATAGTATTTACCGCATTGCTGGGAATTGCATTTATATACAAGAACAATTAAACAAAGAAGCTCAAAACTTGTTAAAATTAGCCTCTACTTTTGATAGTAATGATTGTGAATTTGAGGCTAGAAGTAACTTTCTTGATGACTTTATCGCATTTATAACAACAGGTAAAAATGAGGATTTCATAGACGAAGGTGAAGTAAGGTTAGTTTCTTTCATTGAAAAACTGCCACCACCTCAAGATGTGAAATTCATAAACTCTAATGGCTTTATTAAAAGCTATCTTGAAGTAAGTTTTCCAATAAATATAATTGACACAATTATACTTGGACCGTGTTGTAAATTTACTACTGAAGACCCCGTCTTTAATGATATGTTAGACAATTTATTTTTTAATAAAAAACTCTACGAGTTAGGAGTTGATACTAACCCATATAAGCCTAAAGTTTTAAGTTCAAAGGCAACTTTCAGATAACCATAGGGCCTCGTTTCACTCAACCCAACCTACGCCGATAAAAACAATACAGAGCTGCTGCTCATTGTTAGCAACAACCTCCCAAAACCAAAAAAGCACTTATAAAATAAGTGCTTTTGGGTTTGCTCAATTAATTTTTAATTACAGCGCGTTAAATACGTCGTCTGTTTTAGCTGCGCAAATAAAGTCGTTTTTGTGCAGACCTTTAATTGAATGGCTCCACCACGTTACAGTTACTTTGCCCCACTCGGTTAATAAACCAGGGTGGTGGCCTTCATCTTCTGCCATGTCGCCCACTTTGTTAGTAAACGCGATAGCTTGTTTAAAATTTTTAAATTTATAAACACGCTCAAGCTGCATAATGCCGTCGCGTACTTCTGGTACCCAGTCTGGGATTTTAGTAATTAATTGTGCTAACTCTTCGTCAGATACTTTTGGCGCATCTACATGACAGGCTTCGCATTTTTGTGCACTTAATGAAGACATTCTAAATCCTTACTTTTAGCTTTTTTAGCATTAATGTTTAACTGGCTAATTTTTCTTTTGGTGGAAATTTTGGGTCATGCAAACCAAGCTCTTTAGCTCGCTCAACCAAAGTCATAATATCCATTTGCGATATATCAAACAGATCATGAATCGAATTTATGGTGTAGTACTGTGGTTGCATAATATCAATACGGTACGGCGTACGCAGTACATCAAGCACGTTCATTGGGCTAATTTCTGGCGTATTTGAGTATACATACTGAGTCTCCCCTGGGCTTGATAAAATGCCGCCGCCGTAAATACGCAGGCCATCTTCGGTTTGCATTAAACCAAATTCGACTGTAAACCAGTATATACGCGCAAGGTATACACGGTCCTTTTTCTGCGCTGCGTAACCTAATTGCCCGTACTTATGCGTAAACTCGGCAAAGTCAGGGTTAGTTAGCATGGCGCAATGGCCAAATATTTCATGAAAAATATCTGGCTCTTGTAGGTAGTCAAATTCTTCGCGGCTACGAATAAATGTAGCTACCGGAAACTGCTTGTTTGCCAGTAATCTAAAAAACTCATCAAAGTCGATAAGCGCAGGTACTGGTGCAACTTGCCAACCGGTAGTGGCTAGTAACACTTCGTTTAGCTCGCTTAACTGCGGAATACGGTCGTGCGGCAGGTTAATCTTTTTTAACCCTTGCATGTACTCGTTGCAGGCTTTGCCTTCAATGCATGCAAGTTGGCGTGCTACAAGCTCAGACCAAATTTTATTTTCTTCATCACTCCAGTGTATAACACCATTTTCGTCTGGTGTTTTGGATGTGTATTTACTTGCTTTAGCCATAAGTACCTTCTTGGGTGTGAGCCCTAAATCGGTGTCAGTGTGATACTCAAACCTGTTGAATATCGAATGACTCCATACTATGCAAAAGTGAAGAAAAGTTTAATAGATAGGCTAACATCAGTATTTAGCGTGATCACTTAGATCGTAAAGTTAAAATTACACTCATGGCACATTAAAAATACAGACCTTTAAATAAAGGCCTGTAGCTTATTTTTAAGTGTATACAATTAAATACACCTAACCAATTTTAGTAAAAGCTTGGTCTAAATCACTAATAATGTCGTTAACATCTTCAAGCCCCACCGAGAGTCTGATCAGCCCATCACTTATTCCAGCGGCAGCTCGCTCCTCTGGCGTATAAGGCGAGTGAGTCATAGATGCAGGATGCTGAATCAGTGTTTCAGCGTCGCCGAGGCTTACTGCAAGTGTACAAAGTTTCATACTATCAATAAATTGTGCGCCATCTTGTAGCGTGCCTTTTATTTCAAACGCAATAACACCACCAGCGGCTTTCATTTGGTTACCAATAAACCTATAACCTGGGTGCGATTTAAGCCCCGGGTAATATACGGTGCTTACTTGTGGATGCGCTTCTAGATATTGCGCTATTGTTTGTGCGCTTTGACAATGGCGCTCTATTCTAATAGCGAGTGTTTTTAGGCCTCGATTAATTAGCCATGCATCGTGCGGGCTTATGGTTGCACCAATGTCTTTTAGTACGGTCATTTTAATGTGTGTTATGTGCTCAAGCGATCCACATACAATACCGGCGACTACGTCTCCGTGGCCGTTTAAGTACTTGGTCGCACTGTGCATTATAATGTCGATACCGTATTTTTTGGGTGATTGCAGTAGCGGCGTTAAAAAGGTGTTGTCGACTACACTAATTAAACTGTGCTCTTTAGCAACTGCGCCAATCAGTGCCAAATCAATAACCGCCATAGTGGGATTAATTGGCGTTTCTACAAATATCATTTTTGAATTAGGTTTGATAGCAGCCCGTAGTTCGTCCTCGTTGGTCATATCAACAAAAGTGACTTCGATTCCCCAGCGCGGCAACATATGCGAGAAAAATGCAAAGGTACAACCATACAAAGCACTTGAGGCAACAAGGTGATCTCCCTGCGATAAAAAACTCAGTACTGAGGCAGATACAGCCCCCATACCTGTTGCGGTTGCAGCAGCTGCTTCACAACTCTCTAATTGAGCAACTTTTTGTTCAAGCTCTGTGGTTGTAGGATTTCCTAAGCGCGTATAAATATAGCCAGGTTCGTCGCCTGCAAAACGCGCAGCACCTTGAGCGGCATTTTCAAAATGAAAGGTAGAGGTTTGATACAAAGGAGAAGTGAGTGCGCCGTGCGGGTCGTTTGCTTTTTGTGGTCCGTGAATACACTGGGTGTTTATATGATGCTTGCTCATTGTAGGCTCATTTTTTGATTATTATGTTTTTGCGATTCAACAATCAAAACGTATGCGCTTACAAACAGCAAGCATGCCGGATGCTCAGATGGCTATTTGTGTAAAAACCGTGCAGCGCACGTTTGTACACAAATATTGCCACTGCTAATCTAGTGTGTTGACTCCGCCTTTTTGCGGCTCATAATTTTACCTGCGATGCTTTGCACAGTGCCTTTTAACAAGCTGCGTTTATTTTCAAGCCGTGGTAATGGGCGACTAAGCTCCATTGCTTTGTAACCAATACGCGCTGTAAAAATACCAGCACTAACCCCTTGCGCAGCTCGTCCCGAAAGCTTACCTAAAAGCTCAGCACTTAGTGCAGTTGCAGCAAGGTCAGATACAAGCTCTGCACTGCCAACAAACATTACTTGTTTTATCAGCATACGGTATAACTTTATGCGGCTCGCGTAACCAAAACCAATGCCGTAAATTTTACCAATTTGTTCTATTAATTTAGTACCGCGCCAAAGCACAGCCATCATATCCACCAGCGCAAGTGGGCTTAGGGCAACTAGTAGAGCTGATTCAGTCGCAAAACGATTTATAAGCTTTTTAGCTCTGGTGTCTTGGGTTATTAATAAACTGTTGGCGTACAGGGTCATTATTTCTTTGTCGCTGTGATGCATCGCTACTTGATTTTTAAAGGTTTCAAAGTTATCAAGCTCCTGATGTTTATTGAGTTTTTCGAGCCAAGGTAATGCACCGCCTACTTGCTCGCTGTTTAAAAGCCTGTCGGCTTCAACTCGGTGCAGTTGGTTACGCTTTAAACTGCGCAACATTCGGTACTCTCGCCACAATAAGCGCCCAATTAGCAGCACGCCACTTACAACTGCGGTTAGATAAACACTGCCTAAAATAATTGACTGCTCGAAAGCAAATAATAACGAGTACGCAAATTCTAAAAGCACCAGTACTATAAAACTAAGAGCAAAAACACCTTTAAGCGTTTGCCACTTTGACTTTTTATAAACAGGCTCCAGATCTATTTCTGGCTCTAGTGCTTCATCTTCCAGTTCTTCGTAATCACTTTGCCCGTGCTGAATAATTTTTGCAGGTGCTAAAACGGGTTCGTTTTGCTCAATGCTTTGCGTATCTATACGACGCCCTGCTTGAAATGGTTGGTTTGACTCACTCATGTTAATTTGTCTCCTAGCAGGTACTGCATGACATGATCTAATCGAATATGTTTGAGTTGCTTATCGGGGCTCGGTATTGGAGAAAACGATAAAAACTCAAATCCCTGTGCTGGCCACTCATTTTTATTAAGCATCCGCGAGGGAGGTTGCGGCGGTAAATACGTAAGCCAATCAGGTTCGTGTAATGGTTTACCGTAAATACAGTCAAGCGTTTGGCCTTTGTCGGCAATTTGGCGCGGCTGTGTTGCTGTAATTGACGACATAGCCATGGTTTCTATTTGCACACCATCAAACTTTAAATGATTGCTTTGCTCATGCACGAGCGAATCAAGTAGCAATGCTAAATCTTTATGATGCTTAGCACTTATATGATCTGATTTATTAGCTGCAAATAATATTTTGTCTATGTTGGGCTTAAATAAGCGTTTAAAAAAGCCTGACTCACCATAGTTAAAGTGTGCGAGTAATTGGTTTATTACACTGCTTTGCTCTTGGAGTGTTTCGTGCCCTTCGTTTAGCGCACTAAGTACATCTACAAGTACGATTTGGCGATCGAAGTGTCTAAAATGCTCATTATAAAATGGTTTTACAACTTCTTTTATATAGGCGTTAAAACGCTTAATTAAATGCGCTAAATTAGAACCCGCAACGACATCGTCACTGTTTATTTCACCCGATACCGGAAAAAACAATAACAATGGCGCGCCTTGTAAGTCTCCAGGCATAAGCATGCGCCCAGGTTGTAACATGGCAAGTTTGGTGTCTTTTTTAAGCCCTACCAACATGCTTTGATAAAGCTGAGCAATATGAGCAAGTGCGTTTTCATCAACGGGAGCGTTTAAGTCAAGTTGCTCAACGGCCATTAAAAAATCACTTGATGTGTTTACGCGCGAAGGCTGAGTTAATAACGGATATTGCTGCTCGCACCATTGAGAATAGCTTTGCTCAAGCATAGGTAAATCAAGGAGCCATTCACCCGGGTAGTCAATAATATCTAAATAAAGCGTTGATTGCGGCGAAAAGTGGCCGCGCAGCCCTGCATTACTTTGATACTTTATTGCCAAGCGCAGCGTATTAATCCGCTCGGTAGATGCAGGCCATGTAGGCATCCCATCGCTTGGTAATAATGAATTTAGCGCACGCGTATAATTAAACGTAGGGACTTTTAACGCCTCTTGCGGCACAACTTTAGTGGCCACATGGCGGTGCTCGCGCATTACATCAAAAAAAGGTAAGTTTTTATCGTCAGCTTGGGTTGTTAAGTGTTTAACAAGCGCGGTAATAAAGGCTGTTTTACCACTACCACTTAGGCCAGTTACGGCAAGTTTTACGTGTTGATCTAAACTGCGATGAAGGGCTTTTTGTGCTTTGCCTTTAATACTTTTAAAGGTCTTTTTTGCAAATGATTGGCTCATAAAGTGTCTTGCACCTAATTTGCCGTAATTTATCACGCTGCAAATAAGGTGCTATTAAATCCTTTAAAGTTTGTTAATTTCACGGCTCACCGTAAACTCGCTTGAAGTTACATGGCGCTCCATATCTTGAAGGCGAGTATCTACACGCGTTAAACGCTCTTTTAAATCTTGCAATGCGCGGCGCGGTGGCTCGCCTTTTTGCCATACTTTAAATTTTACTTCTAGCGGATCGTCAGTTTTAGTTGAGCTTTTTGTTTGCGCCGCTGCGGGCTCTTTTTTATCTAAAATGAACCAGGCTGCAATATACGCTACCACAAATAATGGGCCACCCGTTAGCAGTACCGCACTAACAAATATAATGCGAACTAACCATAATTCCATATTAAAGTAGTCACTTAATCCCGCACATACACCGGCTACTTTACCGCGTTGAGGGTCTCTTAATAATTCGCGTTTGGCACTCATACTTTGCGTCTCCATTGTGGTGACTCTTGATCAAGCAATGCTTCAAGTGTTTCTAATCGATCAGCCATTTTTTCAGCTTTGTGTGCAAGCTCAAGTAATTGGCGATGTTCGTGTTCACTTAAACCTTGGTTTACTTGTTTTTTGCTGCGGTAGTGTAAAATTAGCCACAGCGGAGCAACAAAAATCATAAACAAAATAAATGGTGCAACTAATATCTCTGGATCAAACATAATCCTCTCCTGACAATCCGTTTTGATGTTTTTAAGCAGTGGGGCACTTTAAGTGCCCCTTTATAAATTATTTATCAGCTAACTTCTTTTTAAGTTCGGCTAGCTCATCATCTATTTTTTCATTTTTTTGTAGATTAGCAATTTCATCCGCTAACGTCTTTTTACCTAAATCGTACGACTCAATTTGAGATTCTAGTCCATCAATTTTGGTTTCGTAACGTTCAAAGCGGTTAAGTGCTTCTTCTACTTTTGAGCTATCAAGTGTCTTTTTCACTTCAAGGCGCGACTCAGCCGAACGTTGGCGAAGTATAATTGCCTTTTGACGAGATTTCGCATCTGCTAGCTTTTCTTGTAGTGTCGTTACTTCTTGCTGTAATTTCTCAATATGAGACTCTACATGTTCAAGTTCACTAGCGACTGAAGCAACGGCATCTGCCGACTTTTGCTTTTCAAGTAGGGCTGAACGCGCTAAATCGTCGCGGTCTTTACTTAAAGCCAGTTCGGCTTTATCTTGCCAATCACTTACTTGTGCTTTAAGCGTATCTAAGCGGCGTACAATTTCTTTTTTCTCAGCCAATGTTTTAGCTGATGTAGAACGTACTTCAACAAGCGTGTCTTCCATTTCTTGAATAATCAGACGAACCATTTTTTCTGGGTCTTCTGCTTTATCTAAAATGGCGTTGATATTAGAATTAACAATATCTGCAAAACGTGAAAAAATTCCCATAACATTTACCTCTGTAATTAAAACTTAGTTAGTCTGCTATAACTAGTATCAATATGCTTGCCAACTTTTTAAAAGATAAAATACACTTTATTTTCATTAAGTTAAACTAAATATACAAATTTCTTTAGTTCTCCCTAATTATGAAATACACTAACAGTTAGTAAAAATGACCAAGAGTTAGGAAATATGAGCCAATATCGCCAACAGGATAATTTACTCGGCCAATCAGATAGCTTTCTGTCTGTATTAGATCAGGTATCGCAACTGGCTAATTTAGATAAACCGGTACTTATTATTGGTGAACGCGGCACAGGTAAAGAGCTAATAGCAGCACGCTTACACTTTTTATCAAAACGCTGGGATCAAAACTACGTAAAGCTTAACTGTGCAGCGCTTAACGAGAACCTACTCGAAAGTGAATTATTTGGCCACGAAAGCGGTGCTTTTACGGGGGCAAGCAAACGACACGAAGGTCGTTTTGAACGCGCTAACAGCGGCACACTGTTTTTAGATGAATTAGCTAATACCTCAGCTATGGTACAAGAAAAACTGCTGCGCGTTATAGAATACGGTGAGTTTGAACGTGTTGGCGGCAAACAAACTGTAAAAGTAGATACCCGCTTAGTGTGTGCGACAAACGAAGATCTTCCTTATTTGGCCGAGCAAGGTGAATTTAGAAGTGATTTACTCGATCGCCTTGCCTTTGATGTAATTACCCTGCCACCACTGCGCGAACGCCAAGACGATATTATGCTTCTTGCTGAGCAGTTTGCGATGAATATGGCGCGCGATTTAGAGTGGGAACTGTTTAGCGGTTTTACCCGAAGCGCAACAGAAACACTGCTTAGTTATGATTGGCCCGGCAATATTCGTGAACTTAAAAATGTGGTTGAACGTAGTTTGTATCGCCATGGCAGTGAACATATCCCCGTTCACCAGATTATTTTAGACCCATTCGATAGCCCATTTAGACCAAAAGCGCGCATTAAAGCACCTATAGCGGCCCAAACTGTTAATGTCGAGCCTATTGTTGTTGCGCCGCCGATTGCTCAAGCAAGCAGTAATATAGCCGTTGATATTCAATTTCCGTGTAGTTTAAAAGAGCGTTCAAACGACTTTGAAATAAACATGATTAATAAAGCACTCGAACATAGCCAATTTAATCAAAAGAAAACTGCAGAAGTACTTGGTTTAACGTATCATCAATTACGTGGTTATCTTAAAAAATACAATTTGTTGGATCAACAATAGTTAGAGGTTATGCGGGTGCATAAATTATTACTTACTTTACTAGCGGTCACCTTAGTAGGTTGCATTGATAACAAAGAAGAAATCATAGAAGAAAAAAACCAAGGCTTAGTTTATTGCGCTGAAGCTAACCCTGTGTCGTTTAATCCACAAGTTACGACCACCGGTTCTACTATTGATATTATTGCCAACCAGCTATACGACCGCCTAATTAGCATTGACCCTGTTACGGCAGAGTTTCAAAGTGAGCTGGCAACCGATTGGAAAATAAGTAAAGACGGTAAATCTATTACCTTCACATTGCGCAAAGGTGTGAAATTTCATACAACCGCTTATTTTACCCCTACTCGGGATTTTAACGCCGACGACGTTATATTTACCTTTAGCCGACTATTCGATGTCTATAATCCATATCACTTTGTGGGCGATGCCAATTACCCGTATTTTCAAAGTGTGGGGATTGATCAACTTATTCGTAAAATTGTGCGTGTTACTGATCATCAAGTTCGTTTTGAATTGTTTAATCCTGAAAGCAGCTTTTTAGCTAATATGGCCACCGACTTTGCCGTGGTGCTTTCAGAAGAATACGCCATGAAACTTAAGAAAAATAATCAAGAAAACTTATTTGATCAGTACCCTATTGGCACCGGCCCATATATTTATAAAGAATATCGCCGAGATCACCTCGTACGCTTTTACCGAAACCCACTTTATTGGAAGCACCACGTCGCACTTGAACAATTGGTTTACGACATAACGCCTAACGGCACTACGCGTATAGCAAAAATGCTGACTAAAGAGTGCGATGTAACGGCTCATCCAAGTAGTGCGCAATTGAGTATTTTAGCGCAACGCGACGATATAAACGTTGAAAAAGAAACAAACTTAAACATAGGTTATTGGGCGTTTAATACAGAACGTGCCCCGTTTGACGACTTGCGCGTACGCCGAGCACTCGCGCATGCAATAGATGTAGATAAAATAATGCAGGCGGTTTATTACGGTAATGGTACTCGCGCACAATCTATTTTGCCGCCAACCTCTTGGGCGTTTGAACCACAAGAAGATATACCTACGTTTGATCCAGAACTTGCTAAAAAGTTACTAATTGAAGCAGGCTTACCTGATGGCTTTGATATGACTATTTGGGCGATGCCCGTAAGCCGTATTTATAACCCTAACGCGCGTAAAATGGCTGAGCTTATGCAAAGTGATTTACGCAAAGTGGGCGTTAATGTAAGCATTGTAGAGTATGAATGGAATACGTTTATTCAACGTATTGGCGAGCACAGGCATGATAGTGTATTGCTTGGTTGGGCCGCTGATACACCTGATCCGGATAACTTTTTTAGCCCTCTTTTAAGTTGCACTGCAACCTTTACCGGTAAAAATCCTGCTAACTGGTGCAATCCGCAATTTGATTTATTACTTACAAAAGCGCTCGATACGACTGATTTAAACATGCGAAAAAAATACTACGATGATGCACAAAGCTTAATTGTTGACGAGCTGCCATTGCTGCCTATTGCACATGGCTTACGTTTTCAAGCCAGTAGCGCAGACGTTGAAGGTATAACGCTTGGCCCATTTGGTGCAATTTCACTAGCTAATGCGAGGAAAAAATAATGATCTTAGATTATATTTTACGTCGTTTAGGTTTATTGCTTTTTATGACCCTAATGCTGAGTGTTTTTACATTTTCAATTAGTTATTTGTTCCCAGGCGATCCATTAAGTAATTTAAGTGGTGTACCAAGTAGTAACTTTGCTCAACACAGTGAGCTTGAAGATAAATATTTATATAACAGTAACTATTTTGTTCAATATATAGCCTTTTTAGGACGAATATTCCAAGGCGATTGGGGGCTTTCTTTTGCATCAGGTGACAATGTATTTAGCCATATTGTTGATTTATTACCCGCTACACTGGAACTAAGTGTTTATGCATTAATTGTATCGATTGTCGTTGGCGTACCCGCTGGCATTTTAGGTTCTGCGTACTATAAACGTTGGCCTGATAAACTTATAAATTCAACCACTATGGTTGGTTATTCCATGCCCGTATTTTGGTTAGCACTATTGCTTATTATGGTTTTTTCTCTCAAACTGGGCTGGTTTCCGATGTCGGGAAGAATGGGGTTACTTTATGAGATCCCCGCCAATACAGGCTTTATTTTAATTGATATTGCACTAGCTGGATTTCCATATAAAGGAATGGCATTTTTAGACGCCCTGCGCCATTTAACACTACCCACAATTGTGCTCGCCATGTATCCGACCACCGTATTAGTGCGCTTTACTCGTGAGTCTATGCTTAAAGTTATGGACCAAAGTTTTATTAAAACCGCAAGGGCTAAAGGCCTTAACCGCAGACAACTTATAATTCATCATGCACTGCGTAATGCGCTATTACCGGTAATTAAACAAATTGGTTTGCAATTTAGTACGCTAATAACGCTTGCGATGATTACTGAAGTTATTTTTTCGTGGCCCGGCATTGGCCGCTGGCTTATCGATAGTATTTATCAACGCGATTATCCAGCTATACAAGGCGGCTTAATGGCAGTGTCACTATTTGTTATATTAGCCACTATTATTGCAGAGCTTACTTATACGCTATTCGATCCACTCTCGCGGAATCAAGCCCATGGCAAAGTTTAATATATTTTCTGAAGAGTCGAATAAATCGCCACTTGCACGATTTTGGCGTAAATTTAAAAATAATCACCCTGCGTTAGTTGGCTTGTGGATATTTGTAGCATTTGCTTTACTTGCCGCCAGTGCTCCACTTTTAGCACCGTACGGTGTTAACCAACAGCATAGTGATGCATTACTTATTCCGCCTTCGTGGCGGGAAATGGGTGATGTACGCTTTATTTTAGGTACTGATGACTTAGGTCGCGATGTACTTTCGCGTTTAATGAATGGTGCAACTTACACATTTGGCCTCTCTGTTGTCGCCGCGCTTATTACAACTATTATTGGTGTATTAGTAGGTACATTTGCAGGTATCAGCCGAGGTATTCGCTCAAGTTTTTTAAATCACTTACTTGATATAACGCTCTCTATACCTTCTTTGTTACTGGCTATTATTATCATAGCAATTTTAGGCCCAGGCTTAATGAACACGGTATGGGCAATTATTTTAGCGCTATTACCACAATTTATTCATTCAATCAGAAACCTAATTGTTGATGAACTAAACAAAGATTATATTACCGCGTTTAGGCTCGATGGTGCGTCTAACTGGCATATTATATCACGCGGTATCTTTCCTAATATTTATGAGCACATTGTGGTTATATTCACGATGGCGCTCTCCACTGCAATTTTAGATATTTCTGCATTAGGTTTTTTAAAGCTTGGTGCTCAGCCACCTACCACTGAATGGGGAGCTATTTTAGCCGAAAATTTAGGGCTAATTTATTTGGCACCATGGACTGTTGCGCTGCCAGGCGTACTGTTATTTTTAGCTGTGTTATCGACTAATTTAGTAGGCGATGGCCTGCGACAAGTGTTAAAAGCACGTAAGGCTGATTAAATGCAATTACTTGATGTTCGAAATTTAACCATTGAGCTGCGTACCTCAGAAACGATAATTAGAGCCGTTGACAAGGTAAGCTTTAGCTTAAAAGAAGGCGAAGTACATGCCCTTGTAGGTGAGTCTGGTTCTGGTAAAAGCTTAATTGCAAAAGCAATTGTGGGTGTACTAAACGAACGCTGGAATATTACTGCCGACCGTATGCATTGGCGTGGTGTTGATTTAATGCGCTTAACACCCGAGCAACGCCGTAAAACGGTAAGCCAAGATATTGCCATGATCTATCAAGACCCTAGCCGTTGTCTTGACCCTACAGCAAAAATGTTTGATCAAATAGCCGAAACCTTACCTGAAAACCCAACAAAGGGGTTTTTCTTAAAACGTAACCGCGAGCGAAAAGACAGAGTAAAAGCGCTTATTCATAAAGTGGGCATTAAAAATCATGAAGCCGTGCTGGATAGCTATCCACATGAGCTCTCAGAAGGCGTATGTCAAAAAGTAATGATTGCAATGGCCATAGCCCGCACACCAAAGCTTTTAATCGCTGATGAGCCCACTACGGCACTAGAAAGTACCACTCGCGCACAGGTATTTAGGTTGTTGAAAAGTTTAAACCAGCTAAAAAACATGTCGATTTTGATGATTTCTCACGAATTAGAAGAAATTGCACATTGGTCACATGGGATTCATGTTTTATATTGCGGGCAAATGGTTGAAGCTGGCCCAACTCACAAAATTTTTAGTCAGCCTCGCCACCCTTATACACAAGCTTTATTAAAAAGCCTACCTGATTACGAACAAGGCCTAGCTCATAAAGAGCCTTTTTACGCATTAAAAGGCACCATACCTACATTACAGCATTTACCGATAGGTTGCCGATTAGGACCACGCTGCCCACAGGCTCAAAAAGCCTGCGTAGTTACACCTAAGCTTACAAAGCACAACGGGCACAGCTACGCGTGTCATTTCCCGCTGATTAAGGATATGAGATAATGCAACCAGTATTGAAAGTACAAGCTTTGTCTAAAACATTTAATATTCGTGCAGGCTTATTTAGTCGTAAAAAATTTGCGGTACTTAAAAATATTTCATTTTGCATTGGCAAAGGTGAAACTATTGCTGTTATAGGCGAAACGGGAGCGGGTAAAAGCACACTTGCCAAACTGCTTTCAGGCGCTGACAGCGCAGACTGCGGACAGATCTTATTAGAAGGCAATATTATTGAAGATAACGGTATTCGTGATAATCAGTGTCGCTATATTCGTATGATTTTTCAAGATTCAGCGGCCTCTCTTAATCCAGGTTTAACCATTGGTGATACGCTTGATGACTGCCTACAATACAATACTGACTTTGATAAAGCTGAACGGACTGAAAAAATTAGCGCTACGCTGTCAAAAGTTGGATTATTAGTCGATCACCAACATTACTATCCACACATGTTTAGTGTGGGGCAATTACAGCGCGTAGCACTTGCTCGTGCGTTAATTTTAGATCCAAAGGTTGTTGTACTTGATGAGGCACTATCATCACTAGACCCTTCTGTTCGAGCACAAATAGTTAATCTACTTCTCAAATTACAACAAGAAACAGGCCTGACATATGTGATGATCACTCATCATTTAAGCTTAGTTCGTCATATTAGCGACCAAGTTCTTGTACTTGATAAGGGAGAAGTCGTTGAATATGGCGCCACTGAAGTTGTTTTCCAAACACCTCAATCGAAAATCACCCAACGTTTATTAAGCTGTTAAAACAGAATTTTTTCGTATCTAACCTGAACTCTGGTTAAGAGATTTACTATCATATTGAATCATGGTGATATTTAAATTTAATTTCTCTAGCCAGAAATTTCCAGTGAAAACAAGGCGAATTTACGCGTCAATAGCTGCTCGAGATAGATTTACTATCCAGCGTTCAGGTTATCTATTCTGCTTTGTAATATAACCTCGTTTATTAAGGTCTCTTGTTAAATACAATGCATTTAACAGTTATACCAATTCGCTTAATTAAGTGATCTATTTTGAAGTAAGAAAATCGTGTCGATAACAAAGCAAAAATTTCGTTATTTAGTTGTTCTATATCAGAAATTTTTAACGCTTTTAACGCCAGATTTAATCCCTCAAACTGATTAAGTATTATTGCGGATTGGTATTAATACTACAAAGAGGATTTATGTTAAAAAAGACACTACTCGCTAGCATTTCATCGCTATTACTTTTATCAACAACGGTTATCGCGGATGTAGCACCTAATTCAAATGTTAAAAACTGGGTTGGCGGAGTTGACCACTTAGGATTAACCGTGTCAGACCTTGATTCGTCTAAAGTTTTTTTTACTGACGTACTTGGTTTTAAAGTGCTCGGGAGTAACCCAAGTTACCCAGCTTACTTTTTATCAAACGATAAAATAACGATTACGTTGTGGCGTGTTAAAAATGATGAAAAACGTGTGGAGTTTAATCGAGCAGAAAATGTGGGGTTACACCACTTAGCACTCAGTGTTGAGAGTATTGAAAAGTTAGCGCAGCTACACGATCATTTAAAAACGCAAAATAATATTAAAATAGAGTTTGCACCCGAAAATCTAGGTAAAGGTCCAACAAAACACATGATGATTAGAGAGCCTAGCGGTAATCGCATAGAGTTTATTGCAAGAGGCAAATAATACCAACTATATTGAAGACAATAAAAAAGGCGCTTTAAAAGCGCCTTTTTTTATGAGCTAAATTAATTACTCAACGGGTTGTGCAACCGTTGGTAAGTTAAGCTCAGCATTCGCTTTTAACGCTTCAATAAATACCATGTAGTTTTTATTAGCTTGCGCCATAGTGATACTTTGCTTTGCTTGTGGGTCAATATTAGCTGTAACTTGTGCATCTGTTACCGACTTAAGTGCAACAATTGCAGCATCACCATTATTTAAATCAACTACTTCAAACACTGCAGAACCTGCAGGATGAGCCATTTTAAATGCTTTAGTTACAATTGCTGGCGAAACAGTATAGCTTTGACGTGTTAATTGCGCTTCTTGGCGAAGTGTTAAGCTTTGCTCATTGGCTACATCACTTAAACTCTTACCTGCTTTTACTTCTGCAAATAAACTACGTGCTTTATCTTTAGCAAGCTCAGATGATTTTTCATTAACTAAACGTGCTTTAATTTGCTCGCTTACTTCACTTAGTGGCTTAGTGGCAGCTGGTTTGTGTTCATTTACACGAACAATAATCGCATGCTCATCGCCAAGCTCAATAACTTCAGAGTTAACTTTATCTTCCAGTAAATCAACTGACGATAACGCAGCAATTACAGAGGGCGTATTTAACGGCTCTGGTAATGCGTTAATTGCTAAAAGCGGCGTTGATTTAATCTCTACCTCTGCAACTTCGGCAGCATCGTCTAAGCGATCTGAAATTTCAAATGCTAGTGCACCCATTTCAGTTTGCTTTTCGTAAAAGGCATCTATTTTTTCAGCTTGTTCAAGCTCCGCACGTAAATCAGCTTTAACATCATCATATGCTTTAACTTGTTGCGGCTGAATATCAGTAAGTTTAATTATGTGGTAACCAAACTCTGATGCTACAACCTCTGAAAAGTCACCTTTATTTTTAAGCGCAAATGTCGCGTCTTCAAATGCCGGGTCCATTACATCGCGTTCAATCCATTCAAGGTCGCCGCCCATTTCACCACTAACAATATCATCAGATGATGACTCTGCTAATTCAGCAAAATCTGCACCTTGCTCTAATTGTGCGTGCAGTGCATTGGCTTTTTCTTTTGCTGCATCATCGTCTTCGCTGTTATCGATTAAGATATGTGAAACACGGCGTTTTTCTGGCTCAACGTATTGTGCCTTATTTTGATCGTAATACGCTTTAACATCATCTTCAGTAACTGACTCAACCGTAATATCTGTGGCTTTAAGCTCAATATAATTAACTGAGATAAGTTCTGGCGATAAAAACTGTGATGCATTTAGCTCGTAGTAATCAGATACTTCTTGCTCTGATACTTCAACACTTGCTGCTAGCGCTTCTTTGTTTACAACTAAGTAATCAATGCTGCGCGTTTGCTGCTGTAGAGAAATAGCGCTTTTAAGCTCGCTCTCAAGAGCAAAGTCAGTACCGGCTACGGCAGTAACAAGTTGACTGCGCGTCATATCTTTACGAAGGTATTCACGAAATGCATCTGGTTGAAAATTCATTTGACGAATAACTTGTAGGTAACGGTCGTTATTAAACTGCTCACCTACTTGAAAATACGGTAATTCTAAGATTGTTTTACGTACACTTTCGTCGCTTACGCGAAGGCCTAAATCAGCCGCTAGCTGTGATTGCAATTCTTGTTGTACTAAGCGGTCAACTACACCTTGACGTATTTGTGCCATGTAATTTGGATCTGCAGAAATTTGTGCAAAATATTCACCAAATTGTTGTTCTAATCGACTACGCTCATTTTGGAACGCACGATTAAATTCAGTTTGGCTAATTTTAATTCCATTTACTTCAGCAACAGGTTGTTCCGTGGTTTGACCTAGGTAACTACCAATCCCAGCTAAAGCAAAAGATAAAATCACCGCGCCTAAAATTATTTTGGCTACAGGTCCTTGTGAACCTTCTCTGATTTTCTCAAGCATTTGTTTATCTCTTTTTGATCAAGGTTTTTACCTTGTCACATGTAAAAAAAGCGTATCTTACCAGATACGCTTTTTCACTTGAAGTAATTGGCGGTAAAGTTACTTAATTCATCATTTAGATTGATTAAGTAAATTTACATTCGCCATAACTAAACTGTATGAAAACAGTGATTAGTTTACTGCGTCTTTAAGCGCTTTACCGGCTTTAAAAGCAGGAATATTTGCAGCAGCAATTTGAATAGCTTCACCAGTTTGCGGGTTACGACCTGCACGTGCAGCACGCTCACGTACTGAGAAAGTACCAAAGCCAACAAGTGCAACTGAGTCACCATCTTTTAGCGCACCAGATACAGATCCGATGAATGAATCTAGAGCACGACCTGCAGCCGCTTTAGAAATGTCAGCATCAGCTGCGATTTGATCGATCAATTGAGATTTATTCACAATATCATCCTCTTTCATTGTTATTATCAAGAGCGATGGTTTTTTAAACTAACATCACTTTTTTGAAAATTTTAGAGCAAACTAATTATGCTCACATGATTATATTTTTCTTAAGCCTAGGCCCCGTAAGGGCTAGGCTTGAAAACCAGTGCTTAACTTATCATATCGTTTAGATTTGAAAAGCCCTAAAAAGCACTTTTTTCGGTTTTTTACTGTTTTTTTGGTGTTTCGACTGAAAAACTCTCAACCGGATGCACTAAAGCCAGTTTTAAAACTTCGTCAATCCATGTAACTGGGTGAATATCTAAGCCCGCAAGCACATTGTCTGGGATCTCTTTTAAATCACGTTCATTAATTTTTGGAATGATGACTGTTTTAATTCCACCACGATGCGCCGCGAGTAATTTTTCTTTTAAACCACCAATTGGTAATACTTCACCACGTAGTGTAATTTCGCCGGTCATTGCAACATCCGCACGTACAGGGTTACCCGTTAAACTAGACACTAAACCAGTCACCATAGCAGCACCTGCGCTCGGACCATCTTTAGGTGTTGCACCTTCAGGCACATGCACGTGAATATCACGTTTTTCATAAAAGTCGCTATTAATACGAAATGTATCTGCACGATTACGCACGACCGTCATGGCCGCTTGAATCGACTCTTGCATTACATCGCCCAGTGAACCTGTATAAGTAAGCTTACCTTTACCTGGTACCGCTGCGCATTCAATAGTAAGTAAGTCACCGCCTACTTCAGTCCATGCAAGACCAGTTACTTGGCCAATACGGTCGCCATCTTCCGCTTTACCGTAATCGAAACGCTGTACACCTAAAAAGTCTTCTAGGTTATCTTGATTGATAGTCACGGTTTTAGTGTCTTTTTCAATTAAGATATTTTTAACCGCTTTACGACATAGTTTTGAAATTTCACGCTCAAGATTACGTACACCCGCTTCACGTGTGTAGTAGCGAATAATGCCAATAATTGCACTATCAGCAATCTCAATCTCATGCTCTTTCAGGCCATTACGTTTCACTTGTTTAGTAATTAAGTGCTCTTTTGCGATGTTTAGTTTTTCATCTTCGGTGTAACCCGATAAACGAATAACTTCCATACGATCCAGTAATGGACCAGGAATGTTAAAGCTGTTTGATGTCGCTACAAACATAACGTCAGATAAATCGTAATCTACTTCAAGGTAATGATCGGCAAAATGGCTGTTTTGTTCAGGATCAAGCACTTCTAATAGCGCTGATGCTGGGTCGCCACGCATGTCTGATGACATTTTATCGATTTCATCTAGCAAGAATAATGGATTTTTAACACCCACTTTAGTCATGTTTTGAATTAACTTACCTGGCATTGAACCAATATAAGTACGGCGATGGCCACGAATTTCAGCTTCATCACGCACACCGCCTAGCGCCATACGGATATATTTACGACCTGTAGAGCGTGCGATAGATTGCCCAAGTGATGTTTTACCCACACCCGGAGGGCCAACTAAACATAAGATTGGACCTTTTAGTTTATTAGTACGCTGTTGCACCGCAAGGTACTCCAGAATACGTTCTTTAACTTTATCAAGGCCATGGTGATCACTATCAAGAATTTTTTGCGCGCCTGCTAAGTCTTTTTTAACTTTAGAGCGCTTTTTCCACGGCACATTAATTAATGTATCTATATATGAACGCACTACGGTCGCTTCTGCTGACATTGGCGACATCATTTTGAGTTTATTAAGCTCTGTGGTCGCTTTATCTTGTGCTTCTGTTGGCATACCAGACTCTTCAATGCGCTTTTTAAGTGCTTCAAATTCATCCGGTACATCATCAAGCTCACCCAGCTCTTTTTGGATGGCTTTCATTTGCTCATTTAGATAATACTCACGCTGAGATTTTTCCATCTGCTTTTTAACGCGAGTACGAATCTTTTTCTCAACTTGCAGTAAGTCTATCTCGCCTTCCATAAGCGCCATTAAATATTCAAGACGCTCTGTAACGCTTGAAATTTCTAGCACTTTTTGCTTTTCAGGTACCTTTAATGGCATATGAGCAGCCATTGTATCGGCTAGCCGCGCAGGATCATCAATACCTGAAACTGACGTTAGTACTTCTGGTGGGATTTTTTTATTTAGCTTTACATAGCCTTCAAATTGGCTAATTGCGCTGCGAATAAATACATCTTGCTCTTGCTCATCAATTAAGTCAGATTCAATAAATTGAGCATTAGCAACAAAAAAGTCTTCGCTATCAACGAAGTCTTCAATTTGTGCACGTTGCGTCCCTTCTACTAAAACTTTAACGGTGCCGTCTGGTAACTTTAATAACTGAAGTACAGTAGCAATAGTACCAATACGATAAATATCATCTTGTTCTGGCTCATCTACAGTTGCATCTTTTTGTGCAACTAAGAAAATTTGTTTATCTTTGTCCATTGCCGCTTCAAGGCATTTTATTGATTTTTCACGGCCTACAAAAAGCGGGATCACCATGTGTGGATACACCACAACATCGCGCAGTGCTAGCACTGGGATTTCGACTCGGTCGGTTCTCTCAAGCGTCATTATAATTTCTCTTCGCACTTCATTTATTTTAAAGATTACTCAAGTATATGGGGATAACCTAATTAAAGTTCAACAATTTTCCCATACTCGATTAAATTAATTATAAAAAAAGGAGCCTAAGGCTCCTTTTTTCATTCAAATAGCTTAAAAACTATTCTGATGCAGCTTTATCTTGTTTATTATTTTCATAAATCAAGATTGGGTCAGATTCACCTTTAATAACGGTTTCATCAATAACCACTTTACTTACATCATCCATTGAAGGAAGCTCGTACATTGTATCAAGCAATACACCTTCAACGATTGAACGAAGACCACGCGCACCTGTTTTACGCTCCATTGCTTTGTGGGCAATTGCAGCTAAGGCATCATCGCGGAACTCAAGTTCAACGTCTTCCATGCCAAACAACACTGAAAACTGTTTAGTAATCGCGTTTTTAGGCTCACTCAAGATTTGTACAAGTGCTGCTTCATCAAGCTCAGTTAACGTTGCAACTACTGGCAAACGGCCTATAAATTCAGGGATTAAGCCGTATTTAACTAAATCTTCTGGTTCTACGTCTTTAAATGTTTCACTTAAAGAACGACTCGCCGCAGACTCTTTTACGCTAACGCCAAAACCGATACCGGTATTTTTATGGCTACGTTGCTCAATTACTTTATCTAGGCCTGAAAATGCACCACCACAAATAAACAAGATTTTAGATGTATCTACTTGTAAAAACTCTTGTTGTGGATGTTTACGACCACCTTGCGGTGGAACTGAGGCAATTGTACCTTCGATCAGTTTAAGTAGCGCCTGTTGAACGCCCTCACCCGATACGTCACGCGTAATTGATGGGTTATCTGATTTACGAGAAATCTTGTCAATTTCATCGATGTATACAATACCACGTTGTGCTTTTTCAACATCGTAATCGCACTTTTGTAAAAGCTTTTGAATGATGTTTTCAACATCTTCACCTACATAACCCGCTTCGGTTAATGTAGTGGCATCGGCCATAGTAAACGGCACATCAAGTAGACGCGCTAACGTTTCTGCAAGTAATGTTTTACCACTACCAGTTGGGCCGATAAGCAAAATATTACTTTTACTTAATTCAATATCTTGCTTAGTCGATTGATTGCGCAGTCGTTTATAGTGGTTATAAACTGCAACAGACAATACTTTTTTAGCATGATCTTGACCAATAACATAATCGTCTAAGTGTTTACGAATTTCTTTTGGTACAGGTAGTTTATCAGACGTGTCATGCTTAGGAGCAATGTCTTTAATTTCTTCCCTGATAATATCGTTACACAACTCTACACATTCATCACAAACGTATACTGATGGGCCTGCAATTAATTTACGTACTTCATGCTGGCTTTTGCCGCAAAAAGAGCAGTATAACAATTTATTACTTTTGTCGCCGTCTGTAGGAGTGTCAGACATTCAGCTACCTCATTTTATTACGTTGGCCACCAAAACTGTTGGTGGCTATTTCAATACGCTTTAACTATACCAAAATTTATTGGTTTTCGCATAGTAACTCTAAGTGGTAAGCAGATAACCTGCTCACCAAGCGCTTACTTTTTATCGCGATTTGTAAACACTGAATCAACCAAGCCGTAATCTACAGCCTGCGAAGCACTCATAAAGTTATCACGATCAGTATCTTTGGAAATCACATCTAACGGTTGGCCTGTATGCTCAGCCATTAAGCGATTTAGTTTGTCTTTAATAGACAGAATTTCTTTCGCATGAATTTCAAAGTCAGATGCTTGACCTTGGAAACCACCTAATGGTTGGTGAATCATCACGCGTGAGTTAGGTAGGCAAAAACGCTTACCTTTAGCACCAGCAGTAAGTAAAAAAGCACCCATGCTTGCAGCCTGACCTACACATATTGTACTTACATCAGGTTTGATGAAGTTCATAGTGTCATATATAGCCATACCTGCAGTTACTGAGCCACCTGGTGAGTTGATGTATAAAAAGATATCTTTATCAGGGTTTTCTGATTCTAAAAATAGCATTTGCGCTAAAATCAGATTTGCCATGTTGTCTTCAACTTGACCTGTTAAAAAGATAATACGCTCTTTTAATAATCTCGAATAAATATCATACGAGCGCTCGCCTTTAGGTGTTTGTTCAACAACCATAGGGACCAATGCATTTAGGGGATCTGTAATACCAGTATTCATACTTATTTAATTCCTTATGCGCTTATACTTATCCTTACTATAAGAAAAGCATAATTATCGTTTTTCGCAAATTAAAGGCCAAAAACTAAAATGGCCCGGGCACGCTGTATAAACAGAGTAGCACGAGCCATTTAATCGTTAGCGAGAGCTTAAGTCAATGACTTATTAAGCACCTTGCTGTGGATTCATGATGTCATCAAATGCTTTTTCAACGTCAGTTACAACTGCTTTAGCTAAAATAGCTTCAACAGCTTGCTCTTCCATTGCTACATTACGCATTTGCTGCATAAGTTGATCATTTGCTTTGTAGTATTCTACTACTTCAGTTGGATCTTCGTATGCAGAAGCAACTGTTGCGATTAATGCTTCAACTTTAGCATCATCAACTTTAATCTCGTTAGCTTTGATCACTTCACCTAATAAAAGGCCAGTTTTAACACGTGTTACAGCTTGCTCATGGAACAATTCAGCTGGAAGCTCAGGCATATTTTTAGCATCACCACCAAAACGTTGAGCCGCTTGCTGACGTAGTGCATCAACTTCTTGATCAACAAGCGCTTTAGGCACTTCAATTTCGTTGTTAGCTAAAAGACCTTTGATTGCTTGGTCTTTAACACTTGCTTTAACCGCTTGGTCTAGCTCACGTGTCATGTTCTTTTTAACTTCTTCTTTAAGCGCGTCTACGCCGCCTTCGGTAACACCGAATTTAGTTGCAAACTCTTCGCTTAATTCTGGTAATTCTTGCGCTTCAACTTTTTTCACTGTGATAGTGAATTGAGCCGCTTTACCTTTTAAGTTTTCAGCGTGGTAATCATCAGGGAACGTTACATCAGCAACTACTTCTTCGCCTGCTTTTTTACCTACGATGTTATCTTCAAAACCTGGGATCATACGACCTTGACCAAGTTCTAATGGGAAGTCTTCAGCTTTGCCGCCTTCAAATACTTCACCGTCGATAGTACCTACGAAATCAACTGTTACACGGTCGTTTTCGCCAGCAGCTGCATCAACATCAGCCCACGCTGCATGTTGCTTACGAAGTGTTTCTAGCATGTTAGCTAAATCTTCGTCAGTTACTGTTACCGCTGGTTTCTCAACAGTAATCTTATCTAAACCTTGAACTTCAACTTCAGGGTAAACTTCAAACGTTGCTGAAAACTCTAAATCTTTACCTGCTTCAAGTGATTTAGGAGCGAATGTAGGCGCGCCAGCTGGATTGATTTTTTCAGAAACGATTGCTTCGTAAAAATTACGTTGCATTACTTCGCCAGCAACTTCTTGACGAACTGCAGGGCCAAAACGCTTGTTAATTACAGATACTGGAACTTTACCAGCACGGAAACCATCTATACGCTGTGTTTTTGACAGTTGTTGTAGGCGTTTTTTTACTTCGGTCTCAACGTTCTCTGAAGGAACGGTGATAGTTATACGGCGCTCAAGGCCTTGGGTCGTCTCAACAGAAACTTGCATGATTTACCTCAATATTCAATTTTGGCGATTGTTCGCCTTCCTTACAAACAAAGTGATCTGCATGAGTCTTGATAAAGTTTAAGCGGTTTTTCACACTTAAAAGCATCCGTCGCTACCATGAGATACCATTGCTGCTTTGCCCTTCGGGCACTATGTTAAACAATAGACGCGGCATTATAACCTAATATTTATGATAGTCGAGTATAGGGCGCAATTATTTGGACTAGATATGGGACTATAGAAGCTAACTGAATAAAAAACAGACTAACTAAGCGTTAGATGAAATGAAATACAAATTATTTAATATAATTATAGGTTAACGTGTATTGATTTATAATATTAGAGGATTTTATTTACTAATCTTACTAGATAAGAAATGGTCGGCGATGCAGGATTTGAACCTGCGACCCCTTGGACCCAAACCAAGTGCGCTACCAAACTGCGCTAATCGCCGACATTGAAGAATTAACTTCTTTTTCATACTGAATACTTAAACTGAGAGCTTAAGACCATTTTAAGAAATGGTCGGCGATGCAGGATTTGAACCTGCGACCCCTTGGACCCAAACCAAGTGCGCTACCAAACTGCGCTAATCGCCGATATTCGTTGTAAATGGGGTGACTGATGGGGCTCGAACCCACGACAACCGGAATCACAATCCGGGGCTCTACCAACTGAGCTACAATCACCGCTATATTTACATGTTTTCAAATGGTGCACCCAGAAGGATTCGAACCTTCGACCCACGCCTTAGAAGGGCGTTGCTCTATCCAGCTGAGCTATGGGCGCATCGAAAACTTCGTAGTTTACCAATAAGCTATTCGATTATAATAAATTATAAAAAAATGGTCGGCGATGCAGGATTTGAACCTGCGACCCCTTGGACCCAAACCAAGTGCGCTACCAAACTGCGCTAATCGCCGATACTTACTATTGTTTGCGAGTGACCTCGTTGACAACGGGGTGCATAATAGTGATTTGACGGGGTTAGGTCAAACGTTTTTTTTATTAAATCAATCAAGTGTTCATTTTTAGTGCACAATGGTTAAATATTATAATAGAAGACTGAATTTTAAACTATTTAACCACTCAAGTACTATATAACTTAAAAGCAACTTGGCGCTGCAATGCTTTTCTGCGAAAATAGTAGGCACATTATAAAACGAGTTAAATAAAGACTGTATTTTCTTTATTAGCATTTTTACCCCTATTTTATTATGCATTCGTTTTTAGAGTATCGGTATCTAGTTAATTAACCCCAATTAAAGGTCACCCATGACGGCAAACATCATTGATGGTAAGGCAATCGCAAAACAAGTACGTAGCGCTGTAGCAGAACGCGTAAGTGAGCGTGTAGCAAATGGTTTACGTGCACCAGGACTTGCAGTAGTACTTGTAGGACTTGATCCAGCAAGCCAAGTTTACGTTGGTTCAAAACGTAAAGCCTGTGAAGAAGTAGGTTTTATTTCTAAATCATTTGATTTACCTGCGGACACACAAGAGCAAACTCTTTTAGATTTAATTGACGAGCTAAATAATGATGCCGAAGTTGATGGAATTTTAGTGCAGTTACCACTGCCCAAAGGTCTTGATGCTGAAAAGATTTTAGAACGTATTACCCCGCATAAAGATGTTGATGGATTTCATCCATATAACATTGGCCGATTAGCACAACGTATGCCTGCTCTTCGCCCATGTACGCCAAAAGGTATTATTACATTACTTGATTCTACGGGCGTACGTTATAAAGGTATGCATGCAGTTGTCGTTGGCGCATCAAATATTGTGGGTCGTCCAATGTCGTTAGAGCTTTTATTAGCCGGTTGTACAACCACAGTATGCCATAAGTTTACTCAAGACTTAGAAACGCATGTTCGCCGCGCTGACTTATTAGTTGTGGCTGTCGGTAAACCTGAATTTATACCTGGAGATTGGATAAAAGAAGGCGCTATAGTCATCGATGTAGGCATTAACCGTTTAGATACGGGTAAATTAGTCGGTGATGTTCAATACAGTGTGGCTGAACAAAAAGCGCATTTTATTACACCTGTACCAGGTGGCGTTGGCCCGATGACGGTCGCAAGCTTAATTGAAAACACACTTGAAGCGTGTGAGAAATATCACAGCTAAGCTGTTAAAAAATCAAAAAAGGGTTGCCATTTGGCAACCCTTTTTTAGTTGAACGTGAATTACTTTAAACGCTTACGCTTTACGCCACGTTGTTTTACCGGCTGAATCTTCAAGTATTACACCTAACGCATTAAGTGCATCACGAGCTTCATCAGCAGCAGCCCAATCTTTACTAGTACGCGCTTCATTACGTTTTACAATTAATGCTTCAATTGTCGCAACTTCGCCATCATCTTGCCCGCCTTGTAAAAAGGCTTCCGGTGCTTGTTGAGCAACACCCAAAACGTTACCAATACTGCGTAATATAAACGCAAGTTGCCCAGCTTGAACTACGTCACTTTCTTTTACGCGGTTTAACTCTTTAGCAAGTTCGAACAACACAGGTAGTGCTTCTGGTGTATTAAAGTCGTCATCCATCGCTTTTCTAAATTTAGCAACAAACTCATTGCCTTCTAAATCGCATTCTACTGGCTCAACATCACGAAGCGCTGTATAAATACGTTCAAGTGATGAACGCGCTTGGTCTAAATTTTCTTGTGAGTAATTTAATTGGCTACGGTAATGACCTGAAATTAAAAAGTAACGAACAGATTCAGCATCGTATGCTTTTAAAACTTCACGCACTGTAAAAAAATTATCTAACGACTTAGACATTTTTTCTTTATTTACTTGTACCATGCCAGTATGTATCCATGTATTTACATACTTGCCGTTGTTTGCACAGCACGACTGGGCAATTTCGTTTTCATGATGTGGAAACTGTAAATCAGACCCCCCACCGTGAATATCAAAATGCTCACCTAAATGCTTTGAGCTCATTGCCGAACATTCAATATGCCAACCAGGACGCCCTTCTCCCCACGGTGATGACCATGATGGTTCACCTGCTTTTGCTTTTTTCCATAACACAAAATCAAGTGGATCGTCTTTATCTTGCGCCACTTCAACGCGAGAACCTGATTGCAACATTGTTAAATCTTGCTGAGAAAGCGCGCCATATTGCTCAAACGTTGATACATCAAACAATACATCGCCATCAGCTGCGACATAGGCATGGCCTTTTTCAATCAAGCGCTTAACCATAACGATAATTTCATCCATATGGCTTGTAACTGTTGGTTCAATATCTGGGCGTAGCATATTTAGGCTATCAAAATCTTCATGCATCGCTTTAGTCATGCGAACAGTTAAGTCGTTTATTGACTCACCATTTTCGTTCGCACGTTTAATTATTTTATCGTCGATATCTGTAATGTTACGAACATATTTTAAATCGTAACCAATATGGCGTAAGTAGCGCACAATAACGTCAAAACCAACAAAAGTACGCGCGTGTCCAATATGGCAGTAATCATAAATGGTGATACCACACACATACATGTCGATTTTTCCTTCGACCATCGGTTTAAATTGCTCTTTTTGTCGCGTGAGTGTGTTGTATATATTTACCATTTACTTTGAGTCCTTGACTATTTACTTGAACAGTTATGTTACCACTTGAAAAGCCCCTGCTCTAGCGCTTTATAACAAACCAAACATCTACTTTGTTAATCTTAGCCAACTACGATAAAATAGCGCCAATATTTAAACCGGATATAGGAAAACACATGGTTGTTCTACACACTAATTTTGGTGACATCACCATTAAAATGTTTGAGCAAGAAGCTCCAAACACAGTTAAAAACTTTTTAGAGTATGCAAATGCTGATTTTTTCAACGGCACTATCTTTCATCGCGTAATCGATGGTTTTATGGTTCAAGGCGGTGGTTTTGTTCCAGGTATGGAACAAAAAGAAGTAAACGACCCAATTCAGAATGAAGCTAATAACGGCCTGTCTAATAAAATAGGCACTTTAGCTATGGCACGTACACCTGATCCTCATTCAGCTACAGCACAGTTTTTCATTAACGTGAACAACAACGACTTTTTAAACCACAGCAGCGAAACATCGCAAGGTTGGGGTTATTGTGTTTTTGCTGAAGTTGTAGAGGGCATGGACGTAGTCAATAAGATTAAAGCAGTTGCAACAGGTAGTACTGGTTTTCACCAAGACGTACCTCTTGAAGATGTGATCATCGAAAGCGTTACTGTTAGCTAATAGTACGTTTACCCACGTAATGTGGAGTATCAGCGGGCATTTACGCAATGTGTATACGCCCGCTTTATTTATATCGAAAAGATTGTTCTATGACTCACCAAACTTACTTTATTGCAGATTTACATCTAAGCGAAAACCGCCCCGACATTAGCGCTGCATTTTTTGACTTTTTAAATACACATATACTAAATAAAAATGTAGATGCACTTTATATTTTAGGTGATTTTTTTGAAGTTTGGGTTGGAGATGACTACATTACAGCGCTGAGTGCCGATGTAGCAAAGCATTTAAGCGCCGTTAATGATGGTGGGACACCTGTTTATTTTATACATGGCAATCGTGATTTCATCATGCGCAAGCAATATGCAGACATGGCCGCAATGACTTTACTCGATGAACAAACGGTCATTGATTTATATGGTACGCCAACAGTCATTTTACATGGCGACGAAATGTGCACTCAAGATACTGAGTATCAAAACTTTAGAAAAAAGAGCCGTGGTTGGTGGTGGCCAAAACTAATGCTTGCAATGCCGCTTTGGTATCGTAAAAAAATAGCGCGCAACGCCCGCGAAAAAAGTAAGTTAAGTCAAGCTGATAAACCTATCGAAATTTTAGACGTTGTCGATGACGCTGTACTTGCAACCTTTGCCAAACATAACGTTAATAATATGATTCATGGTCATACTCACCGCCCTAATGTTCATACATATAAAATTAATGAACAAACACTTACTCGCACAGTGCTAGGTGACTGGTATACCCAAGGTTCTTATTTAGTGGTCACCCCCAAATCACAAGAGTTAATCAACACGCCTTTCGCATAATTTCGAATTCTGACTACTCTTGTTCAGTAAAGTTTAATAAAAGTGAGGGGCTAAATGATAAAGCTGATAATTTTCATCCTAGTGACTGTTATTCCAACAAAGGCATTATGCGAGCAAACATGGCAAATTGTTACTGAGAACTTTCCCCCATACTTTAGTAATGACTTACCTAAAAACGGCTGGCTCTATGAGATAACCCGCGCGGCCCTTATAACACAAGGTATTAATAGTGAAATAGAATTTACCACATGGGATCGCGCTTTAAAATTATTAGAAAAAAAGAGAAAAACAGCTATTTTAGGCGCTTTTTATTCTGAAAAGCGGAATGAGGTTTTTTATTATTCTCGTCCACTTGCACGTGCCCACACTGGAATTTTTAAACGAAAAGAAAGTACAATTAATTTTGATGGCACCACTCAATCATTAGTACCTTATAGTATTGGTAAAGAAGATAGCGCTTTTATAAGCCAAGAATTCACTAGAAACACCGAATTGGCAATCACGTCCACTAAAAGCCTCCCTACTAGCTTATACTTACTGCAACAAGGGCGTATTGATCTGGTCGCAGGCACTAAAGAGGTTGGCAAGTATTGGCTTGAGTACAGTACAGAAGTTAATTTAGATAAGAATAAAATTGAGTACTTGTTACCCGATCTTGCTACTCACAAGTTATATTTAGTTGTTTCTCAATCAAACTATAGAGCTAAAGAATATTTACAAAAGTTTAATAGGGGGATTGATGCAATAGTAGAAAACGGAAGTATTGCTGATATTATGAAAAAACATAATTTCAGCAATGCAAAAATTACTGAATACATTAATTTTTTAAAAGAAAATTAACTAGTTTGACACTGTAGGTACGCCACTATGAAACTTAAAGTCAGTGTCAGTTGTAGAAATTAGTTCTTTTTCTTTTTCACCAAAAAAGTTCACGCGTTCGGTAATATCAAAATCAGCTATTTCTTGCGCTAAAGTTAAATAATCTTGGTAATGACGCGCTTCTGAGCGTAATAACGAAATATAAAAATCACCTAAACGTTTATCAACATGTGGCGCAAGCTTTGCAAAACGCTCACACGAACGTGCCTCAATATAAGCGCCTACTATTAGCTTATCGACTAATGCATCAGGCTCGAATGTTTTAACATGACGAAGCATACCTTTTGCATAACGACACGGTGTAATGCTTTGATACTCTACACCGTACTCGTCCATAATTTCGAGCACTTGATAAAAGTGATGCAGCTCTTCTTTTATTAATAAAACCATTTTATCGATTAGGCCTTGCCCGTATTGTGAGCTAGATTTAGGTATTATTGATTTAGTGAGTTTATTTTTAGCCGCCAGATCGCGCCAGTTACCTTCACGCTTATAAATAAGTGCTTCAAATGGCTTTAGCCATTCAAGTAAGGCATCACTTCCCTCTTTATCAACAGCATATTTACGTATTAAAAACATCGCACTTTGAGCCGCTTTTAATTCACAAATTAAGTGATCTATTAAAATGACTGATAGGTTTTCTTTTTTAATTGCGTGCTCCACCCATTGCTCTGGCGTGGTACACAATAAAAAGTTATTAATCGGCTCTAAAAGTTGGCTGTGTGGCACGTTGACTGCTCATTACTAAATAAATTTGATAGACCATTATTTTAACACGAAATTTTGCTTGGGATAAATCAAAGCCCTAACTTGCGTAAAAGTGTTAATAGCGAGTTAACTTGACTTTGCAAAATAAGTGAACCATAACTGTACATAGACTGTATAAAAATAAACCAACCAAAACAATAATACGTTCCTTTATGGAGTAAATACTATGATACTAAACCATCTTTGGGGAATCTATGCTCATCCCCTAGAAGAGTGGCAAACAATCGATAACCGCCACGAAAGTTTAACCTACAGCTTGTCACATATTTTATTAATTGCTATGTTCCCCTCAATAATGGGCTACTACTCGTCTGTTTATTTAGGATGGAGTATAGGCGCAGGTGATGCGGTATTTTTAACACACGATAGTGCACTGCTAATTGCAGGCGCGATGTATTTTGCTTTAATAGCGGGCGTATTCGCATTGGCGTATTTAGCCCATTGGATGGCGGTTACATTTGGCTCTAAGCCTACATTTACACAAACACTTGAACTTGCAGCATACACTGCAACTCCAGTGTTTATGTCGGCACTCGCCGCTTTTTGGCCTGTACTTTGGTTTGTAGTGTGTGTTGGAATTATTGCACTGGCTTACTCGGTTTATTTACTCTACACCGGCGTACCAATACTTATGCATATCCCAGAAGAGCGTGGCTTTATTTACGCCAGCTCGGTAGTAACGTGTGGATTAATATTACTGGTTATTATTTTAGCTGTAACAGCTATGCTTTGGACAAATGGGATTGTTAGTCCAATGTTTACTTAATAAAGTTTACCTAACAGAGAGTCGTGTTTGATAGAAATGTTCCCTTTCTTTCCTTCGCAAAAAAGGAGCTAATTAGCTCCTTTTTTTATGTTTAACGACTTTTTATTAACTAACTGTTAATCAGCTTCGTTTTCGTCTTGGTTGTGTATCTCTAAACCTGAAGACATTGCACTTTCGCGGGTGCTTTTTGCAGAATCGTTACGTAGCTTATCAATACGATTTAAATAGTTTTGATCAATATCGCCTGTAATATATTGGCCATCAAATACTGACGTTTCAAACTTAGTAATTTCAGGGTTTTCTTGGCTAACCGCAGCAATTAAATCTTTTAGCGATTGAAAGATTAAACCGTCAGAACCAATACTTGCATTAATATCTTCTACTTCACGTCCGTGAGCAATAAGCTCAGCTGCTGAAGGCATATCAATACCGTACACATTAGGGAAGCGTATTTCAGGCGCTGCTGATGCAAAGTAAACGTTTTTAGCGCCAGACTCTCGGGCCATTTCAACAATTTGTGCTGATGTTGTACCACGCACAATTGAGTCATCAACCAATAATACGTTTTTACCTTTAAACTCACGATCAATTGCATTTAGCTTTTGACGTACTGACTTTTTACGCATCTCTTGACCAGGCATGATAAACGTACGACCAATATAACGGTTTTTAACAAAGCCTTGGCGGTATGGTAAATCAAGCACACGTGCGATTTCCAGTGCTACATCACATGACGTTTCTGGGATTGGGATAACTACATCAATATCTTTGTCAGCCCATTCACGTGCAATTTTTTCGCCTAGTTTAGTCCCCATGTTTACGCGTGTTGCATACACAGACATACGGTCTATTGTTGAATCAGGACGTGCAAAATAAACGAATTCAAAAATACATGGCGAGTAAGATGCTTTATCAGCACAACTAAGCGAATGAAATTCACCTTCTTCTGTAACATATATAGCTTCGCCAGGCGCAACATCACGAATAAACTCAAAGCCATCAGGCTTTAACGCAACGCTCTCTGATGCAAACATGTATTCCGTACCCTTTTCGGTTTCGCGTTTACCAAATACAAGTGGGCGAATACCATTGGGGTCGCGAAAAGCAACAATACCGTGACCGATGATCATAGCAATTGTTGCATAACCACCGCTTACTTTATTATTTACTTCGGTTACCGCAGTAAAAATATCTTCAGGGTCTAAATGCAACTTATCAGATTTGCTTAATTCATGTGCCATAACATTAAGTAAAATTTCAGAGTCTGATGTTGTATTAACATGACGACGTGCTTCTGAGAATAACTGCTCTTTTAAAGTTTCTGCATTAGTAAGGTTACCATTATGGGCAAGCGCTATACCAAACGGTGAGTTAACATAAAAAGGCTGTGCTTCAGATGAGCTTGAAGATCCTGCGGTAGGATAACGCACATGGCCAAGACCAATTGTACCTTGTAGTCGTTTCATATGACGAGTGTGAAAGGCATCTTTCACTAAGCCATTTGCTTTGCGTAAGCTAAACGTATTATTCTCAATGGTAATGATACCCGCGGCATCTTGACCACGGTGCTGCAAAACAGTTAAGCCATCATAAATCGCCTGGTTAACAGGAGATGTTCCGACTATTCCAACGATACCACACATGTAATTTATCCTCGCCGATTAACGGTTTACTGAATTTAAAAAGCTCGAGTTGTTTTCTAGGTACGAAAAGAACCATTCAACAACAAAGCCAAATTCTGGAATCAAAATAGAATTGCCCCACCAGTGCGTATTGGGTGCACCAGTAAAAGCATCAAGAAAGAAGAGTAACGCGCTCACGACCAACACGCCTCGTAGAGCACCAAACACTATGCCAAAAACACGGTCGGTACCCGATAAACCAGTACGATGTACAAGCTCACCTAAAATATAGTTTAGTAAACCGCCTAACAGTAGCGTCGCAAAGAATAATATGGCTATGGCCGCAGCATTTCTTAAAAGGGGTTCAGAAATGGTTGTTAGGAAGGAAGCTAAATATTGGTAAAACAAGCTAGAGATGATAAAGGCGCCAGCCCATACCGCTAATGACATTGCTTCTTTTACAAAGCCGCGTATTAAACCGATGATGGTAGACAGTGCAATGATGCCAATAATGGCGTAATCAACCCAGATCATAAGAACCAATTAGTCGCTAATTTGGGGCGCATTCTATACCCAAACATCGTTAGTATGCAAGTTTAAACGGGAGAATACTGGGTTGTAGTCAATACAAAAAATTAACATTTTAGAATGGGTATTGCGGGCGAGTGATAATCATAAAAAAAAATATTAATAAATAAAAAAGGCTTGTTATACAAGCCTTTTTTATAATTATTTTGTTACTTCGTATTGCGTAACTTTACCATTTAATTTAGTAAGCTTTTTAAGCTGGGGGAGCTGCTTTTGTAATTCACTTTTATCAAGTGAAGGGCCAACAAATACTTTGGTTAATGTCCCATTTGGGGTTTTAATCGGTTTAGTAAACGTTTTAAACCCTTCAACCTTTAGTTTAGCTTGTAATGCTTTTACGTTTGCAACATGTGAAAAACTACCTAATTGAATAACATAAGCCATACTCGTTAGGTTTTCATCACTTTTACGCGGTGCAATCGGTTTTGGTTTAGCTTGAACAGGAGTCGTTGGTTTTGCTTTAGGCTCTATGCTTGCTTCAACGACTTTATCCTCTACAGCATAATCACTTTCCACTATTGCATTTTGCTGCTCAAAAGCCTCATCGTCAGCTTGAATATCTTCGATTTCATCTTGCTTTAGTGGCTCTGCGTTAGCAACATTTTCATCAATTGACTCTTGAAGATCGATTGTTTTGAACTCAGGGCGATCAGGAATCGCTTTAAAGCCTTCTTTATAATGCACTTTTTCGCCATCGAGTATATTAGGGATAAACACAATTGCTGCGATCACCACTATACTTGTTCCGACTAAGCGATTAATAAAACTTGAGTTCACCGACATCCTCTCTATTTTTTAAAGTAATTAATAGCGCCGGCCACAGTAAAAAAAGAACCAAATACAATCAACATAGTATCACGTTGTTGTTTTGGTAAAATTACACTTAGTGCCTGTGCCACACTATCATAGCTATTGATAGTATTATGATGAGACAATTCCTGCAGTGCATTTTGTAAATTACTTGCAGTGTCGCCTCGCGGGCTACTTAAGCTCGCTAACGACCACTCATCGACCAGGTTGCTTACTTCTTTAAGTACACCGACTTTGTCTTTATCAGCAAGCATAGCGACTAATGCATGAATTTTAAAGCCTTTATCTTTATAGCTTGATAACTTATTGGCTAAATAACGCGCCGACTCAGGGTTATGTGCCACATCTGTAAAGACTAAAGGCTCAGTACTTAACTGCTGAAACCGCCCTTCTACAACTAAATTAGCTAGGCAATCTCTTATTATCTGCACACTAGGTAATAAGTTTAAAACACTTAGCGCAGTTAGCGCAGTGGCTGCATTTTGACACGGTATTGCTGGCTTATCTATTTCAAGATTATGCTGTTTATATTGCCAATTAAAGCTCTCAGCATTTTCTTTGAAAATAAAGTCACTGCCCGACAACGTCATATTGGCATTAATTTCCTTGCCATAATCAGTCATTGTGTGAGGAATATTTAAATCCCCGATAATAGCGGGCGTATTTTCACGAAAAATACCGGCTTTATCATAAGCCACCAACTCACGGGTATCACCTAAATACTCTTTATGGTCTAAGTCTATAGTGGTAATCACACTTGCATACGGCGTTACTATATTTGTAGCGTCAAAGCGCCCACCTAAACCAACCTCAAGTAATACATAATCGACGTTACAGCGTTTAAAAATTGCCAATGCCCCCAAAGTACCATATTCAAAATAAGTCAGAGGAGTGTCTTTACGGCCTTGCTCAAGCTGGTGAAAAGCATCTATATGAAATTGGTCTGCCAATTCTTCCCCATTAACTCGTACACGCTCGTTATAACGAATTAAATGTGGAGATGCGTAAGTACCCACGCTAAAACCTTGCGCTAGTAATAGCGACTCTAAGCAACGTGCAGTGGTGCCCTTACCATTTGTACCGGCAATAAGAATAATTTTACTTGGAGTGTTTAAAAGGCCAATATTGTTGGCAACATTAGCAACTCGTTCTAAGCCCATTGCAATGTTAGCAGGGTGAACACTTTCTAAATAAAAAAGCCAATCATCAAGGCTTGATGATTGGCTAGGAATTGTTTTTGTCATAGCGTGTAATCAGTAAAGCTGAAATTTACGCTACTCTATGCTCTTGTTCCGTAGAAGGCAAGTTCATAAATTTAGCTAAAATGCGTGCAAGGGTATCGCGCATTTCACGGCGGTCAATAATCATGTCAATTGCACCGTGTTCTAGCAAAAATTCACTACGCTGAAAACCTTCAGGTAATGTTTCGCGAACAGTTTGCTCAATAACACGAGGACCCGCAAAACCAATTAACGCTTTAGGTTCTGCAACGTTAATATCGCCCAGCATAGCAAGTGATGCAGATACACCACCCATTGTTGGGTCAGTCATTACTGAAATAAACGGAAGGCCTTTTTCAGTCATTTTTGCAAGCGCAGCACTTGTTTTAGCCATTTGCATAAGCGACATAAGCGCTTCTTGCATACGTGCTCCGCCTGATGCAGAAAAACAGATAAGCGGCATATTGTGCTCTAAACATTGATCAACAGCATCAACAAAACGAGCACCAACAACCGAAGCCATTGAACCACCCATAAATGAGAACTCAAATGCTACCGCTGCCACTGGAATACCTTTTAATCGGCCTTTCATCGCCACAAGTGCATCTTTTTCACCACTTGCTTTTTGGGCTGCACTGATACGGTCAGAGTACTTTTTAGAATCTTTAAACTTAAGAATGTCTTTAGGCTCATGTTGTGTACCAAGCTCTTGACGATCACCTTCATCTAAAAAGTGCTCTAGGCGCTTACGGCCACTAACACGCATGTGGTGGTCACACTTAGGACATACGTTTAATGACTTTTCTAATTCAGCTTTATATAAAATTGAATCACACGATGTACACTTAGCCCAAACACCTTCTGGGATTTCTTTACGACCTGATGATTTTGTCGTTTTAGGTAAGATTTTTTCTAGCCAACTCATTTGCAACTCTCTTAATACTGTTCTGTGTCGCGAGCCTGCTAATAGCAATTAGCAGACAAATTTTTTCAATTAAAACATGAATTACACTAACGCGGTATAAAAAACTGGTCTTAGTAGTTAAAAGTGCTCATAAAAAGCACTTATACTAACCTTAATTAAACATCTATATCCGGCAAAAATAAAGGGCCTAAAGGTGTTTGAGGAATATCAAATTGCTCAGGGTAGTCAACATCCACTAAATACAAACCAGCAGCCTTAGCGGTAGCACTGGCCTTTGCGCGTTCTTTACAATCAAGTAGCTCTTTTATCCATATAGGTTGGTGTTTATGCAAACCAACATCCATTAAACTGCCTGTGATATTACGCACCATGTGATGTAAAAACGCATTCGCTTTAATATCAATAATAACGTAAGTACCTTGGCGACGTACCGATAAATGATGAATTGTTCTTGTCGGTGTATTCGCTTGACAATGAATGGCCCTAAAAGAAGTAAAGTCATGTTTGCCAATTAAATACTGACACGCTTCCTGCATTTTGGTTTCATCTAGTTGATGATGGAAATGCGTAACGCCTTCATTTAGTACAGCTCCTCGCAAAGGCGAGTTATAAATAATATAACGATAACGACGTGCTGTAGCACTAAAACGAGCGTGAAAATCATCTGCAACGGGTTGAGCAAAACGAATAGCAATATCTTTAGGCATTAAAGTATTCATACCTAGTGTAAATGCAACCATATCGCGATCGGCCTCAGTGTCAAAGTGTATTACTTGGCCTGTACCGTGTACACCCGCATCTGTACGACCTGCACATATAACTTCAACTGGATGATTACAAATGCGCGACAGCGCCTTTTCTACTTCTTGCTGTACGCTATTTACATGAGATTGACGTTGCCAACCACTATAACGTGCGCCGTTGTATTCAACTCCAAGTGCTACTCGCATAATTACTGCTTTACCTACTGTGCTAATGAACGAGGCATTTTATGCTATCTAACGATGCAATAAAAGGAGACCTGTCGTAATCAAACCAATACACATAAAAAAACCCGTATTTAGCTAAGCCAGATACGGGTTCTTATAAACATTTTAATTATTTTAGTTTAGCTTTTAAACTAAGCGCCTCTTCTTGAACTTCTTCAGGACCTTTGTTAATAACATCCTCAATGACTTTAAGCGCAGAATCAAAATCATCAATTTCAATATAAGCACGCGCTAAATCTAATTTAGCTGAGTAGCCACCACTTTCAGCATCAACATCCGTCGGATTATCACCGGCAAGTAACGCGTCAAATTCACTCAAGCCAACATCCATATTAACGTCGTTGTAAGGTTCGTGTTCAATTTCTGCGTCGTCACTTTCTTCTAATAATGAATCAATATCTACAAATTCATCATTATCAAGTTGCTCAACATTGTTACTTTGGACAAGCGGTTCTTCAACAACTAACGCCTCATCAACTCCTAAGTCTTCTTTTAGCAAACTGTCAAAATCAACGTCAAACTCACTACTATCTTCAACACTTAATTCTTCTGGCTCAGCTAATTCGTTAAGTAATGAATCAAAATCAGTTTCCGTTAGCTCAGCCATAAACTCATCATCAAGCTCATCATCTGATGCCATATCACTGCTATTAAATAACTCAGTTCTGGTTATTTCAGCTTCACGATCGGCATTCGTTTGCTCACCAGCGAGCTCATTAGAAAGCGCTTCATCTGGGTTTTCCGAAATCATAGTTTCAGAGCCTGCAGTGCTTTCTAATTCAGCATCAAGTTCCGTAAAATCATTCTCAAGTAACAGCTCGTCGTCAAAATCATCATCCAAGTTATTTAAATCGTTTCCAGCTGAGAGCGCATTCATTAAGTCTTGTTCGGTTTGACTCGGTAATGAATGTGTTGGTTCGTCATCTAAATTTACCGATAATTCATCGCTATCAGCATCATCCTCTACATTAAGAGTTTCATCTATTTCAGCGTTTGAATTATTTTGTGGCTCAGCATCAATTGCTAAATCTGTATCAAGCTGCGCAGAATCATTATCGAGTAATAATTCGTCGTCAGGCTCTAAAGTTTGAGTTTCTTCAAGCTTGGGAGTTTCAGGTTCATTAACCGTACTAGCATCATCTAAGCTTATCGGTAATTCATCGTTATCTGTATCAAGCTCCGTAAAGTCATTATCAAGCAATAATTCATCGTCAAAATCATCATCTAAGCTATTTAAATCATTTTCAGCTGAGAGAGCATTCATTAAGTCTTGTTCGGTTTGACTCGGTAATGAATGTGTTGGTTCGTCATCTAAATTTACCGATAATTCATCGTTATCCTCTACATTAAGAGCTTCATCTATTTCAGCGTTTGAATTATTTTGTGGCTCAGCATCAATTGCTAAATCTGTATCAAACTGTGCAGAATCATTATCGAGTAATAATTCGTCGTCCGGCTCTGTAGGTTGAGTTTCTTCAAGCTCGGGAGTTTCAGATTCATTAACCGAAATATCAGCATCTGAATTTACCGATAACTCATCGTTATCCTCTACATTAAGAGCTTCATCTATTTCAGCGTTTGAATTATTTTGTGGCTCAGCATCAATTGCTAAATCTGTATCAAGCTGAGCAGAATCATTATCTAAATTTACCGATAATTCATCGCTATCTTCTACATTAAGAGTTTCATCTATTTCAGCGTTTGAATTATTTTGAGGTTCAGCATCATTGACTAAATCTGTATCAAGCTGCGCAGAATCATTATCGAGTGATAATTCGTCGTCCGGCTCTGTAGGTTGAGTTTCTTCAAGCTCGGGAGTTTCAGATTCATTAACCGCAATATCAGCATCTGAATTTACCGATAACTCATCGTCATCCTCTACATTAAGAGTTTCATCTATTTCAGCGTTTGAATTATTTTGAAGTTCAGCATCATTAACTAAATCTGTATCAAGCTGAGTAGAATCATTATCGAGTAATAATTCGTCGTCAGGTTCTAAAGGTTGACTTTTTTCAAGCTCTGGAGTTTCAGATTCATTAACCGTAATATCATCATCTAAGCTTATCGGTAATTCATCATTATCGAATTCGTCAAGGTTTTCAACTATTTGACTGTTTTGTGGTTCAGCATCAATTGCTAGATCTTTATCAAGTTCAGTAAAGTCATTATCGAGTAACAGCTCATCGTCTAAATCATCCTCGAGGCTATCTAAATCGCTTCCTTGCGCAAGTGCACTCGCTAAATCTTGTTCAGTTTGACTTGCTATAACTTGTTTAGTCTCAGATTTTAAATCAATATCTTGCGTAGACTCAACATCTTGTTCATCAGTAGCATCTGAGTAAGGTTCGTCTATATCTAATTCAGTATATTCGTCTGAATTTTCATCACTCACTACCATATTGGTATCTGAATGTTCAGGTAATCGATTTGTGCTTGCATCATCTGCTAATGGATCATCACCTAAATCAATTTCAACTTCTTCAATATCATTATCTAAATCTTCTAAAGACCACTCTGGCGTTTCAATATAATCATCTTCTACTTGCTGTAACTCATTTAAGAGTTCATCGACACTTTTTAGTTCGTCATCATTGTATTCTTCTAGTGCATCTTCTGGATCAAGTAAGGTCTCTGAAGTATCTGAAAAATCATCTAGGTCTGCCGCAAGTTCAGGCTCTTCTATAAGCGCAGGCTCTTCTTCAAGTTCAGGCTCTTCTAAAAGCGCAGGCTCTTCTTCAAGTTCAGGCTCTTCTATAAGCGCAGGCTCTTCTTCAAGTTCAGGCTCTTCTACAAGTTCAGGCTCTTCTTCAAGTTCAGGCTCTTCTAAAAGAGCAGGCTCTTCTAAAAGCGCAGGCTCTTCTTCAAGCGCAGGCTCTTCTTCAAGTTCAGGCTCTTCTACAAGTTCAGGCTCTTCTTCAAGTTCAGGCTCTTCTAAAAGCGCAGGCTCTTCTTCAAGTTCAGGTTCTTCTAAAAGCTCAGGCTCTTCTTCAAGTTCAGGCTCTTCTAAAAGCGCAGGCTCTTCTTCAAGTTCAGGCTCTTCTACAAGTTCAGGCTCTTCTACAAGTTCAGGCTCTTCAATTAATGTAGATGCTAGAGACTCTACATCAGCAACATTTAATTCTTCCTGCGCTTCGGCTAAATCATCGGCAGAATCGGCTAATGCCACATTAATATCAGAGTCACGCTTTTCAGTCTCAGCTTCTTCATCTGCGGATTCATCAATTAAATTATCAATACCATCTAAATCAAAATCATCTTTTTCTTCGACTAACGCATCAGCTGCACTGTCATCCCCAGCGTCATCAATTAAACTATCAATATCATCTAAATCAAAATCATCATTTTCTTCGACTAACGCATCAGCAGCACTGTCATCCGCAGCGTCATCAATTAAACTATCAATATCGTCTAAATCAAAATCATCTTTTTCTTCGACTAACGCATCAGGCGCACTTTCATCCGCAGCGTCATCAATTAAACTATCAATATCGTCTAAATCAAAATCATCTTTTTCTTCGACTAACGCATCAGCAGCACTTTCATCCGCAGCGTCATCAATTAAACTATCAATATCGTCTAAATCGAAGTCGTCACTTTCTTCGACTAAGGCTTCATCAACGCTATCGTCTGTAGCCTGGTCAATTAAGCTATCAATGTCGTCTAAATCAAAATCATCTTTTTCTTCGACTAACGCATCAGGTGCAATGTCATCCGCAGCGTCATCAATTAAACTATCAATATCATCTAAATCAAAATCATCACTTTCTTCGACTAAGACTTCATCAACGCTATCGTCTGTAGCTTGATCAATTAAGCTATCAATATCGTCTAAATCAAAATCATCTTTTTCACTTGAAAGACTATCTTCTGTATTATCTAAATCTGATTCAGTATTTGTTTGATCTAATAAGTCATCAATATCAAAATCATCATCTTCAGCGAGTTCTTCGCTAAGGGCGGCCATTTCATCATTCGATTCTAGGCTATTATCTTCTTCTATATCGTTTGTTTGTGGTGAGTCAAACTCCGATAAGCCATCATCTTCATTAAATAAACTATCTAAATCATCATTACTTAAAATATCATCACTATTTGATGATTCTAGTGGCGAATCTAAATCAATATCACCTTCTGGGCTATCATCAGGTGATTTATCGAAATCTTGTTGCATGAAAATATCAAGTTCATCGTCTTCAATATTTTCATCGTCAAAAACAATATCATCGCTTAATAAACTTTCTAATTCATCCTGATCAAGTAGGCTATCAGACTCAGTAAAGTCCTCTAGGCTGTCATCAAAAGCAATATCATCATCCGGTAATGGGGTATCATCGTCCGGTAAGATATCATTTTCTAAACTATCATCTAGCTGAATACTTAAGTCATCAAGTGGTTCCGGGACGATAGGGTCTTCAATATTTTGAGTATCTAAATCGTCATCGTTTGCGTAGGTAGGTGTTTGTGGTAAAAAATCATCGTCGCTTTGGACATCATCTTTACTAGCCCGCTTGCGTAAGAACATCACAACAGCAAAAACAATCAATAACCCAGGAATAACCATCAATAATCCAAGAACAAAAGGATTAGATAAAAAAGATCCCAGATCAAATTCAGCTTCTGGCTCTATTTTCTCAGCCTTTTGCTGTTCTATCATTTCATTTTGTTTAATTATTAGTTCTTTTAACTGTTGCTGTATTTCACTGTCTTGACCGAGCTGCATACGCACATTTTCAAGCTCTTTGGAGATGCCCGTAAGCTGTTTTTTTAAATTATTATTTTCAACTAAAATTTCTTCTACGTTATCAACTGAACTTTTAAATTGTTGTTGAAGCTCAACTAACTTACTAGTTTGATCTGTTTTAATTTCTTTAATTTCTTTTTGTAATTCTTTTTTTGCGTCATCTACATCAACTTTACGAGCTTGAGTAACTTGAGTTTGAGCTGAATTAATTTCACTTTGCGTAAGCGTACCGTTTTTTTTCTTTTCCCATAACGCATCATCTTGTTCAGAACGTTGTTTAGCGAGTTGTGTATTAACATTTCTAATTTCAGCTAGAGTAGGAATTTTTAAATAGGCACCACTTTGCATGTGGTTAAGGTTTTGCTCTAAAAATGAATTAGGATTTTTGTTATACAAAGCCTGCATAACTTGATAAATGCTAACCGAGTTGTCCGGGCGTACCTTAGCCGCTATACGCCAAAGCGTATCCGTCGGTTTTATTGGCCCAATAGATCGCCCTTGCGCACCATAGTCAGCGCCCTTTGGCCCCTTTAACTGGGTACTGTCTTGAGAGTAAACTGATGTTACTATCAATGCAGACGCTAATATAATAAGTGTAGCTAAACCGCGCATGCTGATCCTTTAATGTTTAAATGTTAACGCAGCACCGAGAAAGTTAAGTGCATAAACATTGATTAATCTTGCTTTTATCAGTCAAATGACTGATTCACATTTGTTATTACAATCTATTTTTGTTGCAAGCTCTATTCCAATTACAAACTATAAACCAGTTCAGGAGTAATATCCATTGCAACACATTGAAAATAAATACCTAAAAACATTATTAATAATATAAATTTATCGAGGATTATCAGTAGGTTTATATACTTCGTGAGATAAGTGGCAAAAAAATGGCGGTAACCCGAATAAAAAGCGGCAAACAATTGGTGCTTACCGCTTCTAAACTAATCGTTAGCTATAAAATATTACATGTAATTAGCAATAAGTTCTTCTGCAATTTGTATACTGTTAGTTGCAGCGCCTTTACGCGTGTTGTCACTTACAACCCACATATTTAAACCATGAGGGTGCGAGATATCAGCTCGTAAACGACCAATATAAACAGCGTCATTTCCACTTGCATCAGATACTGCCGTTGGATAATCACCTTCATCGTCAATCAACTCAACACCAGGGGCATCTTTTAAAAGTTGCTTAACATGCTCAAAGTCATAAGGCATACGCGTTTCAATATTAATTGATTCAGAATGTCCAAAAAATACAGGCACACGTACGCATGTAGGATTTACAGCAATAGTCGTATCACCCAAAATTTTATGGGTTTCATTTACCATTTTCATTTCTTCGCGTGTGTAGCCGTTCTCTTCAAAGCTATCAATTTGAGGAATAACGTTAAATGCTATTTGCTTTGGAAAAACTTTATTATCCATAGGACGAGCATTCATTAAATTAGCAGTTTGTTTTGCAAGTTCATCAACCGCTTCTTTACCTGCGCCCGATACAGCTTGGTAAGTAGATACATTGATACGGTCTATTCCGTAAGCATCATAAATTGGTTTAAGTGCTAGCATCATCTGAATAGTTGAACAGTTAGGGTTAGCGATAATATTACGATTTCTAAAATCAGCTAGGCTTGACGCATTAACTTCTGGCACTACTAATGGGATTTCAAAATCATTTCTAAAGTGTGATGTGTTATCAATTACAATACAGCCGGCGTCTGCTGCAATAGGTGCATATTTTTCAGATACACTGCCACCAGCAGAAAACAAACCTATGTGCGCTTGGCTAAAGTCAAAGCCTTCAACGTCTAATACTTCAATGGTCTCACCACGAAACTTTATATCTTCACCCGCGCTGCGGCTGCTAGCAAGTAAAAAAAGCTGATCAACAGGAAACTTACGGTCTGCTAGCGTTTCAATGATTTGACGGCCTACTAAACCAGTAGCGCCAAGTACGGCAACGTTATATTTTTGCGACATATTTCTTCCTCTATAAACGACATTAAAACAACATCGTTAGTTAAATAACTATTTAGCTATGGTAAAACCAAGTTGACTAAGTGCAGCTAGTTGTAAGCTATCACCTTGTATCGACAAGGTGCTAAATTCTCGTCTTACCGGATAGCTTTTTCGTAAACTATCAAAACCATCACTTTCTAAGTGGCGAAGTAAAATACCATCATCACGGCGAACGTCGTAAATTAAATGCACTAAACGGGCAACATCCTGCTCATTGAAGTTTGGCGTAATAACCGATTGTGTAATAGCTGGAGTAGGTAAAAAATCATTCAACGATTTACTCGCATCGACACTTTTCAGTTCACACAGTTTTTGATACAGCATTTGTGTACCACGAGCTTTGCCTTCAAGCGTATGACCCGCAATATGCACACTGGCGTAGCGAACATGTTCTAGTAATTCAGTTAAAATATTGGGCTCTTTTTCCCATACATCAAGCACTAAATCCAGATCGGCTCCCGCTTCCATTACCTCAAGCAACGCTTGGTTATCAATTACATCGCCTCGGCTTGCATTAATCAGCGTAAGCCCTGGCTTAAGTGCTTTTAATCGCTCTTTACCCATCATGTGCAGCGTTTTATGCTCGCCACTTTTAACAAGGGGAACGTGAAAAGTAACAACATCTGATCTTGCTAATAACTCATCAAGCGCTATGTGATCTTGTAGTAAGCCTTGTTCGTGCTTAATTGGATCGCATAACAGTACATCAACATCTAGTGCTTTTAATTTTTCAGCTAAACACGTACCAATGTTGCCCATCCCGACGATACCTATTGTTTGACCACACAATGGGCGCGCATTTTCTTGGCTTAATGCAAATAAGCTACTAATTACATATTCAGCTACCGCAACGGCATTACAACCAGGCGCGCTAGTAAAAGCGATATCTCTATCATGCAGTAATTGCGTATCAATATGGTCAATGCCAATTGTGGCTGTACCCACAAAGCTAAGCTTATTAGCTTGTGACAACAGCTCATAATTAACATTGGTCACTGAACGAGTAAGGAGTACATCTACATCAATTAATTGTTCAGGGGTTAATTTACGACCATCAAAACGCTCAACCTCACCAAAGTCAGCAAAGTACTGCTCAACTAAAGGCATATTTTGATCGGCAAGAATTTTCATTACAGAGTCCGTTTAGCAATTAAGAGGCGCTATTGTAGCGAACAACCTAGCCTTTACACAAACTAAAAAGCGAGGGCTTGTTGACCTTTCAGGATTAAAATTTGCTCGTTCTAGGGGCAATTTAATTGCGGCATGAGGTTGTAACTTAGTGGGCTAAGTAAAAATCGAGCAAAGCTTCCGCCCCTTACCTACACCCATTTAGGCAACAAAGAGTAAATTTCCCCTAGGGCGAACGCAAGGACAGTGTATGTTTAACCTCGAAAATAAACAGGATCTAGTCAGTCCATTTTTGAAAAAATCACCTTTAAAGGATCATATTAAGCTTTTGGATTACCGGTCAATTTAGAGAGGATTTATCACAGTATTATATTTTTAACCTGTGAGCTTAATAACGACACCGCTGTACATTTAATTTCTAAAGATAAAAATGTGTTGAAGTAACTCCCTAAAAAATGCAGCTCATCTAAACGAGCTGCATTTAATCAAAAGTAACTTTGAAGGATTACTTTACTATTTTATCTTCGTTTACTTCAACAACCTCAGGCGAGGCTTCTGTAGCATCTTCTTGCGTAACTTCAACGTCCGCTTTAACCGCAATCGCTGCATCCACAGTTGCTTGCTCACCAGCTATATCGGCTTGTAAAACAGTGTAAAAAGTAGCACCAGAGCTTGCCATTGTTACCAGTGACTCACATGGAGCAAAATTAGCATCGCTGTTAGCCAATGTAGACATATCAGAGCTTATTTTACTTGCGCCTAATTTATCCATATAGCTAAACGGGCCACCTAAAAATGGTGGGAAACCAATACCAAATATTGCACCAATGTCGCCATCACGTGGGCTGGCAATAATGCCATCATCTAAACAGCGTACTGCTTCGTTAAGCATTTTCGATACACAACGCTTAGCAATTTCGCTTTTGTTTAAACGTGGAGCTGGGGTAACACCCAGTAGTTCGTAAACTGACTCATCAACCTTTTTGCCTTTTTTGTCGTACTCATAAAAACCACGACCTGATTTACGGCCAAGGCGTTTTGAATCAATCATACGCACAAATGCATCAGGGCCTTTAAAACGCTCACCTAATTCTTTTTCAAGAATTGGGGCAATTTTAGAGCCAATATCAATACCTACTTCATCAAGTAGAGCCAGCGGTCCTACCGGAAAGCCAAACTCGACTAGGGCTGCATCAATCTTTTCAATTGGCTCACCCGCAAGCATTAAGTTAGCTGCTTCGTTTAAATAAGGCGCTAAAATACGGTTTACGTAAAAACCAGCCATGTCTTTTACAACAATTGGCGTTTTACCTTGCTTACGTGCAAAGTTAACAACGCGAGCAATGGTCTCTTGAGACGTACCTTCGTGTGGAATAATTTCCACTAATGGCATTTTTTCCACTGGTGAAAAATAATGTAAGCCAATTACATTTTCAGGACGTGCTGCCTGCGCTGCAATTTGCGATATTGGTAATGATGACGTGTTACTAGCAAAAATGGTATTTGCTTGGCATTGCTGCTCTACGTCAGCAACCATACCTTGCTTAAGTGCAAGATCTTCAAACACCGCCTCTATCACTAAATCAATGTGTTTAAAGCCACTGTAGTCAGTTGTACCTGTAATGCGGTTCATTGTTAACTGCACATCAGCTTTAGACATAATACGACGCTTAAGGCGCTTATCTAAAATTTTGTAGGTGTAGCTCATTGCATTACTAATGCCCTGCTCTGCTACATCTTTAATACGTACCGGTACTTTAGCTTTAACTGCACTTACGTGCGCAATACCTGCGCCCATTAGTCCACCACCTAAAACAGCCGTTTTACTGATTGCGGGTGCGTCATCATTGCGCCACTCTTTTTTCATTTCAGTGGTTGCAAAGAAAATACCGCGAAGCGCTTTAGATTCGTCACTCATTACAAGTGTTGCAAAACTTTCAGCTTCTGTTTTATACGCTTTTAGCTCATCAAGCTCTACACTAGCACGCACTGCTTTAATAATAGCGAGTGGTGCTGGGTAGTGCCCGCCCGTTTTTTTAAGTACGTTTTCTTTGGCTTTTTTAAAGATAAAGTTACGACCAAACGGGTTTGACTCTAATAATTTACTAATATTGTCGAGCTTTGGCTCTTTTGCTTGTGGCTTTTTCTTAGTCGCAAATTCTTTTGCAACTTTTAACAGCACACTGTGCGGTACGCAATCATCAAGCACGCCTGCTTTTTTAGCTTGCTTAGGGCGAATTTGTTTACCTGTTAGCATCCACTCTAGTGCTTTTTGAATACCAACAATTTTAGTTAAACGCTGCGTGCCGCCGCCACCTGGTAGTAAACCAAGTTGCACTTCTGGTAAGCCAATTTTTGTTAAATCGCTGTCGGTACCAACACGGTAATCACACGCTAAAGCAAATTCTAAACCACCACCTAATGCAGCGCCATGAATCGCACTTACTGTAGTGTATGGCAGTTTTGTCATATCAAAAAAAGCTTGATGGCATAGTTCGCTAATCGCTAGCGCATCTTCACGCTTTTGAACGCTATCGAGCATTTTTACATCGGCGCCCGCGATAAAGTTATCGCTTTTTCCGCTTATAAATACCATGCCTTTTACATTTTGCGACTTAGCGTCTTCTAATAATGCTTTTAAGTCATCGGCAAAACTACTGCGCAGGGTATTCATTTTCTCCCCTGGCACATCAATAGTTACAACGGCGATTTTATTTTCATCTACCGCTAAATTAAATACTGAATCTGTCATTACGCGCTCTCCAATACAAAGGCTGCACCTAAACCACCAGCAGCACACGCTGTTGTTAATGCTAAACCGCCACCACGACGTTTAAGCTCGTGTAAGCTTTGCGTAATTAAGCGTGCACCTGTTGCTGCAAATGGGTGACCATATGCTAAAGAGCCGCCGTTAACGTTAAACTTATCCATGTTAATTTCGCCAATTGCTTTGCTGCGACCCAAATGCTCTTGTGCAAATTTGTCTGAGGCAAACATTTTCATATTGGCAAGTGTTTGCGATGCAAACGCTTCGTGCATTTCAATTAAATCTAAATCAGCAAGCGTAATACCCGCTCTATCTAGTGCAATAGGCGTTGAATGAGCTGGGCCCATTAACATGTCTTTTTCTACACCAATTGCCGAAAATGCAAAGCTACGTACGTAACCTAGTATTTCGTAGCCAAGTGCTTTTGCTTTGCTTTCGCTCATCATAAGTACAGCCGCTGCACCATCAGTTAATGGTGTTGCATTTGCGGCGGTAACAGTACCGTGCTGACGGTCAAAAACAGGCTTAAGCTTTGCGTAGCCTTCAACCGTTGAGTTTTTACGAATGTTGTTATCTTCTTCAATAAAGCTTTTATATGGCGGTAAATGCGCCGTCATTACTTCGTCTTTTAACTTTCCATCAGCCCATGCTTGCGTTGCAAGTGAGTGAGAACGATGCGCTAATGCATCTTGATCTTCACGGCTAATATTATGTGTTTTAGCCATTTGCTCAGCAGTTTGCCCCATTGAAAGGCCTGTTGAGTACTCTGCAACTGCAGGAGGCACTGGTAATAAGTCTTTTAAACGCAGTTTTGAAAATATTTTTAAGCGTTGACCAAGCGTACGTGCTTTATTTAAATCAACTAAGCTGCCTGCTAGCTTTTTACTAACACCAATTGGCAGTACTGATGACGAGTCTGCGCCGCCTGCAATACCTACACTTACAGATCCCGCCATAATAGACTCAGCTACATTAGCAATAGCCTGAAAGCTGGTAGCACATGCGCGCGATACAGAATATGCATCAACCGATACCGGCATACCTGTACCCAATACAATTTCACGTGCAATATTTGGCGCTTCTGGCATTTGTACTACTTGACCAAATACAAGTTGATCAATTTCTGACTTATTGAAATTTAATCGTTCAAGCATTTCGTTAACCACCAATTTACCCATATCAAGTGCTGGTACATGGTGAAACGCTGTTGCTTGTTTTGCAAAAGGTGTACGTAAGCCGCTAACGATGGCAATACGGTCGCCCTTTGGTGTTTTTAGTATGTTTTGCTCAGACATTTATGCTCTCCCGCTGACAGGTCTGACCTGTTTGTTTTCCTCGATTCTAAACAACCCGTGCCCTAAAGCCAATAGATAAACACAAATTTATATAAACAGTGTTTAATTACGATTATCACAATAGGCTTTTTTAGACGCATTTACAAAGTTTTGTGGTACGCTAAAAATCGTTAAGAAATAACGAACTATTTTAAAAAATACAGTCTAACCCTTGAGTTACTCAATTATAAACCTTATAAATAGGTCAGTATTTATCACCTAGCACTATTAGGTACAAACCCAGCTGACGAGGACAGTCCACTTATTATGGCAGCTAACGCATTTTCACAATTAAAAACGTACTTAGATACACAAATCATTGGCCAGCCAGAGCTTACACAAGCGCTACTTATTGCTATTTTAGCTGATGGTCACTTATTAGTAGAAGGCCCTCCTGGGCTTGCAAAAACACGTGCAGTTAATGCACTTGCTAAAGGCATTGAAGGCTCATTTCAGCGCGTACAGTTTACGCCAGATTTATTACCGGCTGATGTTACAGGTACCGACATTTACCGCCAACAAACTAGCGAGTTTGTATTTGAAAAAGGCCCTCTTTTTCACAACCTAATTTTAGCTGACGAAATTAACCGTGCACCAGCAAAAGTACAATCAGCACTATTAGAAGCCATGGCAGAGCGACAAGTTACCGTGGGTAAAAATACCTATCCGCTTAGCGAACTGTTTTTAGTTATGGCAACGCAAAACCCGCTAGAGCAAGAAGGAACTTACCCGTTACCAGAAGCCCAGCTGGATCGCTTTTTACTGCACCTAAGTATTGACTACCCTGGCGCAGAGCATGAGCTTGATATACTGCGTTTAACACGTGGCGAAGCGCTTAACGAGCAACAACCAGTAATGCAAAAAATTAGTCAAAGCGACTTATTTGCAGCGCGTAAAGAAATACTAGGCCTTTATTTAGCAGAGCCACTTGAGCAATATTTAGTACAACTTATTATAGCCACCCGTGAAGGCGCTAAATTAGACGCACAACTTGGTAGCTGGATTGAGTTTGGTGCAAGCCCGCGTGCAACAATAGCACTTGATAAATGTGCTCGTGCTCATGCATGGCTTCAAGGCCGTGATTTTGTAGCACCTGATGATATTCAAGCTGTTGTGCATAATGTACTGCGTCATCGCATTATTTTAAGTTACGAAGCCCAAGCCGATGGCATTACTAAAGATCAAGTAATAAGCCGTATAGTTGAACTTGTAGCCGTACCATAAGTTATGCAAAAACAATTAGAATCCCAAGCATGGCTCAAACAGAGCCATAGCCACGGTGTTAATTTAGCACTCAAAGAGCTGATGTATTACAAAGCCAAAGCGCAATTGCTTGAACTTGCCCCTAAGGTAAAAATAAAAAATACCTTAACAGGGCAATACCTTGCACCGCACAAAGGCCGAGGAATGGAATTTGCCGAAGTGCGACATTATCAGCAAGGTGACGATATTCGCTCTATTGATTGGCGAGTTACTGCGCGTACCGGCGAGACTCACACAAAGCTCTTTCAAGAAGAAAAAGAGCGCCCTGTGTTTGTATTTACTGATTTTTCAAACTCAATGCTGTTTGGTTCAAAGTTACTATTAAAGTCGGTGCAAGCTGCGCATATAAGCGCTCTTGTTGCATGGTCAGCGTGTCAGCGCGGCGATAGAATTGGCGGTATTGTGTTTAATCAGCACTCGCATTTAGAGCTAAAACCCAGTGCCCGTGAAAAAGCAGTGCTTAAGCTTTGCCATAATTTATGCGATAACCACCAGCAAGCGCTTAACAATATTGATAAAACAGCCCCTAACAACTTTAGCGATAACCTAAAGCGCCTTAATCATTTAGCAAAACCAGGTAGCTTAGTGTATTTAGTGTCTGATTTTAATGCTCTGGATGATGCCAGCTTTAAGCAACTCGAAATATTAAGCCGCCACTGCGAGCTGATTGGTTGCCACATAAGCGATCCATTTGAGCATCAGTTACCTGCGTTTAAGCAAGCCGTTACTGTTAATGCAAATGGTCAGGACTTTGCCCTACCATTAATGGATAACAGCTTTAGAGAACGCTTTGCTAAAAATGCTGAGCAAGCATTTAGTACGCGCTTTAATCGCCTAACTAAATCGGGTCTTAATTTAATATCATTCAATGCAGCAACACCGCTTGAGCTGCAATTAGTGAGAAAATAACCATGCAAACCAATCCACTCGATGGCCTGCACGATATAATAGCGCCAAGCCAAGTTAATTGGTGGCCACTCGCCCCTGCTTGGTGGGTTATTATTGCACTGCTGTTTTTAGCACTGTGCGCAGCTATTTATATATTTTATAAAAAACATAAATTTAAAAAGCCTAAACGCTACGCAATACAATTGAGCCAAAGTGAGCAAAACCCTCAGCAACTGCATATTATTTTAAAACGTTTAGTGATTGAATATTACGACAAGCGACTTGCTGCACAATCTACCTCTAAATGGTGCACAACACTTAATACACTCACCGGTTTAAGCTTTACAGAACAAGAAATACTAAGCTTGTATAACCCCAGCCAAAAAGATACAACACTGTGCGAGAAATTTCGCCAAGGTATTAAGCAATTTAAAATAAAGGAGTCAGTAAATGTTTGAATTTAGCTGGCCATGGTTATTTTTATTACTACCCTTGCCTTTATTACTTTTACTATTAAAACCCGCTGCAAGTAATGCCAGTACGCGTTTACGTATACCCAGTTTTGCAAAGCACAATTTAACCAGCCAAAGCATCGAGCCGCAGTCACGACGTTTAAATCCCCTCGAGTGGGTAATTTGGTTATTACTTGTTACTGCCGCTGCCAATCCAACATGGTTAGATGAGCCAATCTCATTACCAAATGAAGGACGCGATATAATGTTAGCAGTTGACTTATCAGGCTCGATGACCGAACAAGACATGGCTTATAATGGCCAATATGTTGACCGCCTTACCATGGTAAAAGCTGTACTCAGTGATTTTATAGAACAGCGTCAAGGCGACAGGCTTGGGCTGATATTATTTGGCGACACCGCGTTTTTACAAACCCCGCTCACCCGCGACGTTAAAACAGTAAGTAAAATGCTCAGCGAAGCGCAAATTGGTTTAGTGGGGCGCGCAACAGCCATTGGTGATGCATTGGGTCTTTCGGTAAAACGCTTTGCCAATAAAGATGAAAGTAACCGTATTGTGGTGCTATTAACCGACGGACAAAATACCGCTGGTAATTTAAACCCTGAAGATGCCCTACTGCTAGCTCGCGAAGAAGGTATTAAAGTCTACACCATTGGTGTTGGCTCAGATAATCCGCGCGGCTTTAGTCTCTTTAATATGGGTGGCTCTAGTGGCAGTAATTTAGATGAAAGCTTACTTAAAAAGATTGCCGAGCAAACTGGCGGATTATACTTTAGAGCCAAAGATGTAGCAGGCCTTCAACAAATTTACGCAGAGCTTGATAAACTTGAACCTATTAGCGCTGATGAACAAACATTTCGCCCACAAAGCTCATTATTTTACTACCCGTTACTTATCGCTATTTTACTTATTAGCTTAAAAGTAATGCTTAGTACACTGCGTGCATTAAAGGAGCCAAACTAATGGATTTTGAATTTATTCGCCCCGCTCTTTTATGGTTACTAATACCTGCTGTGGCATTATTTTTTGTTGCCTTAATTAAGCATAAAAAAACGACTAGTGAGCAGCTAATTGCACCTCATTTAGCACAATTTATAATGAGCGAAGCAAATACTAAAGCCAGCCAGCCACTTTGGTTAGTTGCTTTGTTTTGCAGCCTTGGCATTTTATTTAGTGCTGGGCCTAGTTTTGAGAAAAAACAAGTTCCTGTATTTCAAAGTAAAAGTGCCCGTGTAATTGTTATGGATATGTCGTACTCAATGTACAGCACCGATATTTTGCCAAATCGTTTAATGCAATCACGCTTTAAAGCGCTTGATATGATTGAGCTATTTAAAGAAGGTGATACCGCGCTTGTAGCTTACGCAGGCACGGCCTATATAATATCGCCACTAACAAACGACGCCACAACACTTAGTAATTTAATTCCAAGCTTGAGCCCTGAAATAATGCCAGACAAAGGCTCAAACGTTTTAGCGGGTCTTGATATGGCCAAAGAGCTATTAACGCAAGCGGGTTATATTGATGGCGACATTATTTTAGTGACCGACGGTATTGACCAACAAGAACAAAGCGACGTTAGTAGTTTTACCAGTAACACCCAATATAGATTAAATATATACGGTGTAGGTACCGCTCAAGGCGCACCAATTAAGTTACCTGAAGGTGGTTTTTTGAAAGACAGATACGGCCAAATTGTAGTACCTACTCTCAATGCCAGTCAGCTTAAAAATTTAGCATCGAGCAGTGGTGGTAAATTTGCTAGTTACCAGCCTAGTAATAACGACATAAATACGTTTGCCCCAAATGCACAGAGTGAATTATTGAAAGACGAAAAACAAAGCCACGCACTTTGGCGAATAGATGCCGGTATATACGGACTCTTGTTATTACTGCCATTTGGCTTGTATTTATTTAGACGCGCTGCCTTGCTGGGGGCTTTTTTAGCCTTTAGCTTTTTACCGCAGCAAAATGCGTATGCCGTAGAGCTTCCTACTCTTTTGCAAAATGCAGATCAACGTGCATTGCAGGCTTACAAAAATAAAGAATACGATGCAGCAACACAGGCGCAATCGAGTGAGTTAAAAGGCGCGGCGCTTTACCAGCAAGGTAATTTTGATGCTGCACTTAATGAGTTTAGTAATGATAAGTCGGCTACCGGTTTATACAACTACGGTAATGCCCTTGCCAAAGCTGGCAAGCTTGAGGACGCCATTGAAGCCTACAAACAAGCCCAAACCTTACAAGACGACTTTACACAAGCAACTGACAACCAAGCTTTAGTTGAGCAATTACTCAATCAACAAGAGCAACAAAACCAGCAAGATCAGCAAAGCGACGGCGACGACTCTCAAGACCAAGATGATAGTCAGAAAAAAGATGAGCAAAACCAAGGGCAAAATTCTGATGAGTCAAAACAGGATCAGCAACAAAATGGTGATAAAAGCGATTCTGAAAAAGGCGAAAACGAAAATCAAAGCCCGAGCGATAAAGAATCAGATAAAGAGTCTGAACAATCAAAAGATCAACAAGGTGAGCCTGGCGAGCAATCAGATAAGCAAAATGAACCTGATATGCAAGCCCAGCCACAAAGCGAACAAGGGCAAAATAAAGACGCTGACCAGCCTAAAGAGGATGAGCAGCAACAAAGTAAGCCACAAGCTATGAGTGAGCAACCTGCTACTGATGAGCAAAAACAAAGTGCTCAGCAACAAGCGATGCAAGCCCAAGCAAGTGAGCTCACTAATGAAGAAAAAGAAAAAGCACAACAGCTTAATCAACTACTTAGAAAAGTCCCGGATGATCCGGCTATTTTATTACGGAATAAAATGCAATTAGAAGCCCAAAAAAGACAATATAAACGTCGCCCTACAGGAGTCGAAAAATCATGGTAATGCGATTATTTTGCTGTTTATTGCTATTAAGTGCGATGCCTTCGTGGGCTGCCACCAAATTAGAAGCCAGCGTAGATAAAAACCCTGTATTAGCGGGTGAATTTTTTATGCTTAATATATCGGTAGACGATACAGTTAAAGGCGAGCAACCAGACACCTCATCGCTGTTAAAAGACTTTGTTGTAGGCCCGACGAGCTTGAGCTCTCGTACCAACATTATTAATGGCAGCATTAATAAACAAACTACGTGGTCGGTCAAATTAATGACTCGCACGGAGGGTGATTACACGATTCCGGCATTTAGCGTTGCAGGGCTAACCTCAGAGCCTATTAAATTAAAAGTGGCAAAACGCTCAGTTGATGCAGATAAAAATAACGAAATATTTTTAAAAACGTCGCTCTCGAGTAATTCATTATTTGTGCAAGAAGCCGGTGTTTACACTGTTAAGCTCTACCTTGCCAAAGAACTGCTTGATGGCAGCTTAAGCACACCAAGTATGGAAGACGCTCAGCTTACTCAATTAGGTAAACAAACCGAGAGTTATGAGTTGGTTGATGGCAAGCGCTACCTTGTTATTACTCGTGAGTATTTAATTCAGCCACAAAAAAGTGGTGCCTACACGATTGCAGGCCCTGCTTTTCAAGGGCGAGTACAACAAAATTACCGTCAATTAGAAGTATCCGCTCTTGGCGACGACCAACAAATAGAAATCAAGCCAATTCCGAGTGATTATAAGGGAACGTGGTTACCAAGCGAGTTGGTTAATCTAGACGAAGAATGGCAACCTAACGACAACACCGTAGAAGTCGGGACGCCTATAACACGTACTATTACACTTACCGCGCTTGGTGTTACAAAAGAGCAATTACCTGAAATCTCTATGCCTACCATTGATGGCATACGCAGCTACCCTGATAAAAAAGAAAATAACAATGCAGTACGTGACGGGCGTGTTGTATCGCAGCAAACTGCATCGTATGCATTACTGCCGCAAAAACCAGGTACTTACACTTTACCTGAAATACAGCTGCCTTGGTTTAATACTAAAATGAACCGTATTAGCGTAGCTACATTACCCAAGCGTACTATAACTGTTACACCTAGTAGTACAGCTATTAGCCCAACAACTAACAGTAATCAACAAACTATCGATACGCTAACATCTTCGCCAAATAATAATGTAGATGCTACACAGTTAGAATCAATGCAAGTACAAAAAAATATACCATTGTGGCTTATTGCTGTTGCGATATTAGGTTATGTTTTATGGATTGTGACTGTAATTTTTTATTGGTTTAACCGTTCTACTAGCAATACCACTAAGAAAGTACAATCAACTGCGGATATAATTAACCAACCAAGCTTGAAAAAGCTGGTTGCGGTAGCAAAATCAAACGATAATAAAGTGTTTTATAATGAGCTTAATAATTATGCGGTCCTGGTTACGAATAAAAATGTGGGCGCAATTGATGAACTATGCTGCATTGTAAGCAATAGTGAGTTAAATAACTATATTATGCAATTGCAGGCACAGCTTTACAGTAATAGAACTACAAACTGTGATCTTAATGCTATTATTAAAATTCTTGAGAACCATCAAACTCAGGCATTAAAGTCGCAACAAGCTGTATTAAAAGACCTTTATGATTAATAACTACGATACTCAGGTCTTTTTTTGCAATAAATAATAATTTTTAATTAAAAAAGTGCTTATGCTTGGAAAGAAAAAATCAAACAATCAGGTCTTAATCGATATGGCAGAGAAACAAAAGCGTTATGAAGCCTTGGTCCACGTTTACAATAAAGAGCTTTATCGCTTTGCTTATTGGCTATGTCGTGATCCGCACATAGCAGATGATCTAGTACAAGAAACGTTTTTACGCGCTTGGCGTTCACTCGACTCTTTACTTGATCAAAAAGCAGCTAAACCCTGGTTGCTTACTATATTACGAAGAGAAAACGCACGCCGATTTGAACGTAAACAGTTTGATTACAGCGACGTAGAAAACGATACACTTGTTGATGAAACCAGCCACTCATTAGATGATGAAATGGAACAAACGGTTATTCAACGCCAGATTGCACTGCTATCTGATGAATACCGAGAGCCGTTATTACTGCAAGTTGTAATGGGCTGCTCTGGTGAAGAGATTGCAGACATACTTAATTTAAATAAAAACACGGTAATGACCCGTTTATACCGTGCCCGAAATCAACTTAAAGAGGCTTTAAGCCGTGATGATGAACAACTTAAAGGGGCATCAAAATAATGGATGAACTTGAGTTTCGTCGCCGCACTATTGCGCAGCCAAACGACATTGACAAGGAGCTTATGGAGTTTGCTGACAGTAATCCTGAGCGACAAAGTTTTATTAACGATATGAAAGATTTTGATAAATTTATTCAAGATTCTTTAGACATACCTGTGCCTGAAAACCTTGCAGATCGCATTCTTTTAAATACATCGTTAAAAGAAAAAGCACTACAAGAAGAACAAGCAACAGGCAAAAACGTGGTTGATGCCCGATCGCGTTTTAAGTTTGATCGCGTGCATCTTGCGTTAGCAGCGTCTTTTGTAGTGGCTATTAGTGCCTTCTTTTTTAGTACAGAGCAAAATATTGCACACGAAGCGGGTGAACATGCACTAGCTCATGTGTACTACGAAATTAATGCGCTTGATAAAAAAGATCCTATTAGCTTGCAAAGTGTAAACGATAAGTTAGCTGTTTTAGGCGGTCATATTGATGAACTTCCTGGTGCAGTCACTTACGCTATGTTTTGTGATTTTAAAGGCGAAAAAGGCCTGCATTTAATATTTGAATCTGACTTTGGCCCTATGACCGTATTTATAGTACCTTCTGAAAATCAATCATTTGGATTTGGTGATGATGATTTTAAAGATGAGCGCTTTGAAGGCCATATCAACCGAGGTTCACAAGCTGATACTATTTTAGTGGCAAGTGTTGGAGCACCTTTAAATACTTATAACGAACGCGTTACAGGCGCCATTCGTTGGCTTTAAAAAACAAATTTACCGCTTAGTTTCTACTGAGCGGTTTTTTTATTAAATACCCTCTAATAAATCCTCCCTTTTATACCTAAAAACTCTGATTTTTAAACTAATTAATTAAATTCCTCATGAAAGTAAATTATAATCGCGGCTCGATTAAAATTAAGGAATTTCATGAAGAATATCATCGTTATTTTTTCACTATTGGCATTGTTATGTACTGCCAGTTTTGATGCACACGCACGTAAAAAATTTGGCAGCAGTAAACGCGGAAAAACGCCTGCAACACAACAAACAGCGCAAAAACAAAAAGCTGATACAACAACCCCAACGGCTGCCCCCAAAGCTAAATCAAATAAAAAAGGCATTATGGCAGGCGTTTTAGGTGGCCTTTTAGCGGGTGGCTTAATTGCAGCAATGCTAGGCGACAATTTTGAAGGTTTTCAGCTATTAGAAATGATTTTATTAGCTGGCGGGCTCTTTATTTTATTTAAGCTAGTAACGGGCTTTTTACGTGCTAATCGCGCCCCACAACTTGCCAGTGCAAGTACAAGTGCTCAGCAAAATGCTTTTAAACAAGCACCTATCGAGCAACCAACAAGTACAGGCTTTGCAAGCAGCGCCTCACAAGGTGAAAGTGTACCTTTTAATTTACCACCTAACTTTGACGTTAATGGCTTTTTGCAAGGTGCCCGTAGTCATTACCATACGCTACAAACTGCATGGAATAGTGCCGATTACACCACAATGGCTGAATACTTGACCCCTGCACTTGTTGCCGAATTTAAAGCTGAGCGTGAAGCTATACAAAGCGTAGAAACAGAAGTAATGTTTATTGATGCCGAACTTGTACGTGCAGATACAAATGCGCAATCGTGGCAGGTTAGTGTTCGCTTTAAAGGTAAGTACCGTGATTTAGGCGATAAAAAAGAAGAGCCTATTTTAGAAATTTGGCACTTAGAGCGTCTAATTTCAGACGATGCTCCATGGCTAATAGTGGGTGTTGAAGATTTAATTGATACTCAATAAGTTTTTATTATTTTAAACACCGCGCTTTTTAGCGCGGTGTTTTTTTATTCAAAAAACAATTGATTTACCGCGCCCTGATACTTCAGAAGCGGCATCTAATTGACCCTCTTTATTAATAATAACGTGTAAGTCACCAAAGTGATTCTCGTCTATGGTGTAACCCATTTTTATAAGCTCTGCTTTTACGCTATCGGTTAAACCTATGTGCGTTCTAATTATATTTTTAGGCCACAATTGATGATGAAAACGAGGACTATTTACAACCTGCTCTGCACTCATATCAAACTCTATCGCATTTAAGATAGATTCGTACACAGAGCTAATAATGGTTGTGCCACCAGGCGAGCCTGTCACCATTTTAACGGTGTTGTCTTTAAGTAGTATTGTAGGTGTCATAGAACTCAACATACGCTTGTGTGGCTGTATTTCATTAGCTTTACCGCCTATTGCACCAAACACATTCATAACGCCTGGTTTGGCGCTAAAGTCGTCCATTTCATCATTTAAAATAAACCCTGCACCTTCAACAACCACACCGCTACCAAACCCTAAGTTTATTGTGGTGGTATTTGCGACAGCGTTACCCATTTTATCAACGATTGAAAAGTGCGTAGTTTGCTCACTTTCTTTAAGGCCCGGTTTAATATTTTCAGTAGTCGAGATAGCGGTTAACGAAATGCCATCACTGCGCTCTTTGAGGTAGTTAATATTAGTTAATGCGCTGACTGGTACATCAAAAAAGTCAGGATCGCCTAAATGTTCTGCCCTATCTGCAAATACACGTTTACCTATTTCAGAAAGTAAGTGTACATACTGAGTAGAGTTATGCGCTAAGCCCGCATCTGGTTTTTGTAACTCATACATTTTAAGCCACTGCAAAATAGCAATACCACCTGAACTCGGCGGTGGCGAAGTAAGTACTTCATAACCATTCCAACTCGCTTTAATAGGTGTACGTGATTTAGCGGTGTAACCTTTTAAATCATCTTGATTAATTATACCGCCATGTTGGTGCATAAATTTAGCAATAATATTTGCAGTTTCGCCTTTATAAAACCCATCTTGTCCGTTATCACGAATACGCTTTAACGTTGCCGCTAACTCGGGTTGCTTAAATACTTTATTAGCTGTTACATCAGCAAAGTATTTTTCGAAGTTTACATTTATTTTTTGCTCTTTTAGATGGGCTATATAATTGCTCACACCTTTTGCTAACTTGGGCGGAACTACAAACCCTTGCTCAGCCAATGTTACCGCTGGTTGTACTAGTGCTTCCCACTCTAAAGTGCCATGTTTTTGATGGGCAAGCCACATGCCCGCTACACTGCCAGGTACACCGCTTGCGTGGATGCCATATATTGATTTGTTTGCAATAACATTACCTTGCTCATCTAAATACATATCACGATGAGCCGCTGTTGGCGCTGTTTCGCGATAGTCTATAAAATCGCCCTTGCCATTTTTTTGAATAAGCATAAACCCCCCGCCGCCAATATTGCCGGCTTCAGGAAGCGTTACTGCAAGTACAAATTGTGCCGTTATAGCCGCATCAACAGCATTACCGCCTTGCTCTAATATATTTTTAGCAGCATCGGCACTGAACGAGTCAGGCATTGCGACCGCGCTTTGCGATAAAGGCTGCGCTAAAACACTAAAAGCAGCGAACTGTAAAACCAGCACACTTTTGACGATTAATTTACGTGGTGAAAAAAACAATCCCATACAACATCCTTAATTTATTATTTTTGTTGCCTATATTAATGCACGTCATTTAAAGACAGGTCAATCTTTATACTATTGATATTTAATCATCTTCAAACGTTTTTTGAATAAAGCACCGCTGGTAAGTCGCCTTGCTCATCTGTATGTGTGTAATTTTTTATAAATTGCAGACCTAACTTTTTCATTATTTTTATAGAGGCTGTATTATCTTTGAGTGCCGTTGCACTTATCGCCTTAACGTCATCTTGTTTTATAAGTTCATCACATAATGCTAAAGCCGCCTCGGTTGCATAACCATGCCCCCAACTTGATTGCTTAAAACGCCAGCCTATTTCAATATCATCGTAATTTGGTGCATCACTAAAAAAATCCATAGGCCTTATTAATACCCAGCCTATAAATGTATTAGTTTGCTTTATAGTGATACTCCACAGCCCCCAGCCTTTTAGCTCATTTCGATATGCGAGCATACGAGGTACTCCCTCATTTTTTATTTGCTCTAAAGAGGTAGGTTCACCTCGTGTTAAATACTGCATTACAGCTGGGTCTTGGTCGAGTTCAAATAGTTGAGGCCAATCATGCTCATTCATTAATTTAAAATTTAATCGTTTTGTTACGGGGACGTTCATTTTCATTGTTGTATAGTCTGCCTCGAATTAATTATCAGTCTCTAAAGGAGATAGCACATGAATAAATTAGCAGGTTTAGCTTTATTAGGCACTTTAATTACATTAACTGGTTGTGAAGATGCCAACGAAGTAAAAGAAGATGCAAAAGATAAAAGCGCACAAATGCAAGAAAAGCTTGGTGATGCATGGAACGACGTTAAAGAGACAACTAACGATCTTAAAAATGACGAGTCTTTAAACGAGCTATTAGAGCAAAGTAAAACAATGGGCTTAGACATGTACGACGACGGCAAAGAGATTGCGGTTGACGCATGGGTTAAAAGCAAAGAAGCTGCTGGCGAATTAACTGAAAAAACCAAGCAAAAAGCGCAAGAAATTGCTGACGAAATTGAACAAGCGCGTAAAGAACATAACGAAGGTTAATTTTACCTTCAATAATAAAAAAGGAAAGCCTCGGCTTTCCTTTTTTGTTTTCAATATTTGTTAATACTGACTAATTATAGCTCAAAATCTTTTTTGAATTTCAAACCAAACTCGCTGCGGTCATTACTGCGCATTACACCAACAAAACCTGATTGTTGTAAGCGACCTACATCATAAACTTCATTTAGAACATTCTCGCCGTATAACGTTACTTCCATATCGCCATATGGATTCGTGTACGAAATATTAAAGCCAACCAATTCTCGAGAATCAATCGTTTCACTTTTGTTAAAAACAGATTGACCTTGCATATCACTTCTAAATGAATAATTAGCATTAAGTGCTAACGTTCCGCCATTACTTAAATCCATAAAGTAAGATGGTGCAATCATTACAGTCCAGCGAGGTGTCAGTGCTGGTGAATCACCTTTACCAATACCTTGAACCCCTTCTGATACTTCGGTAATTTCAGAGTCTAAGTAGCCTACCGCACTTCTAATTGTAAAATCATCAGTAATAGCCACTGTTGTTTCAAGCTCAATACCTTGCGCTTTAGATTGACCAGCATTTTCGACAATAGTCACAAACCCACCACCTGAAGTAGGGTCAGAGAACGGTAATGCTAAATCGGTGTAATCAGTCACAAATACCGCAAGCATCATAGACACATTTTCGTGTACTTGACCCTTTAAGCCTATTTCGTAGTTAATCGCTTTTGTTTCATCAAACGATACAAACTGGTCTGGCCCGCCAAATGGACGCGGTGGGAAACCACCTGTTTGATAGCCTTTTTGAACTTGCCCATAAACATTCATATTATTGCTAAGCTGATAAGAAGCATTAATATCCCACGTAACTGCATCAAAATCTGCACTGACATACTTACGAGTAGGAAATGATGGGAATATAGCATTTGCATCTTTTTCATCTTTTGAATAACGAAGACCACCACCAAGCGTTAAATCGTCAGTTAAATCATAGCTTGCATTGATGTACGCGGCATATGAGTTAGTTTCTTGGTTAATTTCAAAGTCGCCGTAACCACCAAATGATTCCGTTACACCATCATTTAATAAACCATTAGGTGTATTAAATGGGCTAAAAACAAACGGACCTGAACGTGTAAAGCCATCTTCATTAAAGAAGTAAAGACCCGATACAAAGTCCATATTATCGAATGTGGCGTTTAGCTGAACTTCAAAAGAGTACTGATCTGCACCGCCCTCTTCAGGGAATTCAGATAAGTTTAAAGGTGATGCATCATCATCTAGGCCACCTTCATACTCAGATGTACGGTAGCTTGAAATGAATTTAGCAGTATAAGTATCGTTAATTGCCCAATCGGCTGAAAACGATGTGCCCCAACCTGAGTAAGAGGTAGATTCAATACCCGCAACAGTTGTGCCTAAATCATCAGGGTCTGATGGAATTAAATCTTGAGTCAATAATGGGAAGTCGCCATTAAAAACATCATTTGAGTCTAGTGGGTCTGTCAATTCAATTGTATAAGGCGATTGGCCAGATTCGTTATCAACACCATCTAAAGAAAAAGTGAATGCTAAGTCGGTATTTGCTTGCCATTTAAGTGCAACACGACCACTAAATTCTTCTTCTTCACCAATTTCTTTTTCTGGGTTTGCTAAATTAACAGCTTCGCCCACACCATCACGTGTTTTGTACGATGCACTTGCAGACATACTTACATCATCTGTTAGTGAGTTATTAAAATAAACATCACCGGCAATACGTCCACGACTTCCCAGCTTAGCTGTAGTAGTAACAATACCTTCATCACCAGGTTGCTTTGTAATTACATTTACAGCGCCCCCTAATGTATTACGACCATATAAAGTACCTTGCGGGCCACGAAGCACTTCAACACGCTCAACATTAGGTAATGATAAGTTAGAACCCATTTGACGACCTAAGTACACACCATCAAGATACACACCCACACCCGGATCGGTAGTTATTATGTGATCTTGCAAACCTATACCGCGGATAAATACAGACGCATGCGCAGAATTGCCCACGCCATAGCGGGTAATATTTAAATTTGGAACATATTTACCAATATCTTCTAGGTTACTCATATTGGCTTTATCAATTAGGTTAGCGCCAATTGAAGTGATAGCGGTTGGAGATTCAAACAAGCTCTCTGTACGTTTACGAGCTGTGACTTCTATCTTTTCAAATGCGTCTTGTTTAGCTGTTGTTTTAGTTTCTTCGGCGTTTACAGAGGTAGTGAGTGCAGCAAAAATTGCTAGACTTAGCTGTGAGAGGTTACGTAATTTCAAAATATTCTCCAAAGGATACCGTGTGATTTAGTTATGCATTTATACTTAAAAGTATAAATTTCAGGCATAAAAAAAGATGCGTAATGCATCTTTCCTCTGGAGGGGTATTATATGGCAGAATTGTAAATAAATGTATAAATTTTTCATAAAACATCTATAAAAGCGACTTATGCTGTTACTTAACCTGAACCTGGTCAAGAGATTTACTAATATAGTGAATCATGGTGATATTTAAATTTATTTTGTTTAGCCCGATATTCTCAATAAAAACAAGGCGAATTTACGCATCAATAGCTGGCCTGTTGCAAGCAAATTCAGCGCAGTTAGCGCTGAAAACAGCTCTTTTATCCAGTTCTCAAGTTAATTAGCGCAACCAAAGTTCGGGCTTATCTACATAAAGCTTATTAAAGTATTTCGTTATACATTTATAGACTTCTGACTTAATCTCGTAAAATGATAAAGTTAAACAACAAAATCATTCTGTTAATTAGATAAATTGTTTTTATGCTACTACAATTAAAGTGAATTAACATTTAAACAACAAGTAGGAAACATACATGAATAAGCTATCAGTAGCAGTAGCGGTTTGTTGCGCGCTTGCAACAAACTATGTAAATGCCGAAGTAAGAATTAATGGCTTTGCATCAATTATAGGCGGAAAAAGTCTAGATAGTGAGCAAACTATTTATGGTTATGACGACGACATATCATTTAAAAATGAAAGTGTTTTTGCATTACAATTATCAGCGGATTTACAAGAGAAATTAACAGCCACTGCACAGATTGTTGCTCGTGGTGACAATGATTTTGATGCCGATTTTGAATGGGCTTATTTAACATATCAATTAAACGATGAAATACAAATAAGCGCAGGTAAAATGCGAGCTCCATTTTATAAGTACTCTGATTTTTTAGATGTAGGCTATGCATATAGATGGGTACGCCCCCCACAATCAGTATATAGCATTGCTTTTTCGACATATGAGGGATTAAGCTTGCTATATGACACTCAAATGGGTGATTGGGACTCTTCATTACAACTTATTTATGGATCATTCGATGGAAACCTCGACGGCTCTGCCTCTAAAACTATATTAAATGATTTTACTGGTATTAACTGGTCTGTAACACGAGACTGGTTTAGTGCGCGAGTAGCTTATTTACAGGCAGAGTCATCTGTAGAGCTATCAACCGATAGCTCACTATATGGCTTATTAGCAACACTGAACGAAAATGGTCTTGTCGAACAAGCAAAAAGTTTAGACATAGATGAAGAAGATGCACGATTTTACGCTTTAGGCTTTTCTATAGATTATAATGATGTGCTTTTTGATGCTGAATACACTAAGTTAACCCAAGGTGACAGCCTACTGCCAGAAGAAACACAATACTATGCATCTATCGGTTATCGAATGGATGAAATAATTGTTCATTTTACTTATGAAGATAATGATGATGGTAGTGACTCGTCAAGCTATGACCAAATACCAGAGATCCCTGCACTAAACGCTGCAATTAATGGCTCTTTTGATGCATTCAATGCCCAAGATAATGTCTATACAATAGGTGTTCGTTATGATTTTCATCCTTCAGCAGCCTTTAAAATTGACTTCAGCCGATATGAAAATAACATAACAGACACTGAAACCGATGTTGTTGCTGTCGGCGTTGATTTAGTATTTTAATTGGAGCAAGTGATGAAAAAAATTATTTTAGCTGGCGTATTTTCATTGTGCTCAATCAGCACATTTGCAGAAGTAGCCGTTATTATTAATCCGAGCAACGCAAGTAATATTGATGCGGACACAATCAAAAAGATCTACTTAGGAAAAAGTAAGTCATTTGACAATGGAACAAAGGTCAATCCGGTAAATCAAAATGACAATGCAATAGCCGACGAATTTAATGATAAAGTTGTGGGAAAATCAAGTAACCAACTTAATGCATACTGGTCGAAACTTATATTTACAGGCAAAGGAACTCCCCCTGTAAAATTAGATAACGACCAAGCAGTGCTAGATTTTGTCGCAGCAAATGGTGATGCTATAGGTTATGTCGAAAGTGGGAAAGTAAATGATAAAGTCAAGGTCGTTGGAAAGTTTTGAGACTAACTTTATTGTTAAGTGCTTATCCGATATAAAACAGCGTTAGCAATACACATATTTAAAATATGAATTGACAAAAAATACAAAAATTGTAACTTAGCCTGCTAAGTTACAATTTTTTTTGTCATTGAATAACCTTACATTTTCAACTAATTAAAATCTCAATAATCCCAACAATATTAATCGTCAATACTCATCCTGTGTCGGGAGTCATATTATCAATATAACAAATAACAACAATTCGTATAATTATTATTATAACCTTTAAAAAGAAGCGCTTATATTTTATATAATAATATAAACGTCTCTATTTATTAGATATATTTTAAATAAGTACCTATAATGAAAATGAAATCAACATTTAAATTAAACAGGAAATACATATGAAAAAGCTATCTGTAGCAGTAGCAGTATGTGCAGCTTTAGTATCAAGTTATACAAGTGCTGAAGTACGAATAAATGGATTTGCATCAATTGTTGGCGGAAAAAGCCTAGATAGCGATAGCACATTATATGGGTATGACGACAACATTTCGTTTAAAAACGAAAGTGTATTTGCGCTGCAGTTATCTGCGGATTTGCAAGATAAGTTAAGCGCAACAGCTCAAATTGTAGCCCGTGGTGATAATGATTTCGACGCGGAGTTTGAATGGGCATATGTTACTTATGAGTTTTCAGATGAGTTGCAGTTAAGCGCAGGTAAAATGCGAGTTCCTTTTTACCGTTATTCTGACTTTATTGATGTAGGCTATGCCTATAGATGGGTTAGGCCTCCACAATCTGTTTACAACATTCCATTTTCAACTTATGAAGGCTTAAGTCTACTACACAACACTCAATTAGGTGATTGGGATTCAACCCTACAGGTTATTTACGGTGGTTTTGATGGTGAAATTGATGCTGTAAGTGCTAACGATAAAGCCGAGTTAAACAATTTTGCAGGTATAAACTGGACAATGTCTCGCGATTGGTTAAGCCTCCGTGCAGCTTACTTAGTTGCTGAAACCTCTTTTGAGCTTGATTCAAATGACTCAACAGGCGCAGCATTGAACGGCCTGGAAGATATACTTAGAGCAAGTAATTTGACTAGCCTAGCGGATGATATAGCTATTGATGAAGATAATAGCACATTCATTGGTTTAGGTTTTTCAATTGACTACAACGACATTTTGTTTGATGCAGAATACACACAGCTTGAAGTTGAGAACAGTATTTTAGCTGAGCAATCTCAATATTATGCATCAGTAGGTTACAGATTAGATGACGTCATCATTCATTTCACCTATGAAGACAATGACGATAAACATGATTCTTCTCGTTTTGATAAAATTCAAGCGATTCCAAGTCTTAATGCCGCAGTGAATGGCGCTTTAGAAGGTGTTCGTGCACAAAGTAATGTTTACACTATTGGTGCTCGATACGACTTCCACCCTTCTGCTGCATTTAAAATAGATTTTAGTCGATTTGAAGATGACATAACAGATACAGAAACTGATGTTATTGCTGTAGGCATAGACCTAGTATTTTAATTGGAGCAAACCATGAAGAAGTTAATTTTAGCCAGTGCACTAACATTATGCTCAATCAGCGCCTCTGCTGAGGTAGCTGTTATCGTAAATGCGAGTAATACAAGTAACCTTGATGCAGATACAATCAAAAAGATTTATTTAGGTAAAAGTAAATCATTTGATAATGGTACGAAAGTGAATCCAGTAAACCAAAATGGCAATAGTGTTGCCGATGAGTTTAATGATAAGGTTGTTGGTAAATCGAGTAGTCAGCTCAATGCCTATTGGTCAAAGCTGGTATTTACAGGTAAAGGAACCCCTCCTGAAAAGCTAGATAATGATCAAGCAGTACTCGACTTTGTTGCAGCAAACAACGACGCAATAGGTTATGTTGATAGTGCAAAGGTCAATGATAGCGTAAAGGTAGTTGGTAAATTTTAATTTACTGATGAATAAAAAAACCACAATTATTTTTAATTGTGGTTTTTTTAGTTTTAATAAATATAGTTACTTAAAAGTATTACTACTCTATTCTAAATTTAGCTGTTGCATCTAATAAGTTATCTGATAGGTAATGAAGGTTTTTAGCAACATCACGTGCTGCCAATAATGAGTCCATGGTATCCTCAAACGATACGTGCATATTCGATACGTTTTCTACTACCATTGCAGCTACAGAGGTTTGTTCTTCCGTAGCAGCAGCTATTTGAGAGTTCATTCCATTTATTTCGAGCATTTGCTCTGCAATTTTTTCAATAGAAATCCCTGTTTTTTCTGCTGCGGTCGCATTATCAGTAGCCATGTCTCTTGCCGAAGTCATCGCTGTCACAGATTCATTAGCAGCCGTTGTTAATGCACCTAATAACTCGCGTATTTCATTGGTCGAATGTGCTGTACGAGATGCTAATTCTCGAACTTCATCAGCTACAACAGCAAAACCACGGCCATGCTCACCAGCACGAGCTGCCTCAATGGCGGCGTTAAGTGCAAGTAAATTAGTTTGATCTGCAATAGAAGTAATTACATTCAATATTTGTGATACATTTTTTGTATCATCCGCCAGTTTATTTATTGTAGTAGCAGCTTGGTTTATTTCATTACTAAGCGTGCGAGATGCAGTTACTGACATCTGTACTTGAGTTCTGCTTTGTTCGACCTCTTTTTCTGCTGTTTCAGCTGCATGGGAAGCACTAGCGGCTGATTGAGAGATATCACCAACGCTTTGCTTCATTTCTTCCATTGATTGCTTAACAATTTCAGCATCGGTAGTTTGTTTCGTTGTGGCACGCTCAGCTTGCTCCATCCCCTGAACAAGTCGCGTAGAATTTTCCATCAAAGGTTCGCACACGGCAATAACCTCAAGTACAGTTTCTCTAAGCAGAGTAATAAACGCATTAAAGTTAATTGATACTTGCCCTATTTCATCTTCAGAGCTTACTTTTAATTGTGTACTAAGAGAGCCTTTACCGCTTGCTAATAAGCTTAAGTTATTTGCAGCATCACTAGCTGACGAGCCAATTCCTCTGGCAATCCAGACGGCCATAAATAATAGTAATATTAACGATACGACGGATACGACTAGCATTAAAGTTAATGCATAGTCAGAACGATCTTTGGTACTAGTAACAAGTTCAAAAAAACGGTTGTCTGCTTTTTGTTGCGCACTTTTAAAATTACTTAAGACCTCGTTATAAAGAGATGTTTTTAACTGAGCTTGCTGTTGAATTTTACTAAAATCAGCAGTGCCACTAACCATCCCATTGGCAATAATCGAAGATATCTCTTCATAATTAGCTAACTGCTTTTTTGTCTCACTGTTTATATAGGATTCATTTATCTGTTCAATTAAATTAATGTTCGTTTCTAACAATTTATAAGTGTCACTTGCTTTAACAACAAGGTCTTGCTCACCGAATGTGACAGCTTGAGTATAAAGCTCGTCTAACTTTTCTAAAGTACTAACATTTTCTGAAGTAAGCTTAACAACCTTGTATGTAGAGCTCTCCATTTCATTAAGTGATATCCTATTATCATTCATTGCAAAATAATTGATCAGAACGATCGCTAAAAAAGCCAAAACTGCAATACATGTTATTGCATGTATTTTTTTAGTTATGCTTAGGTTTTGAAAAGAGAAGCCTGAGGCCATATTGATTACCTTATTTTATTGTCTATAACTATTATCGGCTTAATAACCATAAGTGTTAACTATATTTGTAATATTTCTAGTTTTTTTGTGATTTTTCGCGAATTTATAAGAAATAATGTAAAAACAGGCTTGAATAGTTCGAAAAACAATCAAAATTATTTTTATTAAAAAAAAACCAGTAACATTGCTGTTACTGGCTTATTAAATTTGGTGCGGATGGGGGGACTTGAACCCCCACGCCCTAAAGCACCACCCCCTCAAGGTGGCGTGTCTACCAATTCCACCACATCCGCATTTCAAGCTTTCGCTTAAGTGTTAAACTTAATGATTTAAATGAGGAATATAAATCGTCTAACATTTATTTAAGTTAAATTAATTTGGTATGTCAGAGCTTTTCTCTTTCGTAGATGTTACAGGAACATCCTCTTCTACAGGAGACACTGTTTCAACTGCAGGCGCTGCTTCTAGATTTTCCCATTCGTCAGTCTTTTTAATTTGACCCGCAGTAAGGTTACCTAAAACAATGCTTAAAACAAAAAATACAGTTGCCAAACTTGTCGTTGTTTTCGTCATGAAATTACCAGCACCTGACGATCCAAAAACAGTAGCAGACGCACCGGCACCAAATGAAGAGCCCATATCTGCGCCTTTACCTTGTTGGATTAAAACCATACCAACTAATGCCAAGGCAACAACTAAATAAACTACTAATAAAATTTCGTACATCTTATACGGTTCCTTCTGCACTTTTACAAATTGCAATAAATGAATCTGCTTTTAGACTAGCACCACCAATTAGGCCACCGTCTATATCTGTTTGTGCAAATAATAATTCGCTATTTTTTTCATTAACGCTACCACCATATAAGATGGTAAGCCCTTGTGCTAAATTGCCATCTAATGAAGCAATTTTATCACGGATAAATTTGTGAACGTTTTGTGCCTGTTCTGGCGATGCAGTTTTACCTGTGCCGATGGCCCAAACGGGTTCGTATGCTATCACAGAATCTTTTAGTGCCGCTACACCTAATTTATTAATTATTGCATCAATTTGTATAGAAACGACAAGCTCAGTTTTACCATTTTCTTGCTCTGTTTCACTTTCACCCACACATAAGATTGGAATGAGACCAACATTTTGAGCTCGGGCAAATTTTTCAGCGACCGTAGTATTACTTTCATTATAAATACTACGTCGTTCTGAATGACCTACTAGCACGTACTTCGCGCCTAAATCTTTAATAAGTTTCGCATCAACTTCACCGGTAAAGGCGCCTGGTTTGTTTTCAGAAACAGTTTGCGCTCCTGTACAGACTCCGGTTAAAACCATTGATGATACTAATGGGAAAGGGGGAAATAAGACAATGTCTATCTCTTTTGATTTAACATTGTTGATGGCACCAGACATTTCTTTAATTAGCTCTAACGAACCATTCATTTTCCAGTTGCCTGCGACCATTGGCTTGCGTATTGCCATTTTTCCACTCCACATTAGAAAGCGGGCGAGATATTAACTTTTCTCGCCCAAAGTTACAAGAGGTTATTGTTATCAATCAGTTTATTTGCTCATAGATTCGACAACTGTCGCAATTTTTTGCGCACTATCGAGTACTATTTTTTCTTGTTCTGCTTCAACCATAACACGCACAACAGGCTCAGTACCTGATTTACGAAGTAAAACGCGCCCTTTATCGCCTAAGCTTTTCTCTACTTCGGCAACAGCTGCAAGGACCTCTGTTGTACTCGTTGGATCAGTTCCCGGTGTATAACGTACGTTAATCATTTTCATTGGGTATTTAGTAAAGCCTGCACCTAAGTCTTGTAGAGTACGGTTTTGTGCAACCATTGCAGCCAATACTTGTAGGCTTGAAATAATACCATCTCCGGTACTTATCAAATCTAGATTTAGAACATGGCCCGAGCTTTCCCCACCAATTTTCCAACCCTTCTGTTGCAGTAATTCCATAACGTAGCGATCGCCTACTTTACTACGTGCGAATTCAATTCCTTTGGCTTTTAAAGCATTTTCAAGACCCATGTTAGACATAACAGTCCCAACTACGCCACCACCTAAGTTATCTTCTTGGGCTGCTTGACACGCAATTATATAAACTAGATCATCACCATCAAATACACGGCCATTATGATCAACCATCATAACGCGATCACCATCACCATCATAAGCAATACCTACGTCTGCTTTAAATTCAAGTACTTTACGTTTAAGTGTATCTACGTGTGTAGCACCACATTCATGATTTATGTTTACGCCATTTGGCTCACACGCATGGGTAATTACTTCAGCACCAAGTTCGCGCATAACAGAAGGAGCAATATGATATGTAGCACCATTAGCACAATCAACGACGACTTTGAGACCCTCTAATGACAAACCTTGTGGAAACTGACTTTTACAAAATTCTATGTAACGACCATCTGCACTGACTAAACGAGATGCTTTACCTAATTTATCAGATGCAACGCAAGTCATTGGCTCATCAAGCATCGCTTCTATTTGAAGCTCTACGGAATCAGCTAGCTTTAGGCCTTGTCCATTAAAAAACTTAATACCATTATCGTAATAAGGGTTGTGTGATGCACTAATTACAATTCCCGCTTCCGCACGAAACGTTTGCGCTAAATAGGCAACAGCAGGCGTTGGCATAGGGCCAAGTAACACGACGTCAATACCTGCGGCAATTAACCCAGCTTCAAGTGCTGTTTCAAGCATATAACCTGAGATACGTGTATCTTTACCAATAATTACTTTTTTAGTGCCACCCAGAGATAAAACACGCCCTGCAGCCCAACCTAATTTCATAGCAAACTCTGGGTTAATAGGTGCTGTACCAACTAATCCACGCACTCCATCAGTGCCAAAATATTTTCTTTCTTTCATTATTGTATTCCTTGTTCGCAGGCTCGTAATACACTAAGCACGTCTGCGGTTTCTTTTACGTCATGTACGCGAATAATTTTTGCGCCATTTTGCGCCGCGATTAGCGCACCTGCTAAGCTACCTGCCAATCGCTCACTTGTTTCTCTATTTAATAAATTACCTATCATCGATTTACGAGATAAACCAGCCAATAATGGCAAACCCAATTTATTAAAATCATTAAACTTAGCCAATATTTGATAGTTATGGTTAAGCGTTTTTCCAAATCCAAAACCGGGATCTAGGATAAGTCGTTCAAACTTAATCCCGGCTGTTTCACAGGCTTTAATACGTTGACTAAAAAACATATTTATATCTGCAAACAAATCATCATAATGAGGTGAACATTGCATACTGCGAGGTTGCCCTTGCATATGCATTAAACAAATTGCTACATCTTCATAGTGCGCAACCGTTTCTAACGCATCTAATTCTTGCAAAGCTCTTACATCGTTGACTATATCAGCCCCTGCGAGTATTGCTTGTTCCATTACTTGCGCTTTACTGGTATCAATTGAAATAACGCAATCACTGTGCTCACGTATTGCTTTAATAGCGGGAATTACGCGGGCAAGTTCATCTTTCAAACTCACATTTGGTGCGCCGGGGCGGGTAGATTCTCCGCCTATGTCTACAATTTTCGCACCATCATCCAATAACTGCATTGCACGTTTCAGTGCTATTGTTGGGTCTAAAAACTGCCCACCATCAGAAAATGAATCCGGCGTTACATTTAATATTCCCATAATAACGGGCTTTTCAATATTAAGCGTACGTCCTCTGGGAAGCTTTAATATGTTAGTCATTGCCAACCTTTATTCTTTTTCCAATAAAATTAAATTAATATCTATTATAGCGATAAGTAAATAGCTTAATTACAAGGCGGAATTATGACATATAGTTATTCTATATAAATAATTTCTCAGCGAAGTTAGTGAGTTATTTAATTCGCTAGAATGAACATCCATCAATAAAATTGGTATAAATAACTGATACAAAAAAGCCCCGAAGTACGGGGCTTTCATTCGCTATTTTAACGATTATTCAGCTTTATCATCAAGGTTTGTTTCATCTTTTTTCGATGAATCATCCGATTTTCGACTTTCATCGCTAACTGGCTCTTGAGATTCTTCAGCTTTTACCGGTTTTGCTTCATGGCGGTCATGTGCATCACGCGGTTCACGCACTGGTTGGCGTGCCATTAAATCATCAATTTGCTTAGCATCAATAGTTTCATACTTCATCAGGGCATCTTTCATTGAGTGAAGAATATCAATGTTTTCTTTTAATATTTCTTCTGCTCGTTGATAGTTACGATCTGAAAGTAATCGAACCTCTGCGTCAATTATCTTTGCTGTGTCGTCTGACATGCTAGATGCACGACTGCCGCCGCCACCCATATACATTTCATTTTGATCTTCAGCGTAAAGTAACGGACCTAGTTTTTCACTTAAACCCCAGTGTGTAACCATTTTACGAGCAATATCTGTAGCTCGTTCAATATCATTACTCGCACCTGTTGTTACTTTATCAGCACCATAAATAAGCGCTTCAGCAATTCGACCACCGTAAAGGCTAGAAATCATTGATTCTAAAAGCTCTTTTGAATGACTAACACGGTCTTGTTCAGGCAAGTACATTGTTACACCTAGCGCACGGCCACGTGGAATAATAGATACTTTGTAAACTGGATCATGTTCAGGAACCATACGGCCCACAATTGCGTGACCTGCTTCATGATACGCAGTCATTGCTTTTTCTTGCTCGCTCATCACCATGGTTTTGCGTTCTGCACCCATCATGATTTTATCTTTAGCAGCGTCAAATTCAGCCATACTTACAACACGTTTATTACCACGTGCAGCATAAAGTGCAGCTTCGTTTACTAAGTTCGCTAAATCAGCACCAGAGAAACCAGGTGTACCACGTGCAATAAGTGCCGCTTCAACGTTATCGCCTAATGGCACTTTACGCATGTGTACTTTAAGTATTTGCTCACGGCCACGAATATCAGGTAAACCAACTTCTACTTGGCGGTCAAAACGACCTGGACGAAGTAATGCTGGGTCTAATACATCTGGTCGGTTAGTTGCTGCAATAACGATAATACCTTCGTTACCACCAAAGCCATCCATTTCTACTAGCATTTGGTTAAGTGTTTGCTCACGTTCGTCGTTACCGCCGCCCATACCAGCACCACGTTTACGACCAACAGCATCAATCTCATCTATAAAGATAATACAAGGCGCTGCTTTTTTAGCTTGCTCAAACATGTCACGTACACGTGATGCACCAACACCTACAAACATTTCAACAAAATCTGAACCAGAAATTGTAAAAAACGGTACTTTCGCTTCACCCGCAACAGCCTTTGCAAGTAACGTTTTACCAGTACCAGGAGGACCAACCATTAGTACGCCTTTAGGAATACTACCGCCAAGTTTTTGAAACTTAGAAGGGTCACGTAAAAAGTCTACCAATTCGGTAACATCTTCTTTCGCTTCATCACAACCAGCAACATCTGCAAACGTTGTTTTAATTTGATCTTCGCTCATTAAACGCGCTTTACTCTTACCAAATGACATAGCGCCTTTACCGCCGCCGCCTTGCATCTGACGCATGAAGAATATCCATACACCAATCAGCAGTATCATTGGGAACCAAGAAATAAATATACTCGCTAAAAATGACTGTTCTTCAGGTTTTACACCCTTCACATTCACATTACTTTTTAATAAGTCATTTAAAATATCTTTGTCGTAAATTGGCATAATCGTTTGAAAACGTTCGCCACTGGTTTTAGTACCTGTAATTGTCCCACTGGTACTTTCAATTGCCACTTCTTGTATAGAGCCATTTCGGGCGTCTTTAACAAATTGACTATAGCTTGTCTGACGATCAACTTGATCGCCACCATTAAAGCTCTGGAAGACTGACATCAGCACAACTGCAATGACCAGCCATAGTATTAAGTTTTTCGCCATATCGCTCAAGGGGTTAACCTCTTGTATCCAATTAATTTAAATTCAACTAAACGCCAAGCAACTGTACTACAGTTTGTATCCAGTCGCTACTATATATACTTCCCGAGAACGGGCACGCGAGGCATCAGGTTTACGTATCTTCACTACTTTAAAACTATTACGTACGTCTTGTAAGTATTGATCAAAGCCTTCACCTTGAAACACTTTAACAATAAATGCACCATTTTTCTTTAGTACTTGGCTACACATATCTAATGCAAGCTCTACCAAATACATACTACCAGCTTGATCAACTGAATTATTACCACTCATATTTGGTGCCATGTCAGAGAATACCACATCAACATTTTTACCATCAATGCGTTTTAATAATGCATTTAATACAGCCTCCTCACGAAAGTCACCTTGTAAGAAGTCTACACCTGCAAGGGAATCCATCGGTAAAATATCACATGCTATTACTTGACCTTTATCACCCACTTTTTCGGCTAAATACTGTGACCAACTACCCGGCGCGGCCCCTAAATCTACCACTGTCATACCCGGACGCAGTATTTTATCTCTGTTCTGAACTTCATCTAATTTAAAAACCGCTCTAGAACGCCAGCCTTTTTTTTGCGCTTCTTGAACATATTTATCATCAAAATGTTCTTTCAGCCATCGCTGTGAACTGGCTGACTGTTTTTTATTTGTCATAAATTAACACGCAACTAATTAGTAATATTCCTTAGATGGCGGTAGAATACCCTTAATTCAAGCCATATTCAGCAAAATTTGTATAAACATGACATTATCAAATAAACAAAAGCAGTTTTTAAAAGGTCAGGCACATAGCCTCAAGCCAGTAGTTTTACTAGGTTCTAACGGTTTAACCGAAGGCGTAGTAATGGAAATTAAAAGTGCGTTAGAAATTCACGAATTGATTAAAGTGAAAGCGCCGACTGACGATCGTGAAACTAAAGCTCTTATTTTTGAAGCTATCGTACGTGAAACTGGTGCGACTAAGTTACAAACAATTGGTCACACTATTGTACTTTATCTTCAAAGTGCTGAGAGAAAAATACATTTACCACGTAACTAAATTACTATTTTAAGTAACCTAGTGTGTTTAATGAAAAAACCAGCTTAATGCTGGTTTTTTGTTATTTTACGTTTTAAATTAAAAACTCATTTTATGATGGGTTACATCATATTCACTGCCAGTACTACTGGGCTTCTTATTTAATATAAAGTACTGAGTAAATTGTGTTTCACTCATTGCTGGCACTTTTTCATTCGAAAGTAGCTCGGCTAATTGCGGTGTTGTATTACTGTGCCCAATAACAACAACTACACCTTTTAGTTTTAGTAACTCATTTTTTAAATCACTTAGCTCACCTGCGTTATACACATTTACGTCGATATTAAAATATGCCTGCAAAGGAGCTGCTGTTTGTAACGTACGTTTATAGTTGCTGCTGAAAATATGTATCTTTTGATATTCTTTAAAAAAAGTAACTAAATTATTTGCACGTGCCTTTCCCGCCTCTGAGAGCGCTGGATTTTTACCCGCTAATTTTTCGCTATGACGAAACAAATATATTTCATCCGGTGTTGCAAATGCCAAACTACAATTAAATAACATAACTAAAAAAATGATTGCTAATATTATTTTATTATTCATATTTTTTTACCTCGTTTGTATTCTAATAGTCTGTCGATGAATTCAGTCGTTAGTTCATTGATTACGCCAGTTTCAGCATTAACTATTAAGCTAAAACCAATATTTAAGTGAGGAAATACAACCACATCACTCCTATAGCCTTGCACCCACCCGCTATGATAATAAAGCGTTTCTTCCGCGTAGTTATAAACACGCCAGCCTAAGCCGTAATATGCTTCATTAAGATGCTTTTTCCACACCCTGCGATACAGTTCTTTTTTTGTATGTGTATAAGGACGTGTTTGTTTTGCTAACGCATCTAGCGATAGAACATCAGGGTATTGTCCTAGTTGCGCTTTTAACCAAATAGCCATATCACTTGCACTGGCATTAACACCTGCTGCGGGCCCTACTTTATAGTAATTTTTTTTAAGTTTAGCAGTATACCAACGCTTTTTACCACGCACGTGAGGGAGTGCAAAATTTTTATCTTTTACCATACCGTCATAACCTAAACTGGCATCTGCCATTTTCAGAGGTAAAAAAACAGCTTTACTTAACCATTGGGAATAATTTTTATTTGTAGCGTGAAAAATCACATCGTCAATTAAGCTAAACATTACATTTTGATAACCGTAGCATTGTCCGGGTTCACAAATTGGCTTAACGCTAAGTAGCTTTTCAACAATATCGGGGTAGCGCATACGCGACTCAATTAAGTTATCGTATGCATTTGGTACTAAACCACTTGAGTGACTTAAAAGGTGAAATACTTTTAAATCATCTTCATACACTGTGTTTTTGAACTCTGGAATATAATTACTTATTGGTTCATCTAACCTTAATATACCGTCAGAGGCTAGCTTTGCAGCTAACGAACCTGCAAAGGTTTTAGACACAGATGCCAATCTAAAACGAGTATGAGCATCAACACTTTGCCCATTACGTGCTTTGGTAGCTCCTATCGGATGAATGTAGTCACTATTTTGAATATTAACTATCGATAATGCCGCACCGGGAATACCTTTACTCTTTAGTTTCTTTTCGGCATAGCGACCGTACTTTTTTACAAATGAATCCCAACCGGGATCCGTTTTTGCTACGACATCTATGGAGCTAAGCAATAAACACAGCGCTAAAAGGCTATACAATACAGAAGGGAGGTACTTCATTTTTTATAATTTTTATCTTTTTAAACTACATCTAGGTACATAATATCATGAAGTTTTGTTTGGACTAACGTACAATACGACGATTATTGTATTTTTAGTGGGTGTGAAGTACTTATGCGTTTTTTAGTTGTGTCACTTTTTATTTTATTTTTAAGCGGGTGTGTTATCACAAAACAACCAGCGGAGCCTTTGGCTATGCCGTTGAAGCCTAACTTAAAAAGCCAAACATACCAGCTTGAATATGAAACGACTCATTCGTCACCAAAAGTTAAATCTGTTCAATTACCTGCGCATAAAGTTATAAAAAATCAAACTGTTAAGATAATTTCAGACAAAGCAAGCCTAACAGACACACTATTATCGCAAATAAGCCAAGCATTAAACGACAAAGCATTAAAAGTAACGACAAAAAATAATAGTGACTATGTTCTTACTATACAGCAGCTTGATTTGTCATTTACAGACGATACAAAATATTTAATTAAACAGCCACAAAAACCCTTTTCGTTTTATACAGAGGTTGCCCAACAGTACCCAATTCAACAATGTGCCACTATTTTTGCTCAAGTCAGCATGCGTCTAACTCATAAAAAGTCTGGCGACATTGTCTGGTTTGCTAAGTCTTCAATCGACAGCGCAAGCTTTCATCGTGAGCCGCTAGTGTATAGTTTTAATGAAGAACAAAAAATTACGAATGAATTAGAAGTTGTTGCCTTTATCCACCAGCAAAATACAGAAGAGGCACGTTTAGCAAGGTTAGGTAAAGAAATACAAATTCCTAGCTACAAAACACTATCTAAGTTATCAAGCTTAACAAAGCTTACCGGTCCATGTAATCGTACAGAAATAAGTGCATTAACCCCCATGATGCAATTTTATTTAAGCAGTATATTAATCGATAAAATTAAAGTTCAGTAATTTCTAATGTTTGCTACATTTTTTTACAGATTTAAGGAACGTATTAACAATATACTACGCTTTATAACATATAATAATTAGGCTCTTTTGAGATGAAAAACGCTTTACTTAATTATACTTTTTTTATCATTACACTCCTATGTATGAGTATTTTTAGTACTTCAAGTATGGCAAGTAATCGTTATTATGCTGATAACACCTTAGAGCCAACTCAAGGTTTTGCATGGGATTGGAGCGCTGGTGTTGGTTATCATATCGGTGACTCTTACCTAATAGGTGTCGACTCTTATGACCATGGAATGCTGGTTGACTTAACACTTGCCCTATCTTATGAAAATTTTTATCTCGACTTTGATCATAATCAACTAAGTGGCGGCCTTGTTGTAGGTTACAGCCTGATAGACAAGTTTGATTGGGGTCTCGATATTTTAGGTACAAATGTTCAAAGTGGCTTTAACGATAAAGGACTAGGTCTATACAATGATGGCATTATCGATGAGTTAAGGGGTATAAAAACACGTAACTACGATTTTGATACCGGACTCAGATTAACTCGTCGATTTGAAAACTCACAAATTTCTTTTGAATACCTTCATGACATTTCTGGCACACATAATGGCTGGATCGTAAATACCTTTTTTAGCCATATTTTACCCTGGCGTAACTGGGAGTTTAGAACTGGAGTTGGGTTGAGTGCTTACTCTAGTGACTTCACCAATTATTATTTTGGTATAGACAGTAGTGAAGCGACGAGTGATCGTCCAATTTATAGAACAAATGCAAGTAGCAGTATGATGTTTGAATTCCATGCTGAGTACCCAATTAACCAAGATTGGGTCTTTTTAGCAGGATGGCTGACGACTTGGTTTTCAAATGAGATTGATGAAAGCCCTATTATTACTCGAAGATATCAACACCAAGCCAAGGTAGGCCTTCGTTATGTATTCTAGATGGGTCTGTGCTTTTCTGCTTTTCCCTACGGCATTTTTATCAAAAGCAGATGAAATGCCCAATGCGCTTATTGCGCTTCCAGATACTTGTGTCGCACTTAGAGAAGGAAGAAACTGTTATGCTGATATCACTCTAACATGGCATCAGCCAACGTTTGGCAATTACTGCTTACGCGATGCGACCTCAAAGTACATTATGCAATGCTGGCTTAAACAAAAGGAAGGAACTTTTAATTATGCTTTTGATTCACAGCAGAGTATCTCATTTGAGCTCTTTGATAGTAATACATCTAAAGTTATTAGCCTTACAGAAGTAAAACTACAGTGGGTATATCAAAACAGACAAAAGAAACGCCGTTGGCGATTATTTTAATAAACACATTAAGGATAATTTATGAATAACTACGGCACTATTTTACTCGTTGAAGATGATGTATCGCTCGCTCAGTGGGTTGCAGAATACTTAACGGAGCAAGGTTATACGACCCATGTATGCCATCGAGGCGACGAGGTTATTGGCCAAGTAAAAACCTTAAATCCTAGCATTGTCCTACTTGATATTATGCTTCCTGGACAAGACGGAATTAGCGTATGCAGAGAACTGCGTAGCTTTTATAACTCCCCTATTATAATGCTCACCGCACGCGATGAAGAAATGGATGAAGTAATAGGGTTAGAAGTTGGTGCAAGTGACTATGTCATGAAACCCGTTCGCCCTCGTGCACTTTTAGCTAGAATTAAAGCTGCACTTCGCCAAAATAATGAACCAAACAAATCACTGGCAAACGAAAAATTAATAACGGTTGGCGCGCTGAGTATTAACACTGAATCTAGAAGCGTAAAATTAAACGATCTTGATATAAATATATCCAGCGCAGAGTATTTACTTCTTCACTATTTAACGAGTAATGCGGGTCAAGTCGTATCACGTGATGCTGTTTTTAAAGCAACAAAAGGCCGTGAGTATGACGGCTTGGATAGAAGTGTTGACGTACTTATTTCAGCACTGCGCAAAAAATTTAATGATGATCCACAAAATCCGACTAAAATTAAAACTATATGGGGACGAGGTTACTTACTCGTATCTACCGCATGGTAAAAAGTGATACATAAGTGAAGAAATTTTATATTTCACTACTTAGCAGTGCACTTTTATCTATCGTTGTACTTGGCTGGTTAATTGATGCATTTAGCCAACAAACACAAACCTCAGAAGATGAATTTAGTGTGCAAAGTAAGATGATAATGGGCTTTAGCAAACAATTAGCTAATATCCCAACTTCTGAACGTGGTCGTTATGTAAAGCAACTAGCGAATGAGTTTAATTTATTAATTGATTACAAGCACAATGAATCTCTCGCACTACCTCCTTCATTATTATTACAGATGCACACTGCCGGTGGGTTAATTTTAGAAGATCAACAAGGCTTCTATATGCTTTATAGTAGTCAAATATTAAGCCCCTTTCATATATCAATGCGGTTAGACAAACGCGTAGATACTGAGCAGCGCAATGATATATTTTTAACACTACTATTTTATGCTGGTTTGTGCGTATTTATGGGGTTTATTATTACCCCTCTTGCAAAGCGCTTAACAGTCTTAAATGAAGCAGCTAAAAAGTTTGCCTCAGGTAATGTACAAGCAAGAATTAAAGTATCGCACTTCACCTACATAAAAGATGTAGAGCTCACATTTAACAGAATGGCCAGTCAGATAGAAAAACTAGTCGCCGAAAATAAACTAATGGCGTCAAGCTTATCTCACGATATTCGTACACCCATTGCGTGCCTGCGCTTTGGATTAGATGCGGCTATTGATAGCTATGATGAGCAACAAATAAAAAAATATTTATCCCGTATGGAAAGCGATTTAGACCATATGGAGTCTATGTTAAAAAGCTATTTAGCCTTTGCAACGCTTGAGCAAAATGCCAACAAATTGACCTACTCTTCAACTAATATTAAGCACTATCTCAGTGATATATTAATACAACTTGCACCTAAATTTGAATCGCAAATGCTCAACGTACAACTTAATAGCTCAAGTGACATTATCAATGCCGACTTACATTGGCTTGCTCGTGCAATAACTAACTTATTAAATAATGCTTGTGACTTCGCAGAGCTACATATTTATCTAAGTGCTAAAGTGTACGAACACCAGCTTGTAATCACTGTTGAAGACGATGGCCCTGGTATAGCAAAAGAAAATTTTAACAACGTATTTAGCCCATTTTTCAAAGAAGAAGAACATCGTAACCGCGCAGATAAAAGCTATGGGCTAGGCCTTGCGATTGTTGAAAAAGTAGCTGATTGGCATCATGGCAGCGTAAAAGTAAGTAAAAGTAACCAATTAGGTGGAGCCTGTTTTACACTCATTATCGATCAACATCACAAGGCGTAAAGCATTAATTACACCCTGTAATTAACATTTTAAAAACAAAAACAACCTGTTAACTATAACTATACAGTAACATTTATTAAAAACATCGCGTATACCATACTACTGGCATACTAAATTGTGTGAGATCAGCAAATAAGCACTTTTTATTTTTTTACATTTCCAGTAGATTGTCTGCGCCGTCAAAAAATAGAGAAGTACAATAATATGAGCGCAGTTAGAGGCGAGTTTAGTTCTCGTTTTGGTTTTATTATGGCCGCCGCAGGTTCTGCTGTTGGCTTGGGTAATATTTGGGGATTCCCTACACAAACAGCCAGCAATGGTGGTGCTGCTTTTTTAGTAGCATATTTAGTACTCGCGTTCTTTTTGGCTTACCCAGCTTTAATGGCCGAACTTATGATTGGTCGCCATGGTCAAGCAAATGCAGTTTCATCGCTTCAAAAAATATCTAATAGACCTTGGCAAAAACACTTCGCGTTTATTGTGGGTTTTGGCGGTATTTTATGTGCTGGATTTATATTAAGTTTTTACGCGATTGTTGCCGGTTGGATGCTCAGCGCAACAGCAGAGCCAATAGCGACGCTTGTTGGTGCAAACTCTACATCCACATGGCTAAGCGAGCAATCACTTACGCGAAATATTATATTTACTATGGTCTTTATCTTATTAACCGTCGCTATTATTAGTCGAGGTGTTGAAAATGGTATAGAAAAATGGTCAAAGCGTTTAATGCCTGCATTACTGGGAATTTTATTTTCATTAATTGCTTATGTAATGACGCAAAATGGCGCAATGGAAGGCTTAAAGGCGTACTTAGTTCCTGATTTTTCTTCTATTTTTGATCCTCAGTTATTAGTCAGTGCGTTAGGCCAAGCTTTTTTCTCATTATCATTGGGTACCAGTGTAATGATTATTTATGGCTCATACATTAGTAAAAAAGAGAACCTCGTTTCATTAGGTGCTTATGTAACCCTTATTGACGTCCTCATTGCCTTTGTAGCAGGTTTACTTATTATTCCTGCAATGTATGTCGCTCAAGCACAAGGCGTAGAAATATTTTCACCGGTAACAGGGAAGCTGTTATCAGAAGATACATTAGTATTCCAAGTACTACCTGCATTATTTGATGGTATGGGTAGCGTAGGCTTATTTGTTGGCTTTGCATTTTTTGCGTTGATGAGCATAGCAGCGCTAACATCATCAATCTCAATGCTTGAAGCACCGGTATCATACACAGTAGAACGCTTTGCAATGAAACGTGTGCAAGCTACTTGGTTCATTGGCGCTTTAATTGCTGTCGTTAGTATTACAATTGTATGCAATCTCAGCTCTTTATTTGGTCTGGTTATAACACTTACAACGAAAGTTGCCCAACCACTATTAGGGTTAATGTGTTGCATATTTGTTGGTTGGATTTGGTACAGGGGTTCACTACTCAAAGCTATTCAACAAGGAAACCCTGAAGTCCATAATACATTTTTTTGGAAAATATGGCCTTGGTATACTAAGTTTGTATGCCCACTAGCAATAGGTACAGTTTTTTTACATTCGTTATTAAGTTAAGCACTATAAAAATAGCCCACATTTGTGGGCTATTTTGTTAGCTATTAAATTAAGTCACTTAGCGTAGTAAAAATCACTAAACCACTTTTAAAATCATGTCTTGATGAGGAATGCCATCTTCAAGGTACTCTTCCCCCACACTTTCGAAACCAAATGAGCGATAAAAGTCGAGTAAATATGTTTGCGCGCCAATGTAAATATCACGCTCAGGCCACTGGTCTTTACAACACTTTATAGCTGTAGCTACAAGCTCACTTGCATAACCTTTGCCTCGTACCTTTTCATTCACTAAAACACGCCCTATTGAGCTGTACTGCGCGTTTCTATCATAACAACGAGCGTAGCTAAGCAACTTATTATTATCAATGCTATATATGTGCCGAGTAGTTACAGCAACATCATGATCATCAAGCTCTGGGTAAGGACAAGCCTGCTCAACTACAAACACATCCACCCGACCGCGAACAATAGTAAAAAGTGTATGTGTATCAAAAGCCTCAAATGACTCACATTTAAACTGCATATTAAATCCTATAGACAAAAAACCCAGCCTAAGCTGGGTTTGTTTAAATCACTGGCGAGTATTAAGCAAATAAACGCTCTAACTGATCACAAAGCTGTGAAAGATTAACATGATCATGCTCTATTGTTACGTCAATATAACCATCACCTTTAAAAGCACGATCGAGCTCAATTAAAACATGTGTTTTATGCGCTTCCGGCACAAACGACAATTCAATTTCCTGAATGCCAAATAAGCTTCTGCTATTAGGTTTATATTCAAGCTCTTGATAACAGCCAGATACAGACTGAAATGTAGATGCGCGTAAATGCCCCTTCTCCACATCAGCTTTAGCTAAGCTAAAACCTAATTTTTCCATTGCCTGCATACAGGTTTTAACTGCTTCATTAGGGTAAATATGCAAATGGTCTTTATCAGTAGGGTCAAGTGCTAAATCAATATCCAAACCAGTTTCTAGCCAAACGTGAGATTGATTGTAACCTGCATTAATTTCTGTAATTGGTGTTTCAGAGTGAAGACGCGCCTCAAAAGGAATACTTTTAACTTCGCCAGGCTCAATTGTACCAATTTCAGTGATGCGCCACTGATCAATTACATGATTAGTAAAATAGTCCCCATCATCTCCTGCTACTTTAACACGAGTCATTAGTAGCAAATCTAATCCTGATATTTCTTGGCTTACATCACCTGCAGTAATCACAATTTGTGCATTGAAAAGCTGGCCTGGTTGCAAGTGCTCTGTCTCTAAAATGGTGTCTACTTTAGCGGCACCAATACCTACCGATGCTAAAATCTTTTTAAACATATATTTCTCCTTAAGCTGAGCGGCTCTGTTATATGCTCTAACTTAAACCTCTTCGTTATCGCATCTTAACCATATTTAAAAGCGGTTGTCAGTGAAAAAGTGTTATTTACATGCTATTTACGATTAAATACGTGTTATATGAGCATTTTTCATACGCAGTAAGGTATCAACTTCATTAAATGAGCATGTCTTTACACTATATTTATTTTCATTGATATGAGTTTTTCGCTACACTGCAATACCAAATGAAGTGATATTAAGAATTATGGAACTAATCTATTTTGCTACCGCGTTTGTTTGTGGTTTTGCTGTTTACCAATTAAAACTACCTCCTCTTATTGGCTTTTTATTAGCAGGCTTTGCTTTAAATTTATCGGGTTATAAAAGTACAGAATTGCTTGATACAATTGCAGCCCTTGGTGTTACCCTTTTATTATTCAGCATTGGCTTAAAACTCAAAGTTAATAGCTTAATGAAACCGCAAGTCTGGGCACCAGCCACGCTTCACATTATTTTTAGTAGTGCTTTATTCAGTGGCTTTATGTTATTGCTTGGGGTCTTCGCCCTCCCTCTTTTTGTCGACTTGAGTTGGCAAAGCGCCTTATTAGTTGGGTTTGCCCTAAGTTTTTCTAGTACAGTATTTGCGGTGAAAGTACTCGAAGAACGCGGAGAAATGGCAAGTTTACACGGCAAAATTGCCATTGGTATATTGGTAATGCAAGATATATTCGCCGTAATATTTTTAGCAATTAGTACAGGCAAAATCCCTAATGTTTGGGCGTTGGCGCTTATTGTTGCTCTACCTTTATTGCGCCCTCTTATGTACTGGGTGCTTAATCGCTCTAAACATGGTGAGCTACTCCCATTATTTGGCTTTTTCTTTGCGCTTATTGCAGGTTATAACGCATTTGAATATGCAGGCCTTAAAGGTGATTTAGGAGCACTTATAATAGGAATGATGTTTGCACCGCATAAAAAAGCTGGCGAATTATCAAAATCGTTACTTAATTTAAAAGATATATTACTGGTTGGTTTTTTCTTAAGCATTGGCTTAAATGCCGAGCTAACGATTAATTCTTTAATTATTGCCATCATACTTATTTTTGTATTACCGATTAAAATAGCCCTTTATTATTTATTTACAAATGCATTTAAACTACGTGCTCGTACGTCGCTACTTACAGCCTTTAGTTTATCCAATTACAGTGAGTTTGGCCTTATTGTATGTGCGGTAGCGGCTACAACGGGGATGATTACTTCTGAGTGGTTAGCGGTAATGGCTATCGCTGTTTCTATCACCTTTGTGATTGCATCTCCTCTAAACAAGCGCTCAAACGAGTTATATGTAAAAGTAGAACATTGGCTATTAAAGTTCGAAAGTAAAACACGCTTAGCAGAAGAACTACCTGTAAATCTGAACGATACTAAAATAGTTATTTTTGGAATGGGTCGAATTGGTACTGGTGCATACGAAACAATTAACGCTACGCACCCAAATTTAGTTGCTGGTATTGACATAAAACCTGAGGTGGTTGATAAACATATTAATAGAGGCAGAAAAGTGCTGATTGCAGATGCAACCGATCCCGACTTTTGGCAACGCGTAAACCACTCTCATGTAGAAATGGTTATGCTTACAATGCCAAAGCATATGCAGAATATTTTTGCTTTAGAGCAGCTCCAAGCCTCAGGTTATAAAGGTCAGGTAACTGCCATTGCAAACTACCCAGATCAACAAAAAGAGCTTGAAGATATGGGCGTACACTCGACCTATAACTTTTACCTAGAGGCTGGTAGTGGTTTTGCTGAACATGTAAAACAAAAACTGTTTACGTAAAGTGAGATCTAGTCCTTAATAATTACTAAAGATAATTTAAGCTTTTTTCCTACACGGATGTAGGTAATGGGCGTTATCAGAACGTAGAAACGTGTTAATAATTTTTATTTAGAACAACTAGGTAAAAAAATTTGCCTAGTTCGGCGCAATTTTCTTACCGTTAAATAGACTCCATATAGAAGCAGATTGGTATAAATCCCCCCAAGTTAGAACAAATTTTAATCCGGAAAGATCAACAAGCAATAGCTAAAAAATAAAAATAATGAACTATACATTTATTTTAATACTTTTTGATGACTGAAAATCAATTCTATTTACATTCCTTTACAAGCGGGCCAACTAACATGTAAAAAAACAGGTAAACTGTTCGTGTTGGTTAAATAAGCTTCATGTTCTAAGACTTAATTAATTAGACTCCAGCTAATTAAAGTTCAACTAAGTTTAATTTTCTAACATAAATTCTTAATTAAGAGGGCCTACTCCCTCACTCAATAGGCTGTTTCTTGCCCGTCACAGCCTATTTTATTTCCTTAAAACACCTTACACTTAACTATGTCTTATACATTGAAGTAAGTGAATGGATCCAGAACAATTAAAACTTGCCATTAATACCAAGATGCCGTTTGGAAAATATGCAGGACGCCCATTATTAATGCTGCCAGAGCCTTATCTTGTGTGGTTTAAGCAACAAGGCTTTCCTGATTCAAAACTAGGTAGTCAATTAGCAATGATGTACGTAGTAAAGTTGAATGGGCTTGAGCAAATGTTGATGCCGTTATTAGAAAAAAAATAAAATAATTGGAAACTATTTTTAAAATACACGGTCTACTACTTTGCTACTTGTTGATTTTGGTTTTAACCACAAAAAAAGCGCCTTAAGGCGCTTTTTTTATATCCTCCATGAAACTACTTTTTAGCGGCAAGCTAATGACAAATTTAGCCCCACCAAGGACTGATTTTTCAACCCAGTAATCACCTTGATGCCAAGATACAATTTTACTCACAATAGCGAGTCCTAAACCAAACCCACCTGTTTTTTTGTCTCTACTCTTATCGAGGCACGTAAAAGGTTTAAACACATTTTCTCGCTCCATTTCAGCGATACCTATTCCATCGTCTTCAACAATAAATAGTATGCTGTGAGGCTCTGTAAGCAGTGTTACTTTTACTTGGCTTATTGCGTATTTAATAGCATTACCAATCAAGTTCTGAAATACGCGAGCAATGAAATGACTATCGCATTTATAGCTTAACTTGTCAGGCAAGTTATTTATAAGTCTAATTCGCGTGTCAAAATTTAGCTTTTCAATACTTATTTTAACCAATCCGACTAGATCACAACTTACAGACTGTAAACTTGGTTGCTGAGAGTCTAACCTTGCGTATTCAAGCATTTCTGAAACAAGTGATTCAAGTTCATTTATATCAGCGCTCATATTAGCTAAATATTTTTCGCTTTTATCATCTAAAAGTTGATCTTGGAGCATAGCAATTGCAAATTTAAGACGTGCCAACGGCGTTCGAAATTCATGAGAAACAGACGATGTAAGCTCCTGCTGAGCTGTTAATAAAAAAGTTATACGTTGTTGCATTACTTTTAGTGTATCGGTAACGGGTAAAAAAAACGATTTAGAGGTATTTGTTAATTGAAAATCTTGCAAGCCTTCGACGGCCTCACATGCGTGTCGCAATTTAGAAAAATCACGCCAAAGTAAAAAGCTCCAAAGACCTACAGGCACACCAACAATAATAAGTAATAATAAATATGGCCAAACAGAAGTGGGGGTAGACGTTGATACTCCTACAGGACCAACCTGTAGCAGTTCATTTTCGCTAAGCTCTACATACCATACAATACGTTGTTGTTTATCGTATAAATAGAGGTAGTGATTGTCTGTTAATTTCGCTTGTTGTGCTAAAGGTAATATTAAATCACGACGAGCAATTATGTGGCTTTCAAAATTATGTTCTAGCTTTTTTAGACCGTTAGGAGTTTGTGAGAGCAACCAAAGCGATTGCCCAAACTCATCGTCTAATAATACTTGCTGCTGTGAGTCTTCATAAGGCCATAACTGTTCAACTACACCGCTTACTACGAATAAAGAAACCACGATGTAAATATATAAACTCGTAAACAGTTTTCCCATTAAAGCCGACTAACCCATAACATTAATTATAATTCCCATGCATCAGAAACAAATAAATAACCTTGTCCCCACACTGTTTTGATACGATAAGGCTTATCGCTATTGTCACCTAGTTTTTTACGAATGCGTGATACCCTAACGTCAACAGTTCGATCAAGACCGTCGTACTGACGTCCTATCATATGTTGATGGACATGTTCACGACTAAGCACTTCACCCGCATTAGAGGCCAGTAACCAAAGTAGTTCAAATTCATGAGAAGTAAGCGTTATTTCATTATTATTTAATTTTACGATACGGCTTGTTTTATCTATGCTTAGATCACCAAACTGTAACTCTTCACTTGCTTTCACGATAGGTTGACCACGGCGTAACAGCGCATTTATTCTGGCGAGTAATACACGCGGTTCGGCAGGTTTTATAACGTAGTCATCAGCACCAAGCTCTAAACCAAGTACCTGATCAAAATCTTCACCTTTGGCTGTTAGCATAAGAATAGGCAGAGTATATTTATCGCGAACTTGACGGCAAACGCTAAAACCATCTTTTCCTGGTAGCATTACATCTAAAATAATTAGATCGACTGGATTAGCTTCTAAGTAGTCAAAGACTGCATCGCCACGATCTAACACTGCGACTTCTAAGCCGTTATGTTCAAGATAATCTTTTGTTAATTGCTGTAAGCCGAGATCATCTTCAACAAGTAAAATTTTTGGCATTAGTTGCTCCTAATTTAAAAAAAGCTCCACGGAGAGCGAAGTCTGCGCCTATTTTTCTTTGCGTGCGCGCTCTGTACTTCAACCTGTATTTTTGCTAATAGTACACCCGTGTGAGGATTGATTAGGGAGTATATGGTCTCTACCTGAACCCGCGCTTTATAATTGAATTGCCCCGAACGTTGCTGTTTCCAACAATAAATTTTTTCATCTTGTTTATATAAACAAACATCACTCAATGCTTCTTGCTGCCAATTAAATTGTAAATCAAGATCACAAAATGCTTGTTGCTCAGAAATCACACATACTTTGGGAGAGACGCTAAAATTAGCGGTTTGTGCTCTGCAAGAACCACTAAATAGCGATGCTATAAACACAATAAACATTAAATACTTCATATTAAAAAGTATGATCTAATCCTATAAAGGCAGTCATTGAATAAGCATGTTCAAAGAGCGGACTACCATCCATAGCCGAATAATTGTAATATGCTAAATGAAAACGAAGTGAGTTAACCTTACTCAGCGGCCAACGGGCGTCGATTTTAGCATAAGGCTGCCAACTACTGCCAACATCAATTTTACCTAATTGAGTTTCGTCGGTTTTTAGTCCATAGAAGTAGTCATTTAGTTCAGCCGATTTATAATTTATTCCCAGCGTCGGTTTTATTTTTAACTTTCCAACTTCAGCATGATATTGCCACTGCAATGCACCACGCAATCCGTTATAAACACTGGTAACATCATGAAGTGCTTGAATAGAAAATACGTTAGCATCATCTACATAGTGATATGCAATCCCCGCATCGAGGGCAATATGGCGTTTTTCTATGTCATTTATATTGATATTTTTGGGAGATGAAGTACTTTGTTGCTGCACTAACTGACTGTTTAACGCACTCGTTTGCAGAGTAAAAATATTAGTAGGATGCCAATCAATAAAAAAACGAGACTCTGCATTTAATTCACTAACAAGGTTTAAATTATGTTTTTGACTTTGTATAAAAGAATAACCAAGCCTTCCATTATCGAAAAACCAGTGCTGGCCATAAAAAGCCACCTGCGGAATCAACACAAGGGGAATGTTGTCCCCACCTCGTAATGGGTTTGTAACAACTCCAGCACCAGCGCTTAGACTAAAATGCCACTGCTCTATAGCTATATGTTGCTCTTCAAACTCTTGTGTTACATTTTTAGCTTGCTGTCCATTGGCAGCAAAGCATGCAACTAAAGTGATCAGCAAAAAAGCTGTTAATATTGAAAAGTTAAACCGCATCAGTATAAGTCAAAGTGTGTGAAAATTATTAAGTGCCCCATAGTAGCAAGGTCGTTTTAAACTAGCTCTAGCTAGTTACAATCATTCACAATTTTTATACATATTAATTAACTTATGTGCATTATTTGAACAACTAAACATCTGGCGCTATCTCTATTCGATTACGACCATGAGTTTTTGCTATGTAAAGCGCTCTATTAGCGCGTTCAACTAACACAGTGCCATTAGTAAATGGTCGTAGAATAGCCAAACCAAAACTCGCAGAAATAGCACGTTTAGTATTAGTATCACCTTTTTTACGAACAGCCAATTTTGCAATATCCAAACGAATACAATCTGCAAATGCCATCATATCGTTGATAGTGTCAAAATAAGCTGTAATACAAAATTCTTCACCGCCATAACGATAAACTTTTGCAGTCTCTTTAATTTTTTCTTTCACTTTTTTTGCTACTAACTTTAATACTTCGTCACCTTTTTGATGGCCAAAGTCATCATTAAAACGTTTAAAATGATCAATATCAAACATAATGAGAACCGCAAGTGATGTGTGTTGATTTTGCTCAGAATACTTTTTACAAAAATCCGTAATATCTAAATCAAACTTACCTCGGTTATAAAAACCAGTAAGAGGGTCTGTATCAGCAACTTCTTTTGAAACATTGAGTGCTTCTTTTAAGTCTTTTATTTCGTTATAAGCAAATGCAAGTTTAGTTTGAAACTCACGTGCATGATTTTGCATTGCAATCGATTCATCAGTTAAACGTTCAACGCACCCAAGCACTTGATTATACGAGCTAATATCTGTAATCAAATTTAACTCATTCTGGGAGTCAACCAAGGTTGTAGTAAAACTTTTTGAATGCTCAAGCGCAATGCCTAAATCTTGTTGCACTTGATCGATTGTGCTATAAAATTTTTCGGATACGTCTTGAAATAACGCTAAATCGTCTTTATTTAAATGCTTATCAAATATTGCCTTCGCTCTATCTTGAGTACAAGTTTGTTGCTGAGCAATGACATGATCAAGCTCTGCATTTAAAGAGGGTTTATTACCTTGTATATAACAATACCAAATAGCGTAATTGATTGGCGTAACCGGCATGCGGTACTTTACCATCATAGGAATCGCCTTTTTTAGGCATTGAGCAGAATGAGCAAGTGATACGGCATGATCCATAGTAAAATAAACTCTCAAGCGTCATTATTTTTATTGTTAGGTTTTTGATGTTAATTAATAGTAAACCTATAAGCAACTAATATTCATACTATTTTATGAACTAAATGAATATTTGATCCTTTAAATAGCACTTGCGTCTAAAGTTTGTGCAATACTCCATAAAGCGCTAATAGCAGGATCATTTAACTCTTTACGAAGGACAGCTAGACCAATCTCAAAACCTTCTGGAGTAGCCCTCTTTGTATCCAATACTTGTACCTTATCCTGCAGTGGACTGTTATCTAGCACTATTTTAGGGACCATTGCGACACCTAAACCCAGACTCACCATTGACACCATAGCTTCATGTCCAGCGACTTGCGCATAAATCTTTCCATGGACATTATTTTTACGCCACCACTGCTCAAGTCGTTGCCTTGAAAAACCTTGCTCCGGAACAATAAATTCAAGTTCAGACCAATCAATATTATCACCGTTGTTTATTAACTTTTCAGTGATCTGACAATGAATTCTAGGTGTAATTAAAACAAGTGGTGAATAACCTATTTTTACAAATGCTATTTGTGTAGGAAGCTTATTTGGCTTGGCTGCAATTGCCATCGACTCGTGACCATCGAGTACCCTATTAATAGCTAAAGCTGGATCACCGGTATTTAAAGTTATTTCGATATGCTGATGCTGTGCACGTAATTGCTCTAATATTTGATGTAAAAAACTATAAGAAGCTGTCACTGAGCAATAAATACTAACATTGCCATAAATATGCTGTTGTGGATCTTTCACATTCGCTTTAAAACGTTGCCAACTGGCTAACGTTGCCGTAGCGTAATCAATAAACGACTCTCCTTCACGTGTTAATTTAACACTGCGGTTATCGCGTATAAATAATGCAACACCAACCTCTTCTTCCAAGTGTTTTATATTGCGGCTCAAAGTAGGCGCACTTATATGGCAAAGTTCGCTTGCGCGGCCAAAATGAAGTGTTTTAGCCAGTGCTAAAAAGTAGTTTAAATGTTTATGATCCATATTAAATCCTGCATTTCACATTATGAAACACTTTAATTCAAATATATCATTTTACGCAAGTGACTATTTTACATATGGTGTTTGTAAGCGCAGTAAACATTGCGCATCTAACAAATATTACTTTATAGGACACTAACAATGGCGAATTATTTCAATACCTTACCTTTACGCGAGCAATTAGCGCAATTAGCGCAATGTGAATTTATGGACGCAGGCGAGTTTTCCAATGGCGTTGATGCACTTAAAGGTAAAAAACTCGTTATTGTAGGCTGTGGCGCACAAGGTTTAAACCAAGGCTTAAACTTACGTGACTCTGGTTTAGATGTTTCATACACATTACGTGAATCAGCTATTTCTGAGCGCCGTCAATCTTTCCTTAATGCATCTGAAAATGGCTTTGCGGTAGGCACTTACGAAGAATTAATTCCTACAGCCGATGTAGTACTTAACTTAACGCCAGATAAACAACATACCGCTGTAGTAAGTGCGATTATGCCACTTATGAAAAAAGACTCTACACTTGCTTACTCTCATGGCTTTAATATTGTTGAAGAAGGCATGCAAGTGCGTGAAGACATTACCGTAATCATGGTTGCGCCTAAGTGTCCTGGTTCTGAAGTCCGTGAAGAATACAAACGTGGTTTTGGTGTACCAACTCTAATTGCAGTTCACCCAGAAAATGACCCTCAAGGTCTTGGTTTAGCACAAGCTAAAGCGTATGCAGCGGGTACTGGCGGACATCGCGCAGGTGTACTTAAATCATCATTTATCGCCGAAGTTAAATCTGATCTAATGGGCGAGCAAACCATTTTATGTGGCATGTTACAAACTGGCTCTATTTTATGTTTTGATAAAATGATAGAAAAAGGCATTGATGCTGGTTACGCATCAAAACTAATTCAATACGGTTGGGAAGTAATTACCGAAGCACTTAAGTACGGCGGCGTTACTAACATGCTTGACCGACTTTCAAACCCTGCAAAAGTAAAAGCGTTTGAACTAAGTGAAGAGCTAAAACTAATTATGCGCCCGCTTTATAATAAGCACCAAGATGACATCATCGACGGTACTTTCTCACGCACCATGATGGAAGACTGGAATAACGATGACGTAAACTTACTTAAATGGCGCGCAGAAACAGCTGAAACTAACTTTGAAAAAACTCCAGCTGGCGATGTAGAGATTTCTGAACAAGAATTTTTTGATAACGGTATTTTAATGGTAGCAATGGTTAAAGCAGGTGTTGAACTTGCATTTGAAACCATGACTGCCGCGGGTATTATTGAAGAGTCGGCTTACTACGAGTCATTACACGAAACGCCATTAATCGCCAATACTATTGCGCGTAAAAAGCTTTTTGAAATGAACCGTACTATCTCTGATACTGCAGAATACGGCTGTTATTTATATAACCATGCATGTTTACCATTACTTGCTGATTTTATGAAAAACGTTGATACAGACATTATTGGTAAAGGCCTTGGCGAGCACAGTAACCAAGTTGATAACCAAACATTAATTCAAATCAATGCGGCACTGCGTGAACACCCTGTTGAAAAAGTAGGTGCTAAACTACGTGGCTACATGTCTGCAATGAAGAAAATTGTTTAATTCTAGACAATAAAAGTTTCGCTTGTTAGAAACCAAGCCCATATGCTTTTAGCACGTGGGCTTTTTTATGCATATTCACAACACTGCTTACTTTCATTTGTTCAGCTTAAGCTAATAATTAGCCCATAATAAATAATGTGCTAACATGGCTTTCTAATTAAGTTGTAAAATAAATTATTATGATGTTACAAAACCTTTCTATTACTCAAAAAATAACAGCCCTTGGTAGTAGTATTGCTATCTTTGTTGCCGCACTAATAGGCCTAACCTCGTTGTACAGTTCAGAAGATATTATTGAACAACGTATGATTGAGTCTGAACTACCAAGTAAGTTGCAAACTATCAGTAACCATATTGGTGGTGAAATAAACGCACTCATTGGTGCTGCTGAACAATTATCGTCAAATGAATTCATTTTACAATGGTCGCAAACTAATACTAAAAATGATGCTGTCTTACTTAAAGAATTAAACCGTTTAGTCACGCAGTACAATTTAGCAACCGCGTCTTGGGCAAATAGAGACACAGCTCAATATTGGAACCAAAATGGCTTTTTGCGCGTATTAAAAAATGATACTGCTGATGGCTGGTTTTTTGCATTTAAACAATCGAAAAAACCATACTCAATAAGTATTTACCAAGAGTCTGCAAACGATGTAAAAATGTTTATAAATCATCAACAGCCTAATGGAACAGGCTTAGCTGGCCTTGCTAAAAGTATTACTGAGATGCAAAAGCTATTGCAGCAATTTAAAATTGAACAAACTGGTTTTGTATTTATTGCAGATAAAAGTGGTTTAATTCAGCTTCATAAAGATTCAAGTAAAGTAGCAAAAGTTAATATTGATGAATTATTTACAGCTGACATACATAACCAGCTATTAAGCAGTTATGGCTTTGTATTAAAAGAAATAAACTTAAATGGTGAGCCAACCCTCGTGGCGGCAACACCAATCAAAAACACCGATTTATATGTTGTAGCCCAAGTGCCAAAAAGTGAAGTATTCGCAAGCGTAAATACCCTGCAATGGCAAATTTTTACTTTTACATTAATCATTGCATTAGTTGCTAGCCTAATTAGTTACTTACTTGCTCGTTCGCTCTCATCACCTTTATCTAAAATGGCAGAACTATTTTCACGCTTGGGTTCTGGTGATGCTAATCTTGCTTATAGATTACCTGAATCAAGCCAACCAGAGCTTAATAACTTAAGTGCTGGTTTTAATCAGTTTATCGAAAAAATAGAAATTGCTATTCAGCAAGTCGCGAATGAAAGCCATGACATAAGAAAAAGTTCAGATCATGTTTTTGAACAAGCTAAACGCAATTCACTCGCAATCGATAGTCAAAAAGAACAAACGATCTCGGTTGCTGCTGCAATAAACCAAATGGGTGCAACAGTACAGGAAATAGCACAAAGTGCGGCAAACACAGCAAAACTGACTGATAGCAGCCGTGAAAAAACTATACAAAGCCATCAGCAAGTTGTTCAAAGTCAGACAACTATTTCTGCTCTTGCGAGTGATATAGATGGCATTACAGAGCAAGTTACCCTGTTGTCCAAAAAAACAATTGATATTGCTAACATTATTGATGCAATCAGAAGCATTTCTGAACAAACTAATTTATTGGCATTGAACGCAGCTATTGAATCGGCTCGAGCTGGAGAGCATGGTCGCGGGTTTGCTGTTGTTGCCGACGAAGTGCGCGCACTAGCAAACCGTACTTCTCAGTCAACAAATGAAATTCAGTCAATGATAGAAGAGCTAACACAGATTTCTGATGATGTAGTTAACGATATTAGCCAATCAAAAGATAAAGCGCAGCAAAGCGTAGGGGCAATGCAAAACTCAGTAGAGTTACTCAATACGATAACCGAAACTGCAAACCAAATAAACGATATGGCCACACTTATAGCCACAGCAACAGAGCAGCAAAGCAATGTAGTTGCCGATGTAGGACGTAACATTGAGCAAATAAGTGAAATTAGTGATAAAGCAATGAGTGAGCAAATTAATACAGAGCAAGCCATTCGTGATTTAGCAAATAGCGCTCAAACTCTTGATGAGCTTGTCGATACATTTGAAAAGCATCGTTAAGTGGTTTGGCACTGCTATTACGAACAAGCTAGTATTAACTGCAGTTAATGCTAGCTTGTTCGTAGAGGTGAAGTTTTAATTACGATGAATAAAATTAATTAAAGTTTATATTTACAGCGATTTAGTCTTATTAATATCCACTTTTTTAAAATTGAGAACATATGCCTCTTTTCTAACTTTTGTCAGTTTTTTAATCTGATGCTCCAACTTACTCGCATCACTTTTACTGCCCACTTTTTGTTGGTGGATAAGCAGTAAAGGGCCTTTCCCTCTGAGGTTTTTGGCCCCTTTACCCACTTGATGTGTAGCAAAGCGTTTTTCTACATTTGTTGTAATACCCGTGTACCAATGCCCAAAGCGAGTCTGCACGATGTACAAATACCAAGTAGAATCCCTTTTTACATTACAAGATTCAATATGATGTAAACTTTTTTCATTATTAATGGTCAAAATATTACCTTAACGCCCTTAACAAAAAACAATTGCTAAAAGGGTTTTACCTTCAGTGACTAATCGGTATCATGCAGATTATAAAAAATAAGGATCACAACTAACAATGCAGTCGTTAAAAACTTTTTCCCTTTGGCTTATCGTTGCACTAACACTCAGTACAACAGCGGGTTGTTCTAGCTGGGTATACAGAATCAACATCCCTCAAGGTAATTTTTTAGAGCAATCTGATGTTGAAAAGCTTCGTGTTAATATGACTCGAGAGCAAGTTATTTACGTTTTAGGCCGTCCAATTGCCGAGGATGCTTTTGATAACAATACATGGCGTTACGTTTATAGCTTCAATAAAGGCCGTAAAAACGAGCAACACAAATCTTTAGTTATTAAATTTGAAAACGAAAAACTAGTCTCTATTTCGGGCGATTATGACCAGCCAGAAAATTTTAACACACCGCTAGAGCAATAAAAAAGCGAGTTGTGCGTTAATAAAAAAGGTGAGCCGTGCTCACCTTTTTTATTTCTACGTTAATGTTCTAATGGACGCCCACCCGTTACTTTGTTTGCTCGCCCTTCTTCCTTTGCTTTTTCAGCGCGTTTTCTACGGGCATCTTTAGGATCTGCAATTAATGGGCGATAAATTTCAACTCTATCACCATTTTTAAGTTCTTGATTTAATTTTACCGTTCGATTCCAAACGCCTAGAGTTAATGAAGTAGCCTCTATTTCTGGACATTTTTCTATAATGCCAGATTGGATAACAGCTTGCTCTGCTGTCGTCCCTTCTGGTACTTCAAGTGATAAACACGTCGCTATGGTTGGTAATGCAAATACCACCTCAACATTAATCATACTCGCGCTCCATAAACCTGCTTGGCACGTTGAGTAAATGCACTCACCATGTTTTTGGCAACATCGTTAAATATTTTACCAAAAGCAAGTTCGATTAATTTGCTTGAAAACTCAAACTCTAGCTCTAAATAAACTTTACATGCTTTAGCATCAAGTGCTTGAAAGTGCCAACGACCCTGCAGCATTTTAAATGGCCCATCCACTAGGCGCAGTAACACGGTTTGTTCATCAACAAAGGTGTTTTCGGTGGTAAACCACTTTTTTATACCCGCCTTAGATATTTCTAAACTCGCGGTCATGTTATTATCATGCTGTGAAACAATTTTTGAGTCTGAGCAATTTGGTAAAAACTGTGAATAAGCTTCTACATCATTAACTAGATCAAACATCTCTTTAGTGCTGTACATAACCAGCGCACTTTTTTCTATTTGTGGCATACTCACTCCCAACTGTGTGGGCGAATTTTAGCAAGCTTTGTGCGTTTCCCCAAATTTTCATACAGCTTAAATAAAAGCTTAATTTTTAAAAGCATTATTAAAAAATCGATGTAAAACATCTCACATTACGTATATTATAGGGCACTATGGCTAAGAAAAATTCATCAAAATCGACAAGTAATACCATCGCGCTAAACAAAAAAGCGCGACATGAGTATTTTTTACACGATAAGTTTGAAGCGGGTGTCGAACTCCAAGGCTGGGAAGTTAAAAGTATCCGAGCTGGAAAAGTAAACATCACCGAAACTTATATTCACCTTAAAAATGGCGAAGCATTTTTACTTGGCGCGCAAATCCAGCCACTTAATAGTGCATCAACCCACGTAATTTGCGATCCGTTACGTTATCGTAAATTACTATTAAGCAGACGTGAACTTGACCGTCTACTCGGAGCAACAGAGCGAGATGGTTATTCATTAATTGCTACTGCTATGTACTGGAAGAAATGTTGGGTAAAACTTGAATTTCATCTAGCAAAAGGTAAAAAGCTACATGACAAACGAGACGACGGGAAAAACAAAGATTGGTCTCGCGAAAAAGAACGCTTAATGAAGCACAAAGTATAATAAAAATGCCTAACCTTGTTAGGCATTTTATTTGATATGGATAACCACCCCGTAGTAAACAGATCTCAAGAAGCTATTTAATAATGTTAACTCTGTTGAGCTTAATAGCAATAAAGTTGCGAGCGTCACGTAAATTCGCTTTGATAAATCTAGGCAAAAATTTTTATATTTAGTTGTTCTAAATAAAGAATTTTAACAACGTCATAGAGTTATTTAATTCGTTAAATTGTTCAAATATTTATGCCGGTTAGTATTGTCACGGCGCAAAGTTTATAACCTCGTAGACTCAAAAAGCCGAGCAACATAAGCTCTACCTTAGCTAAAAACCAAACGTTTGGTTAAAATTCAACCTAAAAAGATAAGCAGCCCTAATTTCCCAAGAAATAAATTATTACAAATTAGTTTTATCTTCATTACTTACTTTTTCAGCCTAATTTAACAAGACAAGAAATATCAAATACAGCGCCTATTCACGCCCAGTTTGGCCTCAAGCAAAAATATATAAAAATTAATATATAAAAACTCTTTAAAATTCATAATCAAACCCTAAAAAACACGATTGACAACCTTTAAGTTACATGTTATTAATCAATTCGCTTGTTAAGCAAATAATTTTACAATAAATAAACAAGGGTTTAAGGATGAAACAATCAACAGTATTTACACCTAGCATTATTGTGAGTGCAACACTCGCATTATCGGCAGGTTTTACAACAACAACTTACGCAGCAGAAGAAGCTAAAAAAGTAGAGCGAATTCAAGTTACTGGTTCTCGTATTAAGCGAACTGATATTGAAGGGCCTTCTCCGGTGCAATCAATCGGTAGAGCTGAAATCGAAAACATGGGTTACGATAACTTACAACAGCTTCTAGAAAGAATGCCTGTGGCAGGTAGCGGTACTTTTTCAACCCGTGGAAATAATCAAGACTCAACCGCTAACGGCTCAGCTGCAGTAAGCTTACGAGGCTTAGGTGCTGATGCAACACTGGTACTAATCAATGGTCGTCGTGTATCAATTAGTGCTTTTGCGGAAGGTATCACCAACTCATTTGTAGATATTAACAGTATTCCCGTTTCTGCTATTGAGCGCATCGATATACTAAAAGATGGCGCTTCAGCTATTTATGGCTCAGATGCAGTAGCCGGTGTAGTTAACGTTATTTTAAAGAAAGATATTGACGGCGTTGAGATTAATTTAGGCTATGGCGGTACAGATGGTCCAAATTATGAAGAGACAACAGCCAGCCTTGTTTGGGGTACTACAAGCGAAAAAAGTAGTGCATCCGTTATTATCGATTACTTTAAAAATACATCCCTTTCTTCTGATGAAATGGGCCGCCTAGGCACTGCAAACCAATCGCCTTATGGTGGTGAGGATTTCCGTTCATCTCGTGGTTTTCCTGGCTACTTTTATGTAGATGGTGTTAAAACTATCGATCCTGATTGTCCTGCTGAAAATGCAACTTCAAGTGGTAGCTGTTTATTTGATTACGGCCCATATGGCTATATTTCCCCAGCCTCTGAACGTATAGGCGCTATTTCACAATTTGAATACCGCTTTGATAACGGTATTACAGGCTTTTTAGAAATGGCTGTTCAGCATAATAGCTCTGTCGCTGCAGGAGCACCAACACCACTTGATGAAGATGCTGGCCTGACAGTGCCTGCTAGTCACCCTAACAATCCATTTGGTGAAGACATTCAAATTGGTCGTTACCGTACAGTTGATGCAGGTGCTCGCCAATGGGATATTGAGTCAGATACCTTACGCTTTGTTGCTGGGTTAAAAGGCGAAATAAACGATTGGAGCTGGGAAACAGCAGTACAAAAAGGTCGCAGTAAATCACTGCAAACTGGCGATCGCACACAAGGCTGGGTACGCACCGATTTTTTACAGCAAGAAATTGATGCCGGTAACTATAATCCATTTGGTGGCACATATAACGACCCTACTGTAGTTGACAGAATAACAACCAGCTTAGTACGTCGCGGTGAATCTCATATGACGTCTTTTGATGCCAATATAACTGGTGAAGCATTTAGTTTTGGTGGCGAAGCAGTAATGATGGCCGCGGGTATTGAATACCGTGAAGAAGATGTAAATGATATTCCTGATGATCAATTTCAACGCGGTTTGATATTTGGTACTGAATCAGTATCCGCTTCAGCAGATCGTGATCAATACGCTGCATACGTTGAATTCTCAATCCCGCTTGCTGAAAACCTTGAATTGCAATTAGCTGGTCGTTACGACGATTACAGCGACTTTGGTACTACAACGAATCCAAAAGTAGCTCTGCGCTGGGCACCGACTGATGAAGTAACCGTTCGAGGTTCATGGGCGCAAGGCTTTAGAGCGCCTTCATTAGCGCAAATAGGCTTAGGTCCGTCACAAAAGAGCCAATTTTTTGTTGATACGCAGCGCTGTGAACAAACTGGGTTAGATTGCCAAGCGCTGGATTACAATATTGAGTTCTCTGGTAACCCTGATTTACAAGCAGAAGAGTCAGAATCATGGAACGTGGGCGTTATATGGGCACCAACAGCCGAGTTTGGCTTAAGTGTTGATGTATGGAGTATTACCCAAGATAACAAAATAGATGAAGAAGAGTTTGGCCCTATTTACGCTGCAGAATGTGGCAATCAAAGTAGTACCGTGTGTGTTCGTTTGGCCCCAACGGGTGGTGCAAGCTTGGGCACAATACAAAAAATACACAGCACCTTTAAAAACTTATCATCGCAGGAAGTGTCTGGTGTTGATGTTTCAGCAAACTATAATCACTCTCTTGATGACTTAGGTTTACTTAAATTTAATCTAGAGTGGGCATATCAAGATAAATTTGAAAAAGATGGCCGTGATTACACGGGTGAATATGGTTACCCAGAGCACCGCTTTATTTTCTCAACTAACTGGGAAATTGGCGACTTTAACACTAGCGTAAATATCAGTTATGTGGGTGAATTTGAAGATACACCTGATATCGACTTTGATGGTAATTTAGATTTTGATAGTAATACATCGCGTATGATAGATTCACAAACGCTTGTGGATTTACAAACATCGTACCGTATTACTGAATCAACTAAAATATCTTTAGGTGTTAATAACTTATTTGATGAAGAGCCACCATTTGCTATTGGTGATGGCGATGGCGATTTATATGGTTATGCGTCAGGTGTGCACAACCCTCGTGGCCGTTACCTGTATACTAAAGTAAGCTTCTCCTTCTAAGTAAAGACACAAAAAAAACCGCCAATTGGCGGTTTTTTATTTAAAACTAAGGGCTAAATTATAGCTCGCCTTCGTTTTCAGATAAGAACTTTGCAACGCCTTCAGGGCTTGCGTCCATACCTTTTTTACCTTCAGTCCAACCAGCAGGACATACTTCACCGTGTTCAGTATGGAACGCTAGTGCGTCAACCATACGAAGCATTTCATCGATGTTACGACCTAGTGGTAAATCGTTCACTACTTGGTGACGTACATTGCCTTCTTCGTCGATTAAGAATGACCCACGAAACGCAACACCCGCTTCAGGATGCTCAACGTCGTATGCTTTACAAATTTCGTGTTTAACATCTGCAACTAGTGCGTATTGAACTTTACCAATACCGCCATCTGCTACAGCAGTGTTACGCCATGCGTTATGTGAGAATTGTGAATCGATAGAAACACCAATAACTTCTACGCCACGCTTTTGGAACTCTTCAAAACGCTTATCAAATGCAATAAGTTCTGAAGGACACACAAACGTGAAATCTAGTGGGTAAAAGAAGATAACTGCTTTTTTACCTTTGATTGTTTCATGAAGGTTATAGCTATCTACAATTTCACCGTTACCAAGAACAGCTGCAGCGGTAAAGTCTGGTGCCTGGCGGCCTACTAATACACCCATTTTATTCTCCAAATATTTTGAGTTTGTTTTCAATTGCTTTCGCAATGCTGGTACTTATATGGGCGCTAAAAATTAAAAACCAATAGCGCATACATATAATTAATTGGCATTCTAAATTTTTTAGTTTAAAAAGAACAATCGTATTTAGCGATGTGAGCAATCGAAAATAACGAACACTTACAACTTGCACTAATCTGCTTGAATAATAGATCTATTTTGAGGTGTAAATTGCGTTGTAATTAGATAGTATTTTTAGCGTTACTGAAGAAGGGTTAATACATTAAACTGTTTAAAAAAACATATAATGTGGTATGAATTTTTACAGATAAAAAAAACCTGCAAATGCAGGTTTTTCGTTTAGATTTAATCCATTATATCCGAAGGCATATCACCTCGAATATTCTGCCAAATTTCACCCGTTTGATGACCATACTTACGCATCATAGAAATAGCGCCATCATGCTCTTTATTTTCAGCCAGTATAGTTAAATCTTTATAAAACTGACGGGCAAGCTCTCGTGTTCCTGCATCTGAAAAGTAATGACAACCAATCTTTGAATAAAACCCTCTAAAACCGTTAAGAATTAATACATAAATACGGTTATTACCAGCAACTGCTAATTCGTGATGAACTTTATAATCGTAATCAGCAAATGCCTGTGCAGTATCTTCTAATTCATGGCTTTGTGATAAAATTTCAATAACGCGCTCTGGATTCAACTTAATAGCGGCACACGTATAAATAGCACTAATATTCGTTCTTGCCGATAAAAGCTGATCTGTCAGCTCAGGCATTTTATCTTCATCAAGGCGTGCTAACGTTTCAAGAATATTTAAACCAGACGTTTCCCAAAAATTATTAACTCGTGTCGGTTTACCGTGCTGAATAGTCAACCAACCATCGCGAGCTAAACGCTGTAGTACTTCTCGTAAAGTTGTTCTTGTGACACCAATTAACTCTGAGAGCTCTCGCTCGGCAGGTAGAATTGAACCTGGAGGGAAATCGCCATTCCAAATAGACTCAACTATATATTCTTCAGCAAATCCTGCTGGGCTTTTCGCTTTAAAAATTCTCATTCAATTCCCACTCGAAGTAATCTACAACTTATCGTCTTACACGAATAACTGACTGATTGTACCAGAGGAAGCACAACTAACAAGTAAAGTAAGGTATATTAGTTCAACCAAATGAGTAGATATTTAATATTTATAAATAATTAAATTTTGATTTTTCTATTTTAGCTACAGTGTATATAAATATAGGCCATATTCACATTAGGTACATTGTTATCACTCGCATATTTTTGTTTACACAAAGCTTTAGCTGAATTAACTTAACGGGCACTAGCTATACATATAAGTACAATAAAAAGGAACACCTATGCAGCAGAGTGTTTTAACTGCAACATTTAAGAATTTTTTAGGTAATGCGCCACAATGGTATAAATATACGATCATTACGTTTCTAATTATTAACCCTATCCTTTTTCAACTAAATCAATACGTGGCAGGCTGGGCGTTGGTATTAGAATTTATATTCACCTTGGCAATGGCACTTAAATGCTATCCACTGCAGCCTGGTGGCTTACTTGTCATTGAAGCCTTATTTATAGGAATGACGACTGCAGGACAAGTTGAACATGAAATAGCACAAAACTTAGATGTAATTTTGCTGTTGATTTTTATGGTCGCCGGCATTTACTTCATGAAAGATTTATTACTCTACATTTTTACGAAACTAGTCGTGTCAGTCAGAAGTAAATCTATTTTATCTTTAGCGTTTACTCTTGCAGCTGCTTTTTTATCTGCATTTTTAGATGCATTAACAGTTATGGCAGTAGTCATTGCCGTTGCAATGGGATTTTACAGTATTTATCACAAAGTCGCGTCAGGAAAAGACTCCAACAGCGAACATGATATAAATGATGATAATCAAGTAAAAGAAGTTAATCGCCAAGAACTCGAAGAGTTTCGTGCTTTTTTACGTAACCTATTAATGCATGCATCTATTGGCACTGCACTCGGTGGTGTTTGTACTATGGTTGGTGAGCCTCAAAATTTAATTATTGCTGAACGAGCGAGTTGGCAGTTTGGTGAGTTTTTCTTAAGAATGCTGCCTATCACCTTGCCTGTATTTTTTGCTGGTTTATTAACTACTTTTGTTTTGGAAAAAACAAAAGCCTTTGGGTATGGCGCTAAATTACCTAAAAAAATTCACACTATTTTAAAAAATCACGCTGAAGGGCTTGATAGTAAAAGAACTAAACGCGATAAAGTTAACTTAACTATCCAAGCGTTCATTGCGGTATGGCTTATTGTCGGTTTAGCAATGCATTTAGCCGCTGTTGGGTTAATAGGTTTATCAGTGATTATATTGGCAACTGCCTCTGCCGGTATTATTGAAGAACATCAACTAGGAAAAGCATTTGAGGAAGCTCTGCCATTTACAGCGCTTTTATGTGTGTTTTTTGCCGTTGTTGCCGTTATTATAGACCAACACCTATTCACACCTGTTATTGCTTGGGTACTTACATTTGAAGGGCAATTACAATTAGTCATGTTCTTTATCGCCAATGGGTTACTCTCCATGGTAAGCGATAATGTATTTGTTGGTACTGTGTATATAAACGAAGTTGCAGCGGCACTGAAAGCTGGGGAAATTACCCGTGATCAATTCGACCTTTTAGCTGTTGCTATTAATACAGGTACCAATTTACCAAGTGTTGCGACTCCAAACGGTCAAGCTGCATTTTTATTTTTGCTTACATCAACACTTGCCCCAGTACTGCGTTTGTCCTATGGGAGAATGGTTTACATGGCATTACCATATACAATCGTGTTAACTACTATAGGGCTTACCTTTACTTACATAGGTTTAAGCGATATGACCGAACTAATGTATCAATGGGGCTGGATAGATCATCATGTAGCGACCATAGGGGCTACATCAAGTAGTCACTAATCTCATCTTAAAAAAAGCTACTTCGATAGCTTTTTTTTCCTTTTTGTTGCTGCGTACTTTATCCTACGCCATAATATATCGTCTTATTTAAGCGTGGAATTTTTATGAACTGGCTTGCACAATTACCGACTCAACGTACCCCGTGGATTTTATTCACCGTTATTGTTTTTTTACTTGAAGTAACCGCCCTTTTCTTTCAATACAAAATGGGGTTAGCACCTTGCATAATGTGTATTTATCAACGTACCGCAGTACTAGGGTTACTTAGCGCTGGTATTATTGGCTCAATTAAACCGCAAAACAAAGTAGTCAGAATAGCGGCTTACTTAACTTGGGGCGTATCAAGTGTTTGGGGATACCTGATTGCTCAAGAACATATAGATATGCAAACCACCACAGACCCTTTTGCTTTTAGCTGTGAATTTGAACCTAATTTCCCATCATTTTTACCATTGCATGAGTGGATCCCTAGCTTTTTTCAGGCAACTGGTGATTGTGGAAATATAGACTGGCAATTTTTGGGTTTGAGTATGCCCGCTTGGATGGAAATCATATTTGGACTATTTGCTAGTGTATTTTTTATAGTGATTAGTAGTCGTTTGCTTTTTAAAAGATCGGTTTAATTAGTATGTTTACTTTTTTTTCGAGTCAAATTATAGAATTAAAACATTTAAAAGTACGCGAAAGGCAAGCCGTTATAGCCCTATCGCTAGGTCTGATTTCACCTACTGAACGCGTGTTATTACGTATAATAAAGCTTATATTATTAAGCCCACTGTTTTTAATATTTACCCTATTTGAAGGCTGGGTAGTTATTCCATTTTTAATGCTTGGTGTACTTTGTTATCCATTATTAACTACGCCTATCGAAATTAATTTTGCCAAAAAAAATCTTAGTAAAGCATTAAAAGAATATGTTCAGGGCGCTTAGAAGCGCCCTAACCCACTTATAATGTTATTTTATCTTTTAGCTTAGTTATTAACTTTTTTCCTACACCTTTCACTTTCGCTAAATCGTTTACTTCAGTAAACTCTCCATTTGCTTCCCTATAATCAACTATTGCTTGTGCTTTTTTCTTCCCTATTCCTGGTAGCTTAGCGAGCATACTCGCATCAGCATCATTAATACTTACAACATCATATTTAGGCATTTCTTTGACCACATCAACTACCTGTGAAAACGCTGCAGTAGTCGGGAGCAAACATAATATACTTATGAATAAGAGTTTTTGTAAAAGACGCATTTATTTTCCTTATTGTACTTTCGAATTATTAAATTTTGCTCAGGAAATAGTAAAATAAAAATAGCTCATTATATAAAATCACCTAAACACATGATCACTATTATCCGAAATCCTAAAATGCAGCTGGTACAACAAGTGATTTATTAAATAAAGTAAAGTTACAGTTTTTTGTCAAATCTTAAATAAACTAAAAATTAATATCAGATACTTGCAAATTACACCACAAACCATTACTGTACATAAAAACAGTAATCTAATGGTTTTCATAAACCACATTGCCACGCAAGCTTGCAGGAGAAATCATGGCTGTTGTTGTTAAATATGTTGTAGAACGAAACGGAGTCGAGCGCATGACGTTTACTACTAAAAAAGAAGCTGATGCTTATGACAAAATGCTCGATATTGCTGAGTCGCTTGAGCTAATGTTAGAAAAGGTAGATGTGCCATTAAGCGAGCAACAAATAGAGTCACTTGCTTTAGAAATAGCAAAGAGTAAAGAAGACTTTATGACTATATTAAAAGGTGGCAAAGACCCAGTTGTCACCAAAGCCCCAACAAAAACTAAAAAGTCAGATAACGTTGCATCAACTGAAGACAACAACGATAAAAAAGCAAGTTAACTAGCCGTTTGCTCCCTATTGGATGAGTTAAGCTAAATAAAAAAGGGAGCAACTAAGTTGCTCCCTTTTTTATTGCTTACCACTTATTTTAAAATAGGTGGTAATTGCTATTTAAAGCTCTTTCTCTACTTCATCAAATAAAGCAGTGATGTTTTGCTCTGGCTCTTTTGTTACTAAGCTGATAACAACAATTGCGATACAAGATAAAATAAAGCCAGGTACAATTTCGTACATAAAGCTACTTAAGCTTTCGCCATTAATAGTAAATGGGCCATAAATCCAAATTAGCACAGTAAATGCACCCACTAACATACCCGATAATGCACCGGCAAAGTTCATGCGTTTCCAATAAAGGCTAAATAAAACCAATGGTCCAAACGCGGCGCCAAAGCCTGCCCAAGCATTACTTACTAAATCTAAAATAGAGCTATCTCTGTCGTAAGCTAAGTAAATGGCAAACATAGCAACTATAGCAACACTGATACGGCCAACAGCCACTAGCTCTTTATCACTCGCCTCTTTACGCAAAAATGTTTTGTAAAAATCTTCTGTTAGTGAACTTGAACTCACTAATAACTGAGATGAGATTGTGCTCATAATTGCAGCTAATATAGCGGCAAGTAAAAAGCCTGCTATTAGTGGATGAAATAAAAGCTCTGAAAGCACTAAGAAAATAGTTTCTGGGTCTTTGACCGTAATATTATTTTCATATGTGTAAGCGGCGCCAAAAATACCAGTAGCAACTGCACCAACAGCAGCAACAATCATCCAAGTCATACCTATACGACGCGCTGTGGGCATCTCCTTCACACTACGAACAGACATAAAGCGCACAATAATATGAGGCTGTCCAAAGTATCCCAACCCCCAAGCCATTGCTGAAATAATCCCTAAAGTAGACCCTGCACCTATCCAATTAAGCATTTCGGGGTTTACACTATGTAAAGTGGACTCTAAAGGCTGTTCTAAAAGTGAGTAGGTTACACAAGGCACTAAAATTAGTGCGATGAACATAATACAACCTTGAACAAAGTCAGTTAAGCTGACGGCTAAAAAACCACCAAACAAAGTATATAAAACAACAACACCTGTAGTGATATACAAACCCATCTCATAACTTAGCCCAAATGAGCTTTCAAATAATTTACCGCCGGCAACAACACCAGAAGAGGTATAAAGCGTAAAGAAAACAATAATAACTACTGCAGATACAACGCGTAGTAAGTTAGATTTGTCGTTAAAACGATTTGAAAAATAATCTGGAATAGTAATCGAGTCATTTGCTTTTTCTGTATAAACTCTGAGTCTTGGAGCTACTAAAAAATAGTTTAACCAAGCACCTGCGATCAAACCAATCGCTATCCATGTACTGCTAAATCCACTTACAAACATTGCACCGGGCAAGCCCATTAAAATCCAACCACTCATGTCAGATGCGCCAGCAGATAATGCAGCGACACTGGGGGAAAGGTTTCGCCCACCTAACATGTAACCAGAGACATCGCTTGTAGATTGTTTATATGCATATAGTCCGATACCTAGCATTACAACAAAATATAACGCCAGTGAAATAATCATTCCTGTTTCCAAATTAGCCTCCGCACATTTAATAATACCAAGCTTTTAATCCGAATATTGACTCTTAAAATTTTATAATAAAGACAGCATTGAGGTAAAAGCATTCCAGCCGACTATATCATGCCTAATATGGAAATCTCCAACTTGTTACCTTTTCCTAGTTTAAAAATATTCATGCTGCACACTTTTAGAACAACACTATGTAAACTCACAAAATAAAACAGATAAACCCTCTTATTTTTAATGATAATTTATTAATCATGCAAATATACGTAATGCTATTTTGAATGTTTTCCAATATATTATTACAATACCTGCTGACTTTACTCATACGGAATTGTTTATGTACTTTTATGCCGCACGCCAACCGATTTTAAATCGTGAAAAAGAACTCATTGGTTATGAGCTTTTATTTCGCGATGGCGTCGATAATGTGTTTCCCGATATAGATGGTGACGAAGCGACAACACGTTTAATAGAAGGCAGTCAATTCAACTTTGGTTTAGAAGATTTAACTGATAATAAGCCCGCTTATATAAACTTTACGTTGGATACGTTATCAAAAGGTTATCCAACACTACTGGGTAAAGATACAATTGTGGTTGAAATACTCGAAACAGTTCAACCCGGGAAGCGCTTATTAGCAATTGTTAAAGACCTAAAAGATAAAGGGTATACTATTGCACTTGACGATTACATTCATCAGCCTGTGTGGCGTCACTTTTATCCATTTATAGACATCATTAAAATTGATTTCTTAACATGTGATACAAGTACAATAAAAAACGTTATTGACGATATAAAACAACATTCTCATATTAAATTACTTGCCGAAAAAGTTGAAACGTATGAAATGTATAGCTTGGCATTAGAACTCGGTTTTGATTATTTTCAGGGATTCTTCTTTTCAAAACCCGAGATGGTGCAAAGTAAAGCATTGCCACCATCAGAGATGGCATTAGCTGAATTACTGTATGAAACCTCAAGTATTGAAATAGATCTTAAAAAAATCACTAATGTATTTGAGCGTGATGTAAATCTATCTTATAAGCTTCTTAGGTATTCAAACTCTGCTGCCTTTGCAAGGCGTGCTGAAATCAGTACAATTAAGCAGGCACTTATTGTGCTTGGCGCTAGCGAAATTAAAAAGCTCTTATCATTACTTTTTGCTGCGCAAGTATCTGCAGATAAACCCGTTGAATTAATCAAATTATCCTTAACCCGAGCACGTTTTGGTGAATTACTCGCTATTTCTCATGGCCAATTTAAAGATACTGGCATGGCTTTTTTAACCGGTATGATGTCTCTAATGGATGCTATTTTAGATGAGAGTATGGAAAGCGTAATGCAGAAATTACCTTTATCTAACGAAATAAAAGCAGCATTACTCGATAACGAAGGTTTATTGGCACAATACCTCAACCTAGTTAAGTATTATGAGCAAGCAAACTGGTCAGCGGCTAACGACATAACTACAGAACTAAACCTTGGTGAAAAAGTACCTGATGCCTACCATGAAGCGCTAGCTTGGGTCGATGAGCAAATGCATTTAATGATTCACGAATAATAACAACACCAGCAAACAAAAACGCCAGCATTTAGCTGGCGTTTTTGTTTGCTGGTGTTGGGTTATAAGCTTTCTAAAAAGTCTTCATCAAAATCAGCGGGCTCTTCTTTGATTGGCGGGTTACCATCGTATAGTTCATAAATTTGACGCTGGAAATAAATATCTTTCACAAACAAGTATGGATCAAGTGAATCATTTAATAGCCCCTCTTGAGGGATTAATGAGGCGCGCGCTTCCACTGCCTTTAAAACAAACACTAGAATAGTTTGTGGAGTCGTTAATGCTACCTCAGGTAGTACAAAGTTATCGACGACATCACCCGTTAAGTTACGCACTGTTTTTGGCCCCATAGCAGGCAGCATTAAATAAGCGCCATCGCCCACCCCCCACACACCCAAGGTCTGTCCAAAGTCTTCATCTACAACTTCAAGGCCTAATGAGCTGGCAACATCAAACAAACCAAATATGCCAACAGTAGAATTAACTAAAAAACGCGCAAGGCTAACACTTGCATTACCCGGCTTACCTTGCAGGCCGGCATTTATCATATCTACAGGAGCCGTTATATTGTCGGTAAAATGGACAACGCTCTGGCGTACAGGTACAGGTGTAACTGTCATGTAACCAACTGCTGCGGGGCGCAACAAGTATGCATCGAGTACATCCATATTAAAGTCATATAATGGACGATTAATACTTTGCAGAGGATCTCTCTCATCTACTTTACTTTGTGGTACTTGAGCACAACCGGCCAGTACCAATAAACATAAAAAAGTAAAACTATGCTTTAACATCTAACGTCCTTAAGGTATTAATGTATCAATTTGAAGTTGGTAGTCACTTACACTTTCACGCTTTAACGACTGTGAATGACCTTCTAGCTCACCAGAACTTGGCATAACCGAGTCATCTATAGAAATACGCGCCGAAATAATAATATTTTCGGCACTCGATAAGTTAAGCCCTGCAACCATTGCACTACTATCACTCAACTCGACTGTAATTGGAAATGAATATTTAGCGAGTTTAACAGCAGCTAATGGCATAGGTGAGCCAGTTGCAGCTTTTGCAAATATAAATAAAATACCGTTTTTTGGTTGTTTATCAATAAGCTCTTTTGCAATGTCGACAGTAACTGCAATAGCACCCGTTGTAGTAGTAACTGGCATAACTGAGCCTTCCGTTTGCATTTGCTGCTCTATATCAGCAATACGCTCAGAGATCATGCTATAACGAGAATCATTTTTTCCCATGCTTGCCAATAAAACTTCAAATGCAGTTTTAGCTTGCGGCCAATCTTTGCGCTCATACGCTATAAGCGCGAGTAACGAAATAGCATCTAAATTGGTAGGCTCGACTTTTAGTACTTTTGAGAGCATACCTGCCGCACGGGTCATATTAGCTTCGCTGCCTTCTAGTAATAAAACTTGGCTGTAACTAATAAGTACCTGCATATTATCAGGATTCATACGTAGTGCTTTATCAAATGACTGCTGCGCCATGTCAAATTCATTAAGCGACATAGCAACTCGTCCAAGTAGCATCCAAGCGACTTCATCATCACCCGAACGGCTAAGCTTAGTACGAAGCGCCAATGCAAAAGCCTGCAGCTCATTTTGACTAAGCGGCTCACCTTTTTGCATTACAGCACGCTCACCGTAATCCGCTAAATTATCCATTGCATCATGCCAAGCCGAAATTTGCTGCTGACTACCTGTAAAGCTATAAAAAATCCCCGTTAGTGCAAGAACAAATGCACCGCCTGTTAAAGCAAAAATACGATTATTACCTTTGCTATTAAGTGACTTTTCTGGCGATAATTCGTTCAATAAACGACGTTTTAATTCAACAATTGATTCTGTGTGATTGATGCTATCAATGCGTTGATTATCTAAATCGGTTTGTAAATCAACTAAACGCTGCTCATAAATACTAATTAGCTCCGCATTGGCATTATGAGTAATTGTTTTAACGTGCTCTTTTTTTAAAAAAGGCAACATCACAAACGCAAGAGCAACCAGTGTGAGTAAAGCAAAACACGCCCACATTAAAATCATTTAACTTTGCTCCTGACGTTTATTTTGTTCAATTAGCTTAGCTAGCAGCATTTCGTCGTCACTGCTCCAGGTTTGTTTTACTGATGCTTTTCGCTGGCGAATAACAATAAAACCAAAGCCGACTATGACAATTAATACAGGTAATACCCAAAGTACTAAAGTCGCGGGTGTAACTGGTGGGTCGTAATGAACAAAATAGCCAAAGCGGTCAATCATGTAATCAATCACTTCGTCTTTGCTCTTACCTTCTTTAACCAATACGAGTACTTTATCGCGTAAGTCTTTAGCAACAACAGCGTCGGAGTCCGCAATATTTTGATTTTGACACTTAGGACAACGCAGCTCTTTAGTTAGCTCTTCAAACAATATTGCTTGTTTGTTGTTATCAAATTGATAGCGGTCTTGCTCAGCAAACGCACTGATGCTTACAAAAATGCTAAGCGTAAGTAGTAACCATTTCATTATTTAAGCTCCTGCATAATTGGCGCAAATTTAGCTCGCCATACTCGCGGGTTTATATCGCCCGTGTGATGCAACAAAATAGTGCCGTTTTTATCGACTAAAAATGTTTCAGGCGCACCCGACACGCCTAAATCCAACGACAAAGTACGATGTAAATCCAAGATATTAAATTGATATGGGTCACCCGCACGTTGCAGCATATCGCTCACTTCTGTGCGAAGTGATTGCATATCAAAAGGGCCATCAAAATCAGCATCGTAACCTTGTACGTAATAAAGCCCAATAATTTTAACACCTTGCTCACGTAACTTAGTTAAATAGCCAAGCTCAACTAAACATGTAGGACACCAAGTGCCCCATACATTTAGTAAGTAAACCTCGCCTTTTAAAGACTCGTTAGTCCATGGCTTATTGTCTTGCATTAAATCAGGTAGATTAAATGCTGGCATTTCTTGACCTAATCGTCCCGTTTGAATTTCACGAGGGTTAGCAAAAAGACCTTGGTATAAAAATACACACACAAAAACAAACACTAAAAGCGGCGCAATAGCTAAAATTTTACGGTTCATAAAACACTCTCCGATGCAGCCCTACGCGCTGTTTTAGCTGATGTGCGGTAGCGTTTATCAAATAAAATCATAAATCCAGCGAGGGAAATAAGCACACCACCAATCCACATCCAACGAACAAACGGTTTGTGATAAATGCGAAGTGACCATGCGCCTTGGCTTAACTGCTCACCTAACGCTAAGTATAAATCACGTGTAAAGCCTGCATCTATTGCCGCCTCGGTCATAAACTGCATACCAATATCATACTTACGTTTTTCGGCGTGTAAGCGTGTTACTAGTTCATTATTTTTAAGCACAGATACAACACCAGCATGACCACTGTAGTTTGGTCCGCGAATAGCTTTAACACCATCAAAGCGGTATTCATATTGATTAAGCTGGACTGTATCGCCTTGTTTCATAGATACATCACGCTCAACTGAATATGCCGATGTAAGCGTTACACCCGCAATAACAAATGCAATACCAATATGCCCAAGCACCATAGCCCAGTAACTTACACCTAAGCGTTTTAAACCTTCTTTTAAGGTGCCATGCACTGCGGCTTTAGTGTAAATATCGATCCCGGTTGATATTGCAATCCAAACCGCAAGCGTAGTAGCTAATAGCGTAAGTGGTTTTACTAAGTCGTAACTTGAAAACAACCAAGCGCAGGTAATTACAACACTGGCTAATACGCCCATTAATATTTTGTTTTGTAAGAAAGCCCATTTATTTTGCTTCCAGCGTAAAAATGGTCCTATACCCATCAAAATAGCAAACGGCACTAAAATTATTGCAAACATTTTATTAAAAAACGGTTCGCCAATAGAAATACTGCCTAGGCCCATCTCTTTATGTACCATAGGTAATAGCGTACCAAGCAATACGATCAATGTAGCAACCACTAAAAATATATTATTGAGCCATAACGCCACTTCGCGCGATACCAGCTTGTATCGTCCTTCACTGTGAACTTGTGACACACGCAGTGCATATAACGCCAAGCCACCACCTACAACGATGCCTAAGAAGGCAAGTATAAATAAGCCACGATCAGGGTCTGTTGCAAAAGCGTGTACCGATACAATAATACCCGAGCGTACAATAAAGGTTCCCAAAAGGCTTAATGAAAACGCTGCGATAGCTAGTAAAACAGTCCATGATTTAAATACACCGCGTTTTTCAGTTACGCTTAATGAGTGCAGTAATGCGGTTGCCACAAGCCATGGCATTAACGATGCGTTTTCTACTGGGTCCCAAAACCACCAGCCGCCCCAGCCAAGCTCTGAATATGCCCACCAGCTACCAATTGTGATTCCTAGAGTTAAAAAGCCCCATGCAGTCATTGTCCATGGACGTGACCACTTAGCCCATGTGTTATCAAGCTTACCGGTTAATAACGCAGCAATAGCAAAAGAAAAAGCAACCGATAGCCCTACATAACCCATGTACAGTAATGGCGGGTGAATAATCATACCCGGATCTTGAAGTAACGGATTTAAATCACGCCCCTCTACCGGAAAATAAGGAAGTAGGCGCTCAAACGGGCTTGAAAGTAGCAAGGTGTACATCATAAAACCGACACCTAAAAAGCCAAGCACACCCAATACGCGAGCACGTAACACCCAAGGGAGTGATTTAGAGCGTGCAGCAACTACTGCAGTCCAACCCGCTTGCATTACAAGCCACAGTAAAATAGCGCCTTCATGGCCGCCCCATGTAGAGGTGATTTTGTAATACCAAGGCAGCGTGCTACTTGAATGATATGCTACGTACGATACGGTAAAATCATCCGTTACACTGGCGTAAATAAGTGCTGCAAAAGAGATTAAAACAAAAGCGAATTGCCCAATTGCTAAAGAGGGAGCTGCACGCATTAATCGAAGATTACCGGTATGCGCGCCCCAAAGAGGAAAAATACACAGTAAAACGCTTAATACCATAGCAAGCGTTAAAGAAAAATAACCAATTTCTGGGATCATAGCTAATTACCACTATCTAAGTTGTATTTTGGTTTTTCGTGCTTAATACCTTTAACTGCCTCTGCAACTTCTGCTGGCATATATTCTTCGTCATGCTTTGCTAGCACTTCAAATGCTTCAATAACGTTAGGTTCGATTAATACGCCCTGCGCTACAATGCCTTGCCCTTCACGAAACAAGTCTGGCAATATACCTTGATAACGCACGGTCACTAATGGACCTGTATCTATTAGCTTAAAGCTTACTTGTAAGCTCTGTTCATTACGCTCAACGGTGCCTGGTACAACCATGCCGCCAATACGTAACTTTTGGCCAATGAAAGGCTTTTCTTTATTAGGCCCTTTGCCATCAATAAGTTCGCTTGGCGTATAAAAAAGATTAATGTTTTCTTGAAGTGCATAAAGCACTAAACCAATTGATCCACCAATACCAAACAGCACGGCAATAATTACCAATAGGCGCTTTTTACGTCTTGGGTTCATGAAACTTGTTCCTGTTTAGCTTTTTTAATTCGCGCTTCGCGTATTATTTGCTGTTCTACTGAAGCCATAATGCGTTTGGTATCTCTTAAAGAGTTCACTAAAATACCAAGTAAAATAAGTGCGCATGTACCAAAAGAAAGCCATATATAAAACCCATAACCCCCCATTGCAATAAAATCAGAAAAAGAGTCAAACTGCATAATTACCCCTTATTTAACAACGAGCGTACCCACGGTCGGTGCTTTTCGCGTTGTAAAATTTCATTTTTAAGACGAATTAAAGTCACTGTTCCTACAAAAGCAGCAAAGGCTAAAATATTAACCATAAGTGGCCAAAACATACTTGGGTCTATTGCTTTTGTGTCTAATTTTGTAATGCTTGCGCCTTGGTGTAGCGTATTCCACCACTCAACTGAGTAATGAATAATAGGTAAGTTGATTACGCCCACAATCGCTAAAATAGAAGCCGCACGCCCTGCTGACTTCTTATCTTCAAATGCATGGTAAAGCGAAAGCACGCCAAGATATAAAAATAATAAAATAAGTTCAGACGTTAAACGCGCATCCCATACCCACCAAGCACCCCACATAGGCTTACCCCATGCAGCGCCAGTAATAAGCGCTATAGCTGTAATACAAGCACCAACAGGCGCTATAGCAATAACGGCAAGTTCGGCATTTCGTAGTTGCCATACAAGTGCAACAACAGCTGCAATAGCCATTGATGAGTAAGCGCCCATAGATAAAATGGCGGAAGGAACATGAATAAAAATGATACGGTAGCTGTCTTTTTGCTGGTAATCGGCAGGTGCAAAACCAAGCCCCCATACCCAACCAACAATCATACTAACTACAGTAACTACGGCAAAATAAGGCAGTAACGTATTGCATAATTGATATGCACGCTCCGCTTTAGCATAGGGATGTAACCACTTCCACATTAACTTACACTCACTTTTAAAGCTGACGATATGGCAATTGGTGCGCTAATAATAGCAATAAGTAACATTGCACCAAGGATAGCAAGCTGTCCACTATAATCCAGTGACATGGTACTGGTATCGATAGCCGACGTTGCAAAAATTAAAACTGGAATATACAAAGGCAGTACGAGTAAACTCATCAAAATCCCCCCTTTTTGTAATCCCACAGTAAGCCCAGCGCCAATTGCGCCGATAAAGCTCAATAGCGGTGTGCCTAATAATAATGTTAAAACGGTCGCTTTTAGCGCCGAACTTTCTAGATTCAATAACAATGCAAACAACGGTGTCATTAATACAAGCGGTAAACCTGTTACCACCCAGTGAGCAGCCACTTTAGCAAGCACCGTTAGCGATAACGGATAAGATGATGCAATTAATTGCTCCAATGAGCCATCGTTAAAATCATCTCTAAACAACTTATCCAAGCCCAACATAGTAGAAAGTAACGCGGCGACCCAAATAATTCCCGGTGCCATTCTCGCCAGTAGACCGGGCTCAGGCCCTATTGCTAACGGAAACAATGAGATTACAATTAAGAAAAATAAAATAGGGTTTACAATTTCTGCACGCTGACGAAACGCAAGCTTTATATCTTTGGTAAATACCGCACTAAATAGTAACCAATATGAGTGTTGACGAGTCATTAGTGACGATACTCCAATATAACCGTTTGTAAGTTACTAAAGTGGGTCGTTAAATCTTGGTGGGTCGTTAATAAGATAGCACCACCGCTTTTCAAGTGCTCAGTAAATCGTTGTTGTAAAAAGGCGACACCACTTTTATCAAGCGCAGTAAATGGCTCATCAAGCACCCATAGTTTAGCATCACTTAACCATAGTCTTACTAAAGCAACACGTCGCTGTTGCCCAGCAGATAACATCCTAACAGGCACATCTTCAAGTCCAACAAGGCCTAGTTTCGCTAAAATAGGGTATAAATCAGGCTCGCTATAGCCATTAATTTGCAACCAATGGCTAACATTTTCCACTGCACTAAGCTGAGTGTTTACACCCGTTTTATGACCTATAAACAATAGCTCTCTGGCATACTCTTCATAGTACTTAGATATCGGCAATTCTTGGTATAATATAGCCCCTTCATCAGGCGCAGAAAAGCCTGCGATAATACGCAATAACGATGTTTTTCCAGCCCCGTTAGGGCCTGCTAATTGCATGATTTGACCGTTATTAAGGCTAAAATTAAGATCCGCAAACAAACAACGATCTTGCTTGATGCAGGTGACGGACTTAATGTGTAACAAGATGACGATTCTCTCTGCCAAAAATTAGGCGTTAGTCTACCATAATGATAGGGTAATACGAATATTGCTTTAAAATCGATTCACTTAAAATAGAGAAAACTTGATTTAAAATAATGAATACGCCAACGCAAATCACATTATCTAATTCATTGGTTATCAATCAATCGAGCAATGCTCAAACGAATGAATTATCGCAATTACCTGATGAGGTGCTTGCCGCTAAAAATATACAATTTTCGAAAGATTCGATTACGCTTGATGTATTTATTGATAAGCATTGGCAAACATTAAGGCTTGGCACGACTAACACACCTCAAAACTTACAAAAAATAGCCAGTGCTAACATACAGCTCAGCCCTGATGGCAAAAAGCTCAACATTATACCAAACAGTACAACCCTCACCTTAAGTCAACCAACTCAGTTACAGCGTTTATTAAATTATGTAAGCACAGGCACTGAGGTAGAAAGTAAGCCAATGGATGTCCAGGTTGTTTTATCGCCTACTCCCAAATTAGTCATTGATAAACTCAACGCCAGTATTGCAATAAATAAAGACGTAGCGCAGCTACTTATAACCGAGCAATCTTTAAAAGTAATTGTAAGCACTAACAATAAAGGCGCACAGCTAAATATTATTAACAGCTTTGCTGATACAGTTCATTCGCAACCACTGAGTCAAACAAGACTGACTAAATTACTCGCAGCGCTGCTACCTAATGCACAACTGCAAGCAACACCAAAACTGGCCATTTTAACTCATCCACAAAAGTCGGGGTCGTTTACAACGCCTATAAATAATAAACAAGTTAGTGAACTACCCAGCACGACTATTAAGGTAAACTTAGTAAACCAGGCTGATAAATTGTTTATTAAAACCGATACTAGCAACATAAAAGTGATGCTTAATAACTCCTTCTCGAAACCATTTAACGAGTTGCTTTTAGCTCAAAAAAATAATGCACCTGAAGTAGCCGTTTCTGCGAGTAATATTAAAGTAAATCCATTACTTACTACTGATAGCCCAATAAAATCGTGGCTACAAAATAGCTTGAGTGACTTAAGAACACGAATTAATGATGCGGTAAAATATTTTGAAAGTAAGCCTTTTACGACACAAAATAAGTCAGAGTTTACAGCTGCCAATTCATCCGCCGCCTTACAAAAAAACACCAAAGTTGTACCACTAGACAGAGTTAACATTACCCAAAGTGCAAGTGTTCAGATATCAAAAAATACAAGTAACATTTTGACCGAGCACTTTTCTAGACTCCCGCCGCTTGTGCAACTAACTCAGCTTATGAAAGGAAGTGTTAGTGTTTGGCAATCACCTTCAAACATAACAACCAACACGCCAACAACAAATAACATTACTCAAAATACAGTAGCTTGCTCTACACCAAGTGATTTAAAAGCAAATCAATTAAACATCCTAAATGCGAGTACTAACAGTAAAACTGACACGTTAATTAAGACTACAAATGAAACAGTTACTAAAAATATTATCTCATCAGCAGAGCCGTTATCTAATACAGGCTCTCGTAGTCAAATGCTTCAACCAATAGAAGCAAAGCTATTAACTATATTATTAAAGCTTCCTGACACCACCGCCCCTACAGATAAAATGGCTAGCAATAAACAACTTTTAAGTAATCAGATCACTGATATTACAAATAAAGTAACAAAAGAAACACCCGATTTAACTCGGTTAATCAACCAAGCATTTAATCGTATGGTCTCAAGCAATAACACACACCCTGCGACCATACAGCGTGAAATACTTGCTACTTTACAACCGTCTCATCTAACGGGGGACATTTTGCAAAGTAGTTTCACTAAAGGGCTTGAACAAGTAGCTGTGAGTATTTTAGCCGCCCCTATAATTAGCCAGTCAGTAACACCTATCAGTTTTAATAATCAAACTGGCTTAGATGCACTTTTGCAAGTACTTATACCTACTTTTAAAACAGGTAACACTGGAGCAAAAATGCTTGAGCAACTCCAACAGGCTCAAGTTCAAGCTTTGGCTAGCGAAATTGTACAAGTTAAAAATACACTTACCCAAGTAAGTGTCTCAACACCAAATCAACAGCCAGACACAAACCCGCTTGCACAATTTTTATTACCCATGAGATTACCTCCAGAAGCAGCACAAACAGAAATAACACTAGGGCAATATAAAAAGCCAAACGCAGATAAATTAGGAGATAAAAATGTATGGTTTGTAAGGCTAAACTTTGATTATGCCCAACTTGGGCAGCTACAAATTACTGCTGAGTTAATGGATAAAGCACTTGATTGCCAGCTATTAGCCTCAAGCCAAGAAGTAAGCGCAATTGCTCACCCTCACCTAGATAATTTAAGATCAAAACTAGCTAAACATGGTTTGCAAGTTGGTGAACTTAATTTAAAACGAGGAGATGCTAACAATCAGGCATTTTATAAATCTCATGCAATTATTAATATTAAGGTTTAGCTATGAGTGATACACCTATTAATAAATCAGCCATTGGACTTTTATACGAAGCTGGCAACACCCCCACTGTAAGTGTGAAGGGGTTTGGTGAGTTAGCTGATGAAATAATAGCAGCGGCTAAACTAAAAGGAATTATGATCCACGAAGATGCTGCACTTGCTAAAACGTTGTCGCATTTAGAGTTAGGAGAAGAGATCCCAAAAGAACTTTATTATGTAATTGCAGAACTCATTGCATTTTCGTATGTATTAAGGGGTCAATTCCCGCCAGGTTGGCAAGACTTTCAAGGTAAGTTGAATATTAAAGCATGAGATTATTTATACGCTGATAACTAAAAAGGCGCTAAGCGCCTTTTTGTTTATGCAATGAAAAGAGTAATTCAGCCTCAGCGCGAGGTAATTCACACTCGCGTATTACCTCCTCTAAATCAGCCCCTAACTCAACCATTTTAACAGCACGCGAATAAATTTTGGCATCTGGATCATCATACTTTTGAGCCGCTTGTTGTTGAACTAATTCTTGATGCTGCTGTTCAACATCAAGTACACGCTTACCTATACTCAACAAGCCTGTTCGTAATTCAGAAACCTCACTTCGCAAAATATGAGTTTGTTCGGAAGTATCTTTAAGCTGCTGCATGACAAAATTCAGCTCACTCGTTTGTTTATTTTTCAATGCAAAAACTAACGCTAACGATATTAGACCTATCGCCAGCGCAGCTATTGCAATACTAAGTAACAGCATATTTTTATTGGTAAAGCTTATAAATCGCTTAACTCATCCCATTCATCATCACTGAGTAACTTGTTTAAATCGACTAAAATAAGTAACTCATTATCACGATTACAAACACCTTGGATAAATTTAGCACTCTCTTCAGTACCGACATTAGGTGCACTGTCAATTTCTGAACTGCGTAAATATACAACTTCAGAAACACTATCGGCTAAAATACCAATAACTTGCTCTTCAGCTTCTATTATTAAAATACGAGAGTTATCGGTTGCATCAGCGGCGTCTAAACCAAAACGAGCACGCGTATCAATAACTGTTACTACGTTACCCCGTAAATTAATAATACCAATTACATAAGAAGGAGCACCTGGTACTGGAGCTATTTCAGTGTAACGTAATATCTCTTGGACTTGCATTACGTTTACGCCATAAGTTTCTTCTTCTAACTTAAAGGTAACCCACTGTAATATTTCGTCATTGTCTGCATTTTTATTTGCTGACAGTAATTTATCTTGATTCATGCTGTTACTCCGTAATGGTCATTATTACTGACGACTATCTAAGCCTTTCTCTAATAGCGCATTTAAATTATCTACATCAATTAAAGCACACATTTTCTTTTTAATAACTCCAGCAAGCCATGGGCGCTTACTTTGATCTGTACGCCATTTTACATCTTCTTTACTCAATGTAATGTTATTTATTAACTTTTCAGCTAATAACCCCCATTGGCTGTCACCTAACGTTATTAAATATTGATAGTTAAGTGACGCTTCTAGTTTTTCGTCATACTTCTCAGGCATCACCCAATGCGCTGTATCAACAACATTAAGTTTTTCATCTCTATTAAGCATAACGCCTTTGAACCATTTTGGCTTACCAAATAAGTGATTTACTTCACCTAACTGATGAATCCCACCTAACGCTTTTAATGGTACAGCCAAAGTCAAACCCGCAACTTCAAAAAATAATGCTTGAAACTCACCGTCAAAATAATCTTCTTGGCTTTTTGTTACTGCTCTTTGTTCCGGCTCTACTGATAAATGTGAGCTTGTCTCTACAACTAAATCAGCTTTAACTGGCTCTGGCTCATTAGTAATATCTAATGGTTTTAGCTCTTCTGTTTGCAGATCTTGAGCAAATATTTTTTCCGCTGCTTTTAATTGTTCATTAGGCTTTAAATGTACTTGCCCTTTTTGCTGTTCACTCGGTATTTGTTCAAGCAGTTTTGCCACAGGTTCAAGGTTATCTGTAGGCTCGTCATCACGTAATAACGCACCTAAATATTGAGTCATTACTTTTTCATTAGCAAATAATTGCTTACTCATTCATTAACCTTGCTCTATTAAATAGTCTAATAATGCTTTATATGCAAAAACACCACGGGAACGAGGACAAAACTCTATTGGCACTTTTTGTGCCAAACTCGCATCTCTAAATTTTGTATCAACAGGAATAACACCTGGCCACACTTTATCTTTATAGGTTTCTTGTAAAGTTTTATATGCTTCCAACGATGCTTTAGTGCGTTTATCATACATAGTAGGAATTATAGTATATTGATAACTTTTCGCTTGAGAGCTTTGCATTAATTCCATAGTCCGCATCATCCTATCAAGCCCTTTCAGGGCCAAAAATTCGGTTTGTACGGGAACTAAAATACGCTCACTCGCAGCTAATGCATTAACCATTAAAACCCCCAAAACCGGCGGGCAATCAAGTATTGCATAGTCATAATATTCACTAATTTTAGCAAGCGTTTTCTTTAGTATTAAACCCATGCCTGTTTTATTACCCATACTTCTATCAAGTGTAGCTATTGCCATAGTAGCGGGTAAAATATCAAGATTCTCAAGAGTTGACGGGCAAAGTGCTTGCAATATTTCTTCACTTTGCATACTTGTTCCGCGAGCAAAAATATCGTACACGCTGACTTCTAAATCTTCAGAGTCGATACCAAAATAATAAGTTAGTGATGCATGGGGATCTGTATCAATAAGCAATACACGTTTGCCCTGTAACGCTAAAATACCGGCTAGGCTAACTGCCGTTGTTGTTTTACCGACCCCGCCTTTTTGATTCGCAACAGTCCAAATCTTCACATTACATCCTAATTGCTATTAATTTCGCGTCGTTATTCGGATCCCACCATGAGGTAAACGAATTATTTTTATTGTATTATCGTCTGATGGTAGTTCCACTTCAGGCTCTGTCTGTACTGCTATATTTTTTTGCTCTAACGATGGACTATCTTTAGGTGGTAAACCATACTTAGAAAGAGCGATTACAACCTTACGGTTTTCAGCTCGACCTTTCTCTGTGTTATTATCAGCAAAAGGATAATACTGGCCATAACCTTCTATTGCCATTCGTGCAGAATTAATACCCAACGCTTCAAGCTCGACTAAAATTGAGGTGGATCTTGCAACTGAAAGCTCCCAGTTTGAACGAAATATTTCGTTACTAATAACCTCATTATCTGTATAACCGCGAACTCTAATGTAGTTATCGACTGGATCAATAATATCTTTGACAATTTTTACGACTTGCTTAGCACGCGAATGAGCAACTGAACTACCACTAGAAAATAACATTCCTGAACTCAACTCTATAATGAGCCAATCTTGATTCAATTCAAGACTCGCTTCTCCATCACGAATTTCATCAATGAGTGCTGATTGAAGTTTAGTTAACAAGCTATCTAATGGTTTTCCTAAATATTTTTGTTTAATGTTACTTGTGTCACTTTGACCATCTAATAACTCAGGGCCTTGTTCCTTTTTTTGAATACTTTCGCCATACAACACCTCTTGTTCCGGCGTTACTCTGTCGGTTAAGACCCCACTCCCATTAACACCATCACCAACTTGTGAATGTTGGCGCGCAGATTTATCAAAAACATGCTCGAGCGAATCCGATAATATTTGAAATTTTTCTTCCTTATCTATAGCAATAGCGTACATAACCACAAAAAAGGCAAACATTATCGTCATATAATCTGCATAAGACACAAGCCAACGCTCAGTATGCTGACTTTTAGAGGAAGTGTGACGTAAACGTCGACGTAGCATAATCGTTATTTATCCACTAAATTAGGGCGTTCTACACGATAAGCTTCTAACTTTAATTCAATATTAACAGGGCTTTCGCCTAAACTGATTGCAATAACACCTTCAGCTAACAGTTCGTGATACAACATTTTTTGTTCAACACGTTGTTTTAGTTTATTTGCCATCGGTAAAAATAGTAAATTAGCTAAACCGACACCATAAATAGTGGCTATAAATGCTGTCGCGACACCAGCACCCAGCTTTTGCGGATCGGTAATAAATGACATAGCCTGAATAAGACCAAGCACTGCGCCCAAAATCCCTATTGTTGGGCTATACCCGCCCATAGCTTCATAAACGCGTCCTGCCTCTAATAAACGGTCGCGTTCTAATAATAAATCAATTTCAAGTGTATCGCGCAGCTTTTGCTCAGAGCAACCATCAACAAGTAAGCTAAGACCTTTAGCTGCATATGGATCGGGATGAGTTAAGGCCTCATTTTCAAGTGCTAAGTAGCCTTCTTGTCGTGCTTTGTGAGACCATTGTTTAACTTGTTCGATCGCTTCGTCTACATCATGCTTTGGCGAAATAAAAACCCAGTGGCTTATTTTTAGCATTTTTTTAAAAGTACTAGATGATGTTTGCAACATCACAGCGCCAAGCGTACCACCAACTACGATTATAAGTGCTGGTCCATTGAATAACGCAGAGACAACACCGCCTTCTAAAGAATAACCTATCGCTATAGCGCCTAACGCAATAAATAAACCTAATATAGAAAGCTTATCCACAACCAATCTCTTTTTTAATCCTTAGAGCGATATCATCTAGAGCAAGACTTTCACTTGCTAAGCCAGCACTTGCAACCGCCTGTGGCATACCGTAAACAACACAACTTTTTTCGTCTTGTGCCCAAATAGTGGCGCCAGTCTGCTTCAACATTCGAGCACCATCACGCCCATCAGCCCCCATACCAGTAAGAACAATAGCCAGTACGTCACCTTGACAAGCTTTTGCAACGCTTGCAAAAGTCACATCAACACTTGGTTTATATGTTATTCGCTCACTGTTATCTTCAAATACGCGCAATGTTTTTGAAGACCCACGCCCCTCAACCATCATTTGTTGGCCACCTGGAGCCAAGTATGCAGTCCCTGGTTGTAATCGATCCCCTTGTTGTGCTTCCTTTACTTTTATCTGGCATAAACCATTTAAACGCGAAGCAAATGCAGGTGTGAATGCGGCAGGCATATGCTGAATTAATAATATAGGATGCGGGAAATTTGCTGGTAATTGAGTTAATATTGTTTGTAATGCAACGGGTCCGCCAGTCGATGTACCAATAGCAACAAGTTGATATTTTTTACCACTAGCATGAACGGAGGCGTTAGAATTCGTACGTTGAAAGCTTCTATCTGGCTGCTTTAACGTTGCCGTGTTCCTTAATGAACTTGGAGTCGCTAATGGCATACTTTGCGGTTTAGCTGGTGTTATGGGCTTGAATGTACGGGGAACCCTTCTTCGACCAATTTCTTTCACTTTAGCTTGTAAAAGCTTTATTGCATCTTCATTGTTACGTGCAATATCTTCGAATTTTTTCGGTAAAAAATCCATTGCTCCGGCATCTAATGCATCAAGCGTTGCCGTTGCACCATCTCGAGTTAGTGAAGAAAACATCAAAATTGGTGTCGGATTACTCGACATTATTTCTTTAACTGCGCTAATACCGTCAAGCACAGGCATTTCTACATCCATTGTAATCATGTCAGGGCGTAGTTCAGCTGTTTTTTCAACAGCTTCTCTGCCATTCACAGCAAAACCTATTACTTTTATATCGCTGTCTTGCTCAAGTATTTCGCTCACTCTGCGGCGAAAAAAGCTAGAATCATCAACAACTAAAACTTTAACGGCCATTTAGCTCTCTTATTAAATTGAAGTGTAGGGCACTTTTACAGTGCACCTACTTTATTTATTATCAGCCCGCGTAATGTTTTAACATATTTGGTACATCTAAAATAAGTGCAATACCACCATCGGAAGTAATTGTAGCACCAGCCATACCGGGTGTTCCTTGTAATAAAGCATCAAGAGGTTTTATTACAACTTCCTCTTGCCCTATTAACGAATCTACGACAAAGCCTACTTGTTGTGTACCAATTTGGACAATAACTACATGACCATGTGCTTTACGCTGAGAGCGGTCAGCGCCTTTAACTAGCCAATGCTCAAGATAAAACAATGGAATTGCTTTTTTGCGCACAATAATTGTCAATTGACTATCAACAACATTCGTTTTAGTTAAATCGAGGTGGAATATTTCGCTAACACCCGCAAGTGGTAATGCAAATGTTTGCTCTCCAACAACAACCATTAAGGTCGGCAAGATAGCGAGAGTTAATGGTACTTTTATCTCTAAAGTAGTCCCAACACCTAACTCTGACTGAATACTTACCGAGCCATTAAGTTGGGTAATTTTGGTTTTAACTACATCCATACCAACGCCACGACCTGAAATATCCGAAATCTCTTCTTTTGTTGAAAAACCAGGTGCAAAAATTAAATTATATGCTTCAGTATCAGAAAGCCGGCTTGCTTGGTCGTGATCAAGAACACCTTTACTAATCGCTATTTTTTTCAGCTTCTCAGCGTCCATACCTGCACCATCATCTTTAATGGTAAGTAAAATATGATCGCCTTGCTGAGATGCTGATAACGTAACAGTACCTGTTCTTGGTTTTCCAGCAGCCTCACGAAAATCTGGCATTTCAATACCGTGATCAACAGAGTTACGCACTAAATGCACTAAAGGGTCGGCTAATGCCTCAACCAAATTTTTATCTAAATCAGTCTCTTCACCAACTAATAATAGATTAATGTCTTTATTTAAGCTGCGTGCTAAATCACGAACAACTCGAGGAAATCGGCCAAACACTTTTTTAATTGGTTGCATGCGGGTTTGCATAACCGCACCTTGAATATCAGCAGTAACAACATCTAAGTTAGATATAGCTTTACCCATTGCTTCGCTTTCAGAATTCGTAGCCAAGCTAACTAAGCGGTTACGAACAAGTACCAATTCACCGACCATATTCATAATTTGATCTAAGCGTTTAGTGTCAACACGCACTGTCGTTTCAGCAGTTGGTGCAGTAGCCTTTTTTGGAGCTGCAGCAGGTGCTTTAGCAGCTGTTTTTTCAGCAGGTTTTGCAGGTACTGGTTTTGATGCTTCAACTTTTGGTACTGGGGCTGCTTTGGGCTTAGGAACAGCTTGTTTTGCGGCTGGTTTTTCAGCAATCGCAGGAGTGCTTTCTAAAGATTTAGGTGCAGTTCCCTTACCATGAAGTTCATCTAACAGTGATTCAAATTCATCATCACTGATATCATCGTTCGATGAATCTGTATTGTTAGTCGAAGGCGATGGCTTTTGTACATCAGGTGTAACATTACTTTCTTGCGCTGCAACAGAGCCGAAACTGCCAACACCATGAAGCTCGTCTAGTAAATTATCAAACTCATCGTCTGTAATATCACCATTCAAATCATGACTATTTGTGGGGGCTTTTACTGCCGATTCTTGGCTTGTACCATGTAATTCATCAAGTAGGTTTTCAAACTCATCCTCTGTAATTTCATCAATTTGAGAGTCAGTTTCAGATGAAGTTGGACCACTAAACAGCTCATCAAAAGCAAAAGGGTCCGCACCATCAGTACTGGGAGTTTGTGCTTCAGCGGCTTCTTCTTGAGGCTGTTCTACAACAACTTCAGGAGAAGTACCTGATAACTCGTCTTCTGTGGGGGGGAGACCTAACTTATGTAAAACTTCAAGTAGTTGAGGATCCGCAGGTTCTGGTTTATCACGATTTTGAATCGTCGCAAACATTTCATTGATAGTATCAAGTGCTTGTAAGATAACATCCATTAGCTCAGAATTAACAGAACGAACGCCCTGCCTTAACAAGTCGAATACATTTTCTGCGCCGTGACATGCGTCAACAAGCTCAGTCATAGCTAAGAATCCAGCACCGCCTTTTACGGTATGAAAGCCTCTAAATATAGCATTTAGCAACTCGGTATCTTCTGGATTGTTTTCCAGTTCAACTAACTGTTCAGATAAAAGCTCAAGGATTTCTCCTGCTTCTACAAGAAAGTCTTGTAAAATATCTTCATCGACTTCAAACATGCAGTTACTCTCCTCTTAGAAGCCCAAACTTGATAAAAGATCATCGACTTCATCTTGATCAGACACAACATCATTACGTGATTCTTTATCAATAATAGGCCCTTCAGGACCTGCTAATGTTTCTGGGTCAACTGGGTCATCTATTTTTTGTGGTTTTAGGGTGACTGCTTTACTGATATCTTGTTCAGAAAAAGCAGTTAAAAGATGAAGTAAGCTTTCTTCAACTTCCCTAACAAGTTCTATAATTCGGCGAATTACTTGACCTGTCAAATCTTGATAATCTTGGGCCATTAATATGTTAGTCATGAAGCTTTGTAACTCATCAGTTTTATGATGAGAACTGCTCATGAATTTATCAATGCTGTGGCACAGTACTTTAAATTCACCGAGTTCAATTTCACGACTCATTAGACGGTCCCATGTCGGTTTGATATGGGATATTTCATCCGCTAACTGTTGTGCTATCGGTAAACTCGCCTCAACCGCATCCATGGTTTTATTTGCAGCATTTTCTGTCATCTCAATGACATAATTAAGCCGTTTTTTAGCATCAGGTATAGCGTCGTTAGTGAGATCTGTTAGGCGCGTGTCTAGCTCAAAGCCTTTTAAAGCTTCATGTAGTTGACGCGTCAACTTTCCCACTTCGTCAAATATTTCTGACTGCTCTTTAGATGCAGTATCTAAAATTAGTTGATCAGCTTTATCATGTTCGCCATTTTCTAAAAAAGTGACGAGCTGACGAGCTTGTTCTAACGTTATCCGAGGCGCAGCAGGTGCTGGCATAAGCCTTTCCCCTATTATTAACCTAAGCGTTCGAACACTTTTTCTAATTTAGTTTTTAATGTGCCAGCTGTAAATGGTTTTACAATATAGCCATTAACACCAGCTTGAGCCGCTGCTATTATTTGTTCTTTTTTAGCTTCAGCTGTCACCATTAAAACAGGAAGGTGTTTTAATTTATCGTCAGCCCTTATCGCTCTCAAAAGATCAATACCTTGCATTCCTGGCATGTTCCAATCTGTTACCACAAAATCAAAAACTTGATTTTGTAACATGGGTAAGGCTGTAGAGCCGTCATCCGCTTCTTGGACGTTGGTAAAGCCTAAGTCGCGCAATAGATTTTTAATAATACGTCTCATTGTCGAAAAATCATCAACAACAAGAATTTTCATGTTTTTATCCAAAACATCCTCCAGTGAGGTCTTAACCTGTATTTACTTACTACTAGTTTATCCAGTCATTGATTTTTGCTTTTAGCTTAATCATCGCCTGACCATGTATCTGACTTACACGCGATTCACTTACATCGAGTATATGTCCAATTTCTTTTAAATTCATTTCATCGTTATAGTACAAAGAAAGTACCATTGCGTCTCGCTCTGGTAATGACTTGATAGCATTTAATAATGATTCATTAAATCGTTCATTTTTAACGTTATTAAACGGTTTGTCTAGCGTTAAATCTTGGCCCGCCGTGGTAATAACATCTTCATCGACCCCGAGGTCTTCGATGCCTAACACTTTACTTGTGTTTACATCGTTTAAAATATGATGGTACTCATTTAACGAAATTTCAAGTTTTTCAGCAACTTCTATATCGGTTGGTTCACGATTCAAGCTACTTTCTAATCCAGCAATCGTCTCGGCTACAAGACGGCTTTTTCTATGAACCGACCGAGGAGCCCAGTCACCACGGCGCATTTCATCAAGCATGGCACCGCGAATTCGTATTCCCGCGAACGTTTCAAAACTTGCGCCTTTGGTTGCATCAAAGTTTTTTGATGCTTCAATTAGGCCTATCATACCCGACTGAATTAGGTCATCGAGTTGGACACTTGGAGGCAAACGAGCAATTAAATGACATGCCACTTTTTTGACTAGCGATGCATGTTTTTCAACAATCACATTTAAATTTTGTGTTGATTGATATCCCATAGCTCTATTTACCAATGTTGTCATAATTAGCCGTTAACTAGCTTCTCAATAAAAAACTCTAAATGTCCTGAAGGTTGGTTAGGTATAGGCCATTTCACTGCTCTTGTCGCCAGTGCTTTAAAGGCAACTGAAGCAGGAGAACTAGGAAAAAGTTCTACAATCACTTTTTGACGGCGAGTTGCCTTACGCATATTTTCGTCATAAGGGATTGTTGCAACCAACTCCATTGACACATCTAAAAATCGGTCCGTTACTTTTGAAAGTTTTGCAAATAACTCATGACCTTCACGCATACTACGAACCATATTAGCTACAATTTTGAATTTATACACCCCATGCTCACGACTTAACACTTTAATAAGTGCATAAGCATCTGTGATTGAAGTCGGTTCGTCGCACACTACAACCATTACATCTTGAGCAGCACGAGAAAAGCTCAGTACCATATCTGAAATACCCGCAGCGGTATCTACAATTAAGATATCAAATTCGGTATTTAATTCGCTAAAAGCGCGTATAAGGCCTGCATGTTCAGACGGTGATAATTCCACCATACTCTGAGAACCAGAGGTCGCTGGTACAATTTTAATTCCTGCAGGACCTTCAACTAAAATCTCATCGAGTTCACACTCACCAGAAAGTACATGTGATAAATTACGTTCAACCCGTAATCCGAGCATCACATCACAGTTCGCTAGACCTAAGTCGGCATCAAGTACTAAAACTCGATTACCTTGCTGGCCTAATGCTATTGCCGTGTTAAGTGAAACATTTGTTTTACCTACACCACCCTTGCCACCAGTAACAGCGATAACTTTTACGCCGTTGTTATTGTTTTGACTCATTTTGCGCAGGCCGCTTGCTTGATCTAATACTGTGTTAATCATACATCCCTACTGTGCTCGACGCCACTGCTTGGTGTCGTGAATGTTGTGCTTTTATTCTTTTCAAATACAATTGCTCAGCTTTTTTTACTAGTTTTTCTGCATTTGCAACACGAATGTCTTCTGGAACTCGTTGACCATTAGTAAGATACCCTATTGGAAGGCGATTTTGAATCGCAATACTAATAATCTCACCTAAACTTAAAGATTCATCCAACTTGGTGAAAATACAACCACTTAACTGCACTTTTTTGAAATGTCGTACTGTTTCTTGCAAGACATTTATTTGCGCTGTTGCACTTAATACTAAATAACTACGAATATCAACACGTTGATTGCGCATAAGCGTATTCAATTGCTCTGTTAAACGTAAGTCTCGTTGACTCATACCTGCTGTATCAATTAATACTAGACGTTTATTTCGTAAATGGTATAAAACTTCAGCTAATTCATTAGCATCTTTAACCTGCTTTACTCCACAACCGATAATTCGACCGTATGTTGCAAGTTGCTCATAAGCACCAATTCTGTATGTATCGGTGGTTATTAGCGCCACTTTATCTGCACCGTATTTCTGTGCGCCTAAAGCAGCCAACTTTGCAACTGTTGTCGTTTTCCCCACACCAGTAGGGCCTACCAAGGCGTAAACACCACCTTGACGTAGTATTTCATTATTCGTAGTTTGCATCTGGTCTTCGACCATTGTTAACAAAGCCTTCCAACCTTGTTGGCGAGATACGTCATCAGGTACAAAACACGCCATTTGTTCTGCAACTTCTTTATCGATTCCCATACCAACTAAACGGTCAATCATACAAGCACGTGTGGGGTCACGGCGTGCCATATCTTGCTGCATTAAACCTGACACTTGGTGCTCTAGCAATTGACGAATAGCGTTCATTTCTTCACGCATTGACGTCATTTCTTCACTTTCATTATTTTTAACGTGCGCTTGAGGTGTTACGGGGCTATCTAGATCATCAAAATCACGATCTAGGTCATCAAAACCTAAACTATCGGCTTGGGTCTGTGGACGTGTTGGTGCAATATCTTCGCGAGCAAACATATTCGCTGAGCGAGGTTTGACAACTGGCTCTTGATAATTATCGGTCGTTTCAATACCCGATTGAGAAAACATTGATGCTAATTCAGGTGAACGTGGGCGAGGAGATTGACGCTCTAGTAAAGCTTCTAAACTATCTGCAACCCTAGCTTGGGGGGCTGCTTTAGCGCGTTGAGGCTCTGGCTTTACAAAATTATGTATACTGTGTGATTGTGCTGAGTCATCCGCACGCGCTAAAATATTTTGCGGCTGTGCAGCTGATTTAGGGGCCGCTTTTTCATAATCAACTGCGGCTACAATCTCAACGCCATTAGCCAGCTTTTTGTTAGACATAATAACCGCATCAACACCAAGTTCATCTTTCACTTCTTTAAGTGCTGTACGCATATCTTTAGCAAAAAAACGTTTAATTTTCATTATTCAACCTCTTTAAAATCTTATTGTTGGCCTACAGAGCTGACAATTTTTATCTGTCTTTCGTCTGGCACCTCTTGATAAGACATCACCCTTAATCCTGGTATGGTGTACTTAACAAAACGAGATAACACAGTACGTAACATTCCTGACGTTAACAGTATTGAAGGTTCACCGGCCATTTCTTGATTTTGATGCGCTTCATTCAATGACACTTGAAGTCGCTCTGCAAGTCCTGGCTCTATACCGGCACCTTCATCGCCTGCATTTTGTAATGACTGATGCAACATCTGTTCCAACTCAGGCGCCAAGGTTATGACAGGTATTTCAGATGACATTCCAACCGCATCTTGAACAATTAATCTACGCAGAGAAATACGCACTGCAGCCGTTAATACATCAGGGTCTTGGCTACGAGGACCATACTCAACAAGGGTTTGTACAATTGATCGCATATCGCGAATAGCCACCCCTTCATTCAATAAGTTCTGTAGTACTTTTACAATAGCGGTTAACGGCAATACATCAGGGACAAGTCCTTCAACCAAACGAGGATGACTCTTTCCAAGCATATCAAGTAAGTTTTGAACTTCTTCATGCCCTAGTAACAACGCTGCGCTGTTAGTTAACAACTGACTAATATGAGTTGCAACCACTGTGGCAGAATCAACAACGGTATAGCCTAAAGATTGAGCTTCGTCTTTTTGATCAGGTTTAATCCAAACCGCGTCTAATCCAAATGCAGGATCTTTAGTTTCAATTCCTTTTATTGGACCAAATACTTGCCCTGGGTTAATAGCCAGCTCATCACCATGCTTAAGCTCCCCCTCACCAGTAGATACTCCCATTAGCGTTATTCTGTAAGCATTAGGGTCTAGTTCTAAATTATCGCGAATATGAACAGGAGGAACTAAAAATCCAAGCTCTTGAGAAAGCTTTTTACGCACTCCTTTAATCCGGTTGAGTAGTTCACCACCTTGTGATTGATCAACCAGCGGAATTAATCTATACCCTACTTCTAATCCTATTACATCAACTTGCTGAACATCATCCCAACCAAGCTCTTTTTGCTCTTGTTTATTCGCAACACCTGTCGCGGTGCTTCCGCCATTTGCAGCCTCTTCAGCTTCGGCTGCAGCAGCTTTGATTTTACTTTGCTGCGTGTAATAGGCTAAGTAACCAAGTAGTGCGCCTAAACTCAAAAAAGCAAAATGCGGCATACCAGGGACTAACCCCATGATGATCAAAATACCTGAAGCAATAAAGAGTGACTTTTCGTTACCAAGTTGTTTCTTGAATTGGTCACCCATATTAAGCGACTCATTTTGACGTGTTACTACAATTGCCGTGCCAATTGAGAGCAATAATGATGGAAGCTGAGCAACCAGACCGTCACCAATGGTTAGAAGTGTATATACTTCCATTGCATGGCTAAAACTTAAATTATGCTGGATCATCCCAACAAATAAGCCACCTACAATATTAATAATTAAAATAACGATACCGGCTATTGCATCGCCTTTTACAAACTTACTCGCACCATCCATTGAACCGTAAAAATCGGCTTCGCGAGTTACTTCCTCGCGACGGTCACGCGCTTGCTCAGCACTAATAAAGCCCGCATTTAAATCGGCATCTATTGCCATTTGTTTACCTGGCATTGCATCAAGGGTGAAACGTGCAGATACCTCAGAAATACGTCCAGCACCCTTTGTTATTACTACAAAGTTGATAATGATAAGAATTAAAAATACAACTAAACCAACTGCATAGTTACCACCAATTACAACTGAGCCAAATGCTTCAATGACCTTACCTGCAGCATCACCACCGTTGTGACCCTCAAGTAACACAACTCGAGTACTTGCAACGTTGAGCGCTAAGCGCATAATCGTAGCGATAAGTAATACAGCGGGGAACATACCAAATTCAACTGGTTTCATCGTGTAAACAGTCACGAGTAATACAACTAATGCGAGCGCAATATTAAACGAAAAAAGGATGTCGAGTAAAAATGGCGGTAATGGTAAAATCACCATTCCCAGTGCAGCAAGCACAAGCAAAGGAGTCCCTACTCCTTTGGCATATTCTTTTTTGTCTCTGTTAAGTTGTTGTAATACCGCTTTAAAACTCATAATTCTACAATTTCAAAAAATTGACACTATATAGAATTAGCAATAACTATTCCAAGTTAGTAAATTTGCGATATTAATACTTGTAGGCGTCAGGGATGGGGAGTTTATTACTAAGCTTTGTAGGGCGTTTTCCTCGTCCCTTGTTAAAACGTTTTAGCTGAAATACATACGCTAGCACTTGTGCAACAGCCGTAAATAACTGATCAGGTATTTGATCGCCAACTTCAGCCGTATGATAAAGTGCTCTAGTTAGCATGGGGGACTCTACAATGGGGACTTCATTACCAATTGCTACTTTACGAATTTGCATTGCCATCTCGTCAATACCTTTGGCTAGTACAATAGGCGCTCCTGCACGCTCCGTATCGTACTTTAAAGCGACTGAGTAATGAGTTGGGTTAGTAACAATAACATCTGCATCAGGCACATCTTGCATCATGCGTTTTTGCGACATTTGCCTTTGTGTTTGCCTAATACGTGCTTTTATTTGTGGGTCACCTTCCGAGTTTTTATACTCATCTTTAACCTCTTGCATTGTCATTTTAAGTTGCTTGTTATGGTTATAACTTTGAAATGGCGCATCAATTGCTGCAATAATAATTAAAGTGCATGAAAGCCCTAAAAACATCCACGCTAAAATCTCTAAGGCATGAATAATATTACTCGGTGCACTTTCTAAGCTTAAGTGCAGTATTTCATCAAAAAAAGTATCAATTAAAAACACTGCAAAACTTGCAACTAAACCAAATTTTAAAAGTGACTTTATAAGCTCAACAGCCGCTTGCGGGCCAAACATTCGCTTAAAGCCCTTCATTGGTGACATTTTGCTTGCTTTAGGCGCGGCAGCTTCCCAGCTAAAATTAAAACCACCTAACAATGTATTACCAATAAATGCGGCTAAAACAATAATTAATACAAACATGGCCATCGGGAACATTAAAGCGTCAGCAACTTCTCCCCAAACGGCAAACATTTTAGTTGTATCAAATGCTTCGTTACGGTTTAAGCTAAGTGTACGGCCCATCACATTATATAAACCTTTGCCAATTTCTGGTCCATACATCAAAAGAGATATAGCCGAAAAAATAAGCACAAACATGGTACCTAACTCTTTTGAGCGCGCTATTTGACCTTTCTTTTTAGATTCGTCAAGTTTTTTGGATGTGGGTTCTTCTGTTTTTTCCTGCCCTGAGTCTTCAGACATGACTTTCTCCTAAGGTGAACAACCAACTAAAGTACACATTAGCTCAATCATTTTTAACCATTGAAACTCAAACTGAGTAACAAAGTTGCCTAGTGTCGCCCAAATAATAATAAGTCCCGCTACCAAGGTAAACGGAAAACCAATAGAGAAAATATTTAATTGCGGCGCTGCACGCGTCATAATACCAAACGACATATTAATAACGAGCATAGCTGTGAGCGGTGCAAGTGAGAGTACAAGTGCTGTAGTAAACATCCAGCCGCCCCAGGTCACTATGTCCCAGTAATGATCTACAGACCACCACGTGCCATCAATCGGTAACACTTGAAAACTATGGACCACCATCTGAATCATCATTAAGTGGCCATTAAAAACAAAAAATAGAAGTGTCGCTAAAATCAGAAAAAACTGTCCAACAGCAGGCACACTTGCACCATTAGAGGGATCAATAACTGAAGCAAAACCTAAACCTGTTTGCATTGCTAATATTTGCCCAGCTAACACAAAGGTGTTTAATAAAAGTATAGATGCAAAACCAATCGCAATACCAATCAACATTTGCTGGATAACAACTAAAATCATTTCAAACGAAAACAAATTAGTGAAGGTGGCCGGAGGTAATACAGGTATAACAACGAGAGTTACTACAACCGATAACCCCATTTTTATCCGAGTAGGGACGTTTTTAGCACCCAAACCAGCCATAATCATTATCATTGAGCTGATGCGAACTAAGGGCAACAAAAAATCACTCAACCATTGAATTACGACTGAAAACGGATACTCCACTTTTAACCTGCTATTTCAGGAATGAGCAATACTAAACGAGTGAAAAAATCCATTAACTCTTGAGTAAGCCAATGGCCACCCACAATTAGCGCACTTATAGTGATTAATAAACGAGGTAAAAAACTGAGTGTTTGTTCATTGATTGATGTTGCAGCCTGAAATACAGCAACAATTAAACCAATAATTAGGCCTGGTACTACAATTGCAGACACCAACTTAATAACCAAAAACAAGGCATCACTTAGAATATCAACAAAAATTTCCGGTTCCATGTTGTACTCCTATTGTTGAATTACATTAATACTTTGCATACTAAGTCCCTAAGCCAAAGCTTTTGGCTAAGGTACCCATCACTAAGCTCCAACCGTCAACAAGTACAAATAACATAATTTTAAACGGCAAAGACACTATCATAGGAGAGAGCATCATCATACCCATCGCCATTAATACCGAGGCAACGACTAAATCAACAATTAAAAATGGAATAAAAAACATAAACCCGATTATAAATGCGGTTTGCAGTTCACTGGTAACAAATGCAGGGATCAATACAATTAATGGTGTATCTTTTGGCGAGTTAAGCTGGTCGTACCCGGCAATTTTAGCAAACGTTTCTAGATCTTTAAGACGAACTTGAGATAGCATAAAGGCTTTCATAGGCTCTTTTGCAAGCTCTAAAGCTTGCACTGAAGTAACTTGCTCATTTAAATAAGGTTCTATGGCCTGCTCGTTCACCTGCTGGTAAATAGGAGACATTATAAAAATACTTAAAAAAAGCGACATGCCTAGTAACACTTGATTCGACGGTGTTTGCTGCAAACCAATTGCTTGGCGTAAAATAGCAAGCACAACAATAATACGTGTAAATGAGGTCATCATGATTATAGCGGCTGGTATAAAACTCAGCGCCGTCATAATCGCTAAAACTTGTAACGTTACTGAGTAATCTTGTGTGCCATCGGCGTTTGTTGTAATGGTTAGCGCATCAATACCCTCAGCACTGACACTTGGTACAAATACCATGGCGAAAATAATAAGCAGCCACTTTGTCATAGGTCTAATTCTTTTTATTTTGGTTTGATTGCGGGTTTAAAAGTTTACCAAATCGTTTAGCTAATTCAGGAAGTTCTTTTTCGCTTAATGGGGTTTCTAACTTGTGTAAGTAATTAATACTGTGAGGCGTTACACCAAGCAAATGCTGCGCATTGTCTATTTCAACAACCATTAAACGCTCACGAGAACCCAAAGGTAGGCTTCTAACTACTTTAAACTCATCGCTGTTTGCTAGATTTGGATTAAGCTTCTTTACAAAAAATGCCAGCACGATGATAAGTACTAGCACCATTACGAGTGACAGCACCATAGAGAGTATATCTCCAGTTGGTGTTGCCACATCTGCTTTTGAAAAAACGGAACTCGTTAAAGCAACTAATAAGCTCATCGTAATTTTTTGATCCGCTCTATTTGGCTTATTACATCAGTTAAGCGAATACCAAACTTGTCATTTACTACAACAACCTCTCCATGAGCAATCAAAGTGCCATTAACCAAAACATCCAATGGCTCACCCGCAACACGATCGAGCTCAACAACTGATCCTTGGTTAAGCTGTAGTAAATTACGAATATTTATTTTAGAACGGCCAACTTCCATAGAAATGGTAACGGGGATATCTAAAATCGTATCGAGTTTACGTTTTTCATCGCCGCTGATTTCGTGCTTTGAATCACTTAACTCGTCTAATTCTGCAACATGCGCCTCAGCACCTTCATCTGGGGTATCGGCTTCTGCAAGCGCAGCAGCCCACTCGTCCATAGTATCTTGATCATCACTCATACTTTTAACCTTTTAATCAATTACCAGTCTAAATCTACACCATCAGAAAGGTGTAAATCATCCTCTAATTCTGCTAATTCTGCATCTGAGTCAATTTTCTTGCCGCCTTTGGTAAATACATGCAGCTCAGATTTAACTGAATCAGGTCGTTTAATTTTTTCGCTAATCTGTAGGGCAACACTATCACGAGAGCGGCCCATTTTGGCTCTGAATGTAGGTAACTCTTCGACAAATACTGTAATGTGCTCAGGCATTTCAACAGGGATTATATCGCCTGCTTTGAGTTCCATTATTTGCTTTAAAGACAAATCAACTTCAAGTAATTGAGTTGATAATCCAACTTCTACATCCATAATCTCATCGCGAAGCGCTTTACTCCATCGTAAATCGGTATCTTCAGTATCCGACTGCACACCAGCATCTAACAGCTCTCTGATTGGCTCAAGCATGGAGTAAGGTAATGCTATGTGAAAATCACCACCACCACCATCAAGCTCAATATGAAAAGAGCTAATAACTACAACCTCTGTGGGGCTCACAATATTAGCCATGGCAGGGTTGACCTCTGAGTCGAGGTATTCAAAAGATACATCCATGACAGGCGCCCATGCTTCTTTATAATCTTCAAAGATTATTTTAAGTAGCATTTGTACAATACGACGTTCTGTTGGTGTGAACTCGCGGCCTTCTATTTTTGCATGATAACGTCCATCGCCACCAAAAAAGTTATCAACCAGAATAAACACAAGTCGTGCTTCCATGGTGATTAGTCCGGTGCCTTTTAGTGGTCGAAAGCGGACCATATTTAAGCTGGTAGGTACAAAAAGGGTGTGAATATATTCACCAAATTTAATCATTTGCACACCATTTATCGATACTTCAGCAGTACGGCGCATCATGTTAAATAGGCTAATTCGCATATGCCTAGCAAAACGTTCGTTAACAATTTCAAGTGTCGGCATGCGACCACGCACGATTCGATCCTGCGAAGAAAAGTCGTACTGAAGTGTACTACCTCCGCCGTCTTCACTATCGTGCTCTTCCTCTTCGACATCATCAACACCGTGTAATAACGCATCAATTTCGTCTTGGGATAATAAATCGCTCACGCTAACCCCTTATTGCATCACAAAGCCGGTAAACAGAACCCGCTCAATTACTTTACTACCTTCAACGCCAGCTAAAGCTGTTTGTACTTTTTCAAGCGCAGAAAAACGCAATGTTTCTTTGCCTGCACTCGTACTTAATTCATCAGCTGTAGTTGTAGAAAATACACTTAATAACGTGCCTTCTATAAGTGGGATATGTTTTTTTGCAGTTTCTTCATTGACTTCACCACGTACCAATAACTGCACTTTAATTTGTACAATCCTATCACGACTTGAACCTGGTACATTAAATACAAAAGGTCTGGGCATAGCAACATACAGTGCACTGCCAATCGAAGCAGATGAGCCAGAAGCAACAGGAGCCTCAGCCACTATGGCTGTTTCTTCATCTAACGTTTCTGCGGGGACCTCATCAGAACCTGACATTAAAAAATAACCTGCGGCGGCACCAACAACAAGTACAACGGCAACAATAATAATTATCAGCTTCTTTTTACTTTTACCTGTTTCTTCAATTTCTAAATTAGTGTCTTCAGCCATTGTATTTCCTTTATTTGCAAAGGTACTTACTTGTTTTAGTTATTATAATAGCAGTACTTAGGCATAGTAATCTATTGCTGATGAAGTTTGTTGTCGAGAACTTTGTAGTTGAGCCTCTCCTGAATCGGCATTTTCTTCGTTAATGGTATTTTTATTAACCAAACCGTTTTTTGAATCATCGTCATTTTGTTCTGTGGTTTCGTTCTTAGAATCGCCATATGAAATACTGCTATCGCCTAATTCAATACCTTGTTGTGCGAGCATTTCACGCAAACGAGGTAATGATTGTTCTAACGCCTCTTTTGCTTGCTGATTTTGTACTACAAAATTAATTTGGGCTTGCTCAGCATCACTTCTAATACGTATTTGCATACTGCCCATTTCAGGTGGATCTAAGCGTATTTCAGCTTCTTTATTGTTAATACTTAGCATTGAACTGACGCGCTCTTGCAAGAGCTTAGCGGCATCACTTTTAATAATATTAACCGCCTGCATAACACCCGGATCAATACTCATTTGCTTACCTTGCGCAGTGCTTTGTAATTGTTGAGATTGCAACACTTGCGTATCTAGTATTGCTTGTTCATAGCCTAAAGTATCGTAATTACTTAATCCGCCCCTTTGCAAGGTATCAAGTGCGCCTGTGATTTGTGTAAATAGCTGCATAGAACGCGGGGTTAGCTGTTCTGCATTATTGATTTTAGAGCCATCTTTTTGAATCATGTCTAGTTGTTTTATCAAATCATCGTCCGCCTCAGCTAATTGGTCTGGCGGAATACTATTTTCATTTATTGTCGATTTCACACTCTGCTTCTGCGGATTGTAAACAGTATTTGGAGTTTCACCTGCAACAAAAGTAGTTATTTTATTATTTGGTTGTTCTAAATTGATTGATGTTTCAAGCACACTTACCGCTTCTTTGAGATAAGTTAACTGAGCACCTTGTGGCTGTTCGGTTTTAATATAAGTTGTTAACTGAGACAATAACGCTTGTTTTTCAGTCGTCGTTAACGCGCTAATTTCTGCATTAAAAGATTGTTTAGGTACTAAAGCTTGTGGTTTATTATTTTCAGTCACAAACGCATTAAGCATTTGTTTTAAAGCCGTAATATTATCATTGTTAGTTGATTTATTTACGGTTTGAGATTGAGTAATTAATTGTTCACGCTGCTCAGGAGTCAAACTTGACAATATTTTATCTAACTTTATTGCACTATCATCTTTACTTAACAACGTTTCAACTGCAGCACTGTTACTGCTTTGAGAATCCACATTACTTACACGTTGAGTATTCGTGATTTCACCTTTTGGCGTTTGCTTGTTGTCTACCAAGGCAGGTTTAATTTGTGATTCATCAGCAGCAACACGTTTGGCGACGCCTGGTTTATCTATAATAGGCCCCTCTTTATCGTGTTCATTTTTATCAACGACTGGATTTAATTGCTCATCAAGCTTCTCTGCGGCAAAACCTTTATTTATATTACTTTTATTTAATGCTGGAGCATCTCTAGTACCTTTGTCAGTAGCTTGCGATTCAGTACTTTTTTGTTCAGCGGCCTTTTGCCCGATGTTTTGTGATGCACTTGAAATTATATTATCAGCGGATTTACTTTTAGTTTTATCTAAATCAGTCTCAATAGTATCAGAACTCTGTTCAGAGTGTTTTTTAACTGATATATCAATAGCTTGTGCAGAGTTAATTTGAGCCAGCATACTATCTCCAGATAAATTAGTATTATCTTGGTTTTCTTGCTCATTTTCTACAATATCGGTTTTGGCCTGTTTAGGCTCAGCGGCACGAATCGAATCTTTCGCATCACCTGAAGAGCTACGTTTACTTGCCGCTTCAATTGAATTATGCGCACTGTGTAACTGATTTAGAAACTCGGTGTCATTGCTTTCTTTATCTTTAGCTAAACGATTGTCTTTAGAGGCTAAATAAGAATCTTGCTCAGACGCAACCAAACTAGAAATATCATTCATCACCATAAACCACCTAACATTATTGCGGCAACACGCCACCGCATATTGCCAAAAATTAAAGACTGCCTAAATAAAGCAATTTACGTGCCTAATTTATAAAACTTTACGACGCTGAAAAAATTGGTTGGATGAAAACTCATCTAACATTTTTTGCTCACTTTTCGCAATAAGCACATCAGCTTTTAATTTTTGGTTTTCAATTAACTTCGCAACAGCTTTAGCTTTAATTTGTTGCTTTAACCAAATTGCTTTTCGTTGACTGACTACTTGCTTAGCCGTATTAACTGTACTTGCCTGTTGGCGAATTGCTTCTTCTATTTTTGCTATAAAAGCATGATATTGACTAAATCCTGCACTTGATAAACCTGACTGGCCTTTTACATGTAACTGTTGCATGTATTCCATTCGAAAATCATTCAGACCTTGTAATTTTTGTTGATTGGCCTGCAAATTCTGATTTGCTTGTAGGTAACTCATGCGCAAGTTTTCTTCTTTGTCATTTTCAAGTTTGAGCAACAAATGCAGCTTATTCTTAGCCATTATGCTTGTCCTAATAGTTGTGCTAAGCCTTGTAAGCCATCATCGTAACTAATCACATCACGCATACCTTGCTGTAAAAAAGTATTAACTCTGGGCATCATATTAATAGCTTGATCAAGCATTTGGTCAGTGCCTTTTTGATAAGCGCCTAAAGTGATCATATCTTTATTTTGCTGATACATAGAATATACCTGCTTAAGCACACGAGCTTGTTGCATATGCTTTTGTGAGACAACTTGAGGCATCACTCGTGAAATCGACTTTTCAATATCAATTGCCGGATAATGACCACTGTCAGCTAAATCACGGGAAAGTACAATATGGCCATCTAAAATAGCCCGTGCAGCATCAGCAATGGGATCCTGCATATCATCACCTTCGCTTAATACTGTGAAAAAAGCAGTAATTGATCCCTGCCCTTCCCCGCCGTTACCGGCGCGTTCCACCAGCGCCGGTAATTTAGCAAACACTGATGGCGGATAACCTTTTGTAGCTGGAGGCTCGCCAACAGCAAGTGCAATTTCACGTTGTGCCATTGCATATCGAGTAACTGAATCTAGTAGCAACAATACATTTAAACCTTGATCACGAAAATACTCAGCAATTGTTACAGCACTTTCACAGCCTTTTAAACGCATAAGAGGAGATGAATCAGCCGGTGCAGCAACAACAACTGAACGTTTTCTCCCTTCTACACCAAGAATCTCTTCAATAAATTCTTTTACTTCTCGGCCACGTTCACCTACTAGTCCAACAACAATAACATCGGCCTCACTGCCGCGTGTCATCATACCTAAAAGCACCGACTTACCGACACCAGAACCTGCAAACAAGCCCATGCGCTGGCCTTGACCTACAGTAATGACCGAATTTATAGCACGCACTCCCACATCCATAGGCTGGCTTATCGGACGTCGAGAAAGTGGGTTTATAGTATTTTGTGCAAATTTTAAATAATGTTCCGCATTTATTTTACCAAGACCATCAAGTGGGCGACCTAATCCATCAACAACGCGGCCTAACAAACTCATTCCAACGGGTAAACCTAAGTTATTGACCTGAGGGATCACTCGAGCACCAGGTAATACTCCTGAAATATGATCATTAGGCATTAGGTAAAGAGTTTGCTCATTAAAACCTACTATTTCAGCATCAACAAAACCATTCATAGTTTCTATTTTGCATTGGCTTCCAACAGGCGCACGTAAACCTTTTGCTTCAAGTGTGAGGCCTACGACACGTGTTAAAATACCCGCTACCGCGAGGGCTGGTGTATTAATATGCTGTTTATATTGAGATAAGCGTTCGCTTAAAGATGCACATTGTTCAGACATGACATGCCAATAAAGTAGTTAGATACCACTATTATGCAAAAAACTATCCAATGTTTCTTTGACGCGAGTTTTCAAGGTCATATCGAGTGAGGATTGGGCTGTTTTAACCTCGCAACCGCCACGTTCAAGTGTAGGTTCAGCGATTAGTTGCCAATTATTATCTGCGATGGTTTGTTCTCCATAGCTGTTTTTTATGAGTTCTAAATCTTCTGGGTGTAAATGTATACGTACCTTTTCTTGCTCAGCATTAAGCGAATCTATACTTAGTTTAAGTGTATGTAAAATAACATCAGGAGAGGTTTTTACTTCTTGATAAATTATTGCTTCAGCAAGCATTACTGTCAATTGGACTAATTGTTTTTCAACTTGTTCATCCACTTTATTCAAAGGAGTAGTTAAATTATCTAATATGCTACGCAAACCCGTGAGTTGTTCTTCAATTAATGGTTTTACGTCCTCATGACCTTGAGTTTTACCTAGTTCAAGCCCCTCTTTATAACCGGCCTCTTTTCCCTCTGTAACGCCTTTATCAAAACCATCAATATAACCTTGCTCATGCCCTTGTTTAAGACCTTCTTCATAAGCATCTTGTCGAATTCGCTCAAGTTCAGCCATAGTAATAGAAGGTAATTCAGGTTCCTGAGGTTCCTCTACAGGTACCTCTTCGGCCATTTCTTTTTTGTATAAATCCGAAAGTGGTGTGCCAAAAGCAGTTGAACGATCTCCAAAACTTCTTTCGTCCGGAGCCATATTGGGCACTGACCAGTTTCTTAATAATTCATCTGCTTCTTCTGCATTGAGTGGACGACCTTTTAACTTACTCATGCTTTACAGGAACTCCTCACCACCACCGCCACCTAGCTGAATCTCGCCAGAATCAGATAAACGACGTGCAGTTGATAAAATTTCTTTTTGCGCAGCTTCAACTTCACTAATTCTTACAGGTGCCATTGCTTCTAAATCATCAGCAAGCATTTCTGCTGCACGTTTAGACATGTTACCTAATATTTTCTCTTTAAGAGCATCGTCTGTGCCTTTAATCGCTTTCATAAGTACATCTTGTTGTACTTCACGCAAAATTGCTTGAATGCCACGGTCTTCAACATCCATTAAGTTTTCGAATACGAACATTAAGTCTTGAATTTGCTGTGACATCTCTTCATCGTGCTCACGAATAGAGTCCATTAACTGCCCTTCTACATTTGTATCAAGGTAGTTCATAATATCAGCTGCAGCTTTTAAACCGCCCATTTTAGCTGCTTGCGCACCCGCTTGACCTGCAAATTGTTTTTCCATAATCTCATTGAGCTCTTGCAATGCCGCAGGTTGCACTTCTTCAAGATTAGCAATACGCATAGTTAAATCTAAACGTACTTTTTCAGGAAACTGTGCCAATATTTCAGCAGACTGCTCTGGCTCTAAATAAGATAAAACAATGGTTTGAATTTGCGGATGCTCATTACGAATAATATTCGCTACCTGCTTAGAGTCCATCCACTTAAGAGAATCAAGTCCCTTAGCGCCTGATCCCATAACAATTTGGTCAATAAGGCTGGCTGCTTTATCTTCACCCAATGCAGCTGTAAGTGCTTTTTTGATAAAATCTTCAGATTGGAAGCCTATCGTACTAAAACTCTGAATTTGTTCAATAAACAAATTATGCACGGCACTTATTTTAGCTTGAGACAAGTCATCTAAGCCCGCCATTGCCATACCCACTTTTTGTACCTGTTTAGGTTCTAAATGCTTGAGTATTTGCGCCGCATCTTCTTCTGATAAACTCAAAAGTAATATAGCCGCTTTATCTACACCATCGAGCTTATCAACATCAAATGCTGTTGGCAGTTGTTTTTGTTCTTGATCAGTCATCTTCTGTTAACCACGCTTTCACTACTTGTGATGATAGTTCTGGTTCGTTAGCTACAAGGGCACGAATTGCTTTTAATAAGTCCTCGTCACCATGTAGGTCTGGTAACTGTAGTGTACCATCGCTAGAGAAGCCAATTGAAGCAGAATCAAAGTCTTTATTTAGCATATCAAGTGTACTGTCACCAATATCAACCCCTGAACTCAATGCATCTTCATCATACTCTTCCAAGGTATTATCTGGGTAAATTAGACGTTTAAGCATTGGTTTAACAACGGCCATAATAAGAACAATAATTACTAAGGCACCTAGACCCAGACGCACATACTTCACAAACCAATCTTGCTCCCACATTGGGACTTCAAGGTCTAAACCTGTCGTTTCACGCACAAATGGCACTGTTACCACTTCAAGTGCATCGCCACGCTGCATATCAAACCCTACACCGCCTTGTAATAAACGACGAATATTTGACAATGCCTCCACTGATCGTGGTGTCATGGTCGTTTCGCCGTTTTCATCCACTTTTGGAATATAATCAACAGCAACCGATACACTTATTCTGCGTATTACCCCCGTTTGCTGGCGTTTATGCGAAATAGTAGTATCAAGCTCATAGTTTCGCGTAGATTCTTTGTGATTACGAGTTGGCGAAGTGCCTGTTCCTGCACCACCTTGTCCTGCTACTTCTGGAATATTCGAGTTTAGTGGAGGCTGATTCGTAAGCGCACCTGGAATACCAACGGCTAAACCGCCTATGTTATTTTCTTCAAATGTGGTTTCACTTCTCACTGCAGGTAAATCTGGATTGTAGCGTTTTTGTGTTTCTTCTATCGCACTAAAGTCCATACTTAAATCAACTTGGGCTGTGTAATTTGCAAGCCCTACGACAGGTATTAAAATGCTGTCTATTTTTTCTAAATATTCTTGTTCTCGTTTACGTTCTAAGTCGTACTCTTTACGAGAGCGTGCTGCTAATGAGCTTTGCGAACCTGAATTTAATAAGCGACCATTTTGATCTGTAACAGTCACCCTAGCTGGCTCTAAGCCTTGTACTGCTGAAGCAATCATATCAACAACAGAGTCTATCTCTTCACCATTAAGAGAGCGCCCACGTTTAAGTGTTAACACAACGGTGGCAGATGGCTTTTTCTCTCTGCGCGCAAATACGTTCTCTTTTGGTATCGCAAGCAATACTTTCGCACGAGTAATATTATTAAGCTCTTCTATAGTACGTGCTAATTGCTGCTCTCTGCCATGTTTGAGGCGCTCACGTTCAAGACGCTGACTAACCCCAAACCCCATATCTTGCATGATAATATCTGATCCCGAAGTAGGTCCTTGGTCTAACCCTTCGCGAGTCATTAATAATTTTATATTTTGATATTCACTTTCATCAACCGATACGACATTACCATCAAGTTGATATTCTATCTTTTGTGCATCTAAAAAATCGAGGGTTTGAATTAACTCTTCTGTTTGCATTTTACCCAATGGGCGCATATCTGGCTGACGTGCCCAAATAATGATAAAAATGGCAATAGCCAAACAAATAGCCAGAGCTATAACCAGTGTCACTTGGCGTAATACATCTGTACCATTTAAAGCACTTAAATAGCCTGATTTCTGTTCTTGTTGATCATCACTATCACTTTGGTCGATATCACCACTAGCAAGTGCAAGGTCTGTAGATTGGTTAGATTGCGCCACGATAATTCTCCACTACCTAGTTAAACAGGCATGTTCATGATTTCTTTGTAAGCTTCTACAAGTTTATTACGAACCTGTACTGTAGCTTCAAATGCAACCGAAGATTTCTGAGAAGCAATCATCGCCTCAGCAAGCGATACACTTCGGTCACCCATTTCAACTGCTTTTACTTTTTGGCCTGTATCTTGTTGTAACTCATGCACTGTATTTAGCGCATTACTTAGCATATCGCCAAATTGTGCAGTAGAAGTAGACTGCACTTGAGTTGGCAATTTATTAATTTGATTATTACGGCCAGCTTCAAGGGCCATTGATTGCATTTCTTGAAAGACAGCGCTATTTTGAATTTTCATAATTTTTCTCTGACAATGCAGTTAAGCTTATAAAGATAATAAAGCACAAACCATGCCAACTAAAAACACAATAAAAACAATTGGTTACAGTTAACTTGTGAGTCAGAGTTTTGACAGCCCCGAATTAAATTAATTAAATTTGGGGCTTAGAGGGATTATGCAGGAAGTGAAATACCTAAATCGCGCATTTGCGCTAGCTTATAACGTAATGTTCGAGGGCTAATACCTAATGTTTCTGCTACATCTTTGCGCTTACCTTGACAGCGAGCTAATGTTTCTAAAATAATACTATGCTCTTTGTCTTTAAGTTCATCTTTATAGCTCCCGGTGTCAACCGCAAGTAAATCTTGCTTTGGCTCACCAACCATAGGCATTTTTTCATCGTAATATGCCGTGCTTAAGCTATTTATAGCTTCGTTTGACGTTGCTGTTTCCAATACTTCTGTTGGTGTAATTACAAAATCGCTTGCTACTAAGTTTTCGATAAAAATAGCATGTTCATTTATTGTATTACCACTTCGTAGTATCAGTGCTCGCTGAATTACGTTATCCAGTTCACGAACATTACCAGGCCATGCATGAGCAAGTAGTTTTTGCTCTGCTGCTTTATCTAAGTAGGCCATAGGCTCTTTACTTTTATTTATATGGCGTTCTATTAAATGCTTTGCGAGTATAATTATATCACCAGGGCGCTGGCAAAGAGGTCGCCACATTAATGGAAAAACATTAAGTCGGTAATATAAGTCCTCTCTAAATTGGTTCTTAGCGACCGCTTCTTTTAAGTCACGATTACTCGTTGCTAATACACGAACATCTAGTTGGATTGTCTTACGAGCACCTAAACGCTCTACTTCCCGCTCTTGTAGCACTCGTAGTAGCTTTGCCTGTAATCCTAAATCCATTTCAGTGATTTCATCTAGTAAAATTGTTCCGCCTTGCGCTTGTTCAAATTTACCAGGGCATGCTTGAATAGCACCTGTAAACGCCCCTTTTTCGTAACCAAATAAAGTGGCCTCAAGCATATTTTCAGGGATCGCAGCACAATTTATAGCAACAAAGGGTTCATTGCATCGACTCGATTTATCGTGAATATAACGCGCGAGCACTTCTTTACCTGAACCACTAGGCCCGAGCACCATTACACTCGCATCAGAGCGTGCAACTTTACTTGCAAGTTCGAGTAATTGAATGCTACTTGGGTCGGCAACAATAGGGCCATCTGTCTCTCTCGCTTTTTCAGGCAAATAGCGACTCACCATATTTAGCAGCACTTCAGGTGCAAATGGTTTAGCCATATAATCAATAGCACCTAAACGCATAGCTTCAACAGCATCATCAATCGTGGCATAGGCCGTCATCATCAATACAGGTAAATCGGGATAATTTAATTTAATACTTCGCAGTAAGTCCAAACCACTCATGGTTCCCATTTGCACATCACTTACGACTAATGAAAATTGCTCTTTTTTAAGCAATAACATCGCTTGCTCTGCGCTATTAGCTGAAACGCATTCAATACCTGACATCTCCAGCGTATCAATTAAAGCTTCACGGAGCCCCGCATCATCTTCTACGACTAAAATAATATTACTCATAATGATTCCTCTAATTTAGATGTCGCGCGTATTGGCAACAGTAAACTAAAACAAGCTCCACCATGAGCATTGTTACTAACGTCAACACGTCCTTGATGCGCATTAATCACCGAACTTACAACAGCAAGCCCTAGACCAGTGCCTTGGCTTTTTGTAGTAAAAAAGGGTTCAAACATTTTATCAGCCTGACTTAAATCAATACCGGGACCATTATCGCTTACACTAATACGCACAAAATCGTGATCTTGTAAATCAGTCGCGGCACTCAAATGCACTTTAGCCCCAGAACCAATCACTTGAATGCTATTGTGAATAAGGTTTTGAACAGCACTGGCTAGCGCTGTCTTATTCCCCACTATTACAATATCTGGTTCAGGAAGACTTACATCCAGCTCGCTTTCATTAAGTGCGACCATGGCATCAGCACCGGTTTTCACTTCTGTTAATAATTGCTGCATAGAGACTTGTTCAACGACTTGCTGCTCACCGCTTTTAGCAAATAACAGCATGTCATTAACCTGCGTTTCTAAATCTTTTAATCGTGACATCAATTTAGTTTGGAAATTATCGCGAGATGCTTCTGGCAAGCGCTTTGAGCCTAAGTTAGCAGCATAAAGCATTGCTGCAGATAGAGGCGTGCGTACTTGATGCGCAAGAGACGCCACCATTTTACCCAGCGCACTTAATCGCTGCATATGTGCAACACGTTTTTGTAAACGTCGCGTCTCAGTTAAGTCCGTCATTAAAATAAGTTGTCCCGGCTCTGGGGCCAAAGCGGTGATATCGAGCTTAATTAAACGCCCGTCTTTTAATGATACTTCGTGTCCATCATCTTGATGTGGTTTGAAAGACCGCTGAATAACATAAAACCACTTTTCACCTTCAAGTGGTTCACCAAGCATATCAATCGCAATTTGGTTCGCTTTAGCAACCATGCCTTTACCATCAAGTACAACAACACCAGTGGGCATTGTATCAACCAAGTGCGAAAGCCAACTTGCCTGCTTACGAAGATCACTTAGCTCACCAATGTACTCCTCTTGAAGTAAACATGGGTTATACTTATTTGCAGAAATAAACTGTGGTTTTAGCACGCTTGCAAGGGCCATAATCAAATCTCAAACTAATGTAGATACAGAGTTAAATGCACAATTTGTACCAAAGTTTATTTATATATTTATCATTAAGTTACATAAGAAAAACAAGCGACATAAAAATGACGCACGCTAAGGAATAATAATGAGTGAGCAAATAGAATGCCGTTGTCCATGGCTAGACACGACTAAACCTGACTACGTTACTTACCATGATGAAGAATGGGGGGTGCCACTTTATGATGACCAAAAACTATTCGAATTTATAACTCTTGAATCAGCACAGGCGGGTTTGAGTTGGTACACCATATTAAAAAAACGCCAAGGTTATAAAAAGGCATTTGCTAATTTTGATGTAAAAAAAGTAGCTGAATTTACATCAGATGACATTGAGCGTCTAATGTTAAATAAAGAGATTGTTCGTAACCGTTTAAAAATTGCAGCAACTGTTAATAACGCAAAATGTTTTATCGATATTCAAAAAGAGTTTGGTAGCTTTAGCAACTATCAATGGCAATTTGTGAGTAATAAGCCGCTTGTTAGTCACGTGAATAATATTGAGGACTACCCTGCTATAACTGAACAATCAACTGCATTTGCTAAAGACTTAAAAAAGCGAGGATTTAAGTTTTTAGGCCCAACAACAGTCTATGCACACATGCAAGCCTGCGGTATGGTTAACGATCACAGTAATGACTGTTTTAGAAAAGAAGAAATTATTAAGGCTTTTAGTGGTGAGTAAGCAGGTAAATAGGTAGGTAATTAAAAGCTTCGCTTTTCACGCGAGCAAGCTCAGCGTCTACGCCAAAGTTTTGATTTGAGGTTGCTTTGTAGACGCGCTGCTTACAGGCGTTCAAAAACGTAGTTTTTTGGATGGGTGTTTAAATAATTAAAAGCTTCGCTTTTCACGTGAGCAAGCTAGACGTCTACCACCAAAGTTTTTGAGGTTGTTTTGTAGACGCGCTGCTTGCAGGCGTTCAAAAACTAATCTCTTGAAAGGTTATACTTTTTCATTTTTTCAACTAGCGTGGTTCTGCGTACACCTAATATTTCTGCTGCGCGAGCCACAACGTAATCAAAGCGCTCTAACGCTTGCGTTATTAAGCTAATTTCAAGCTCGGCTAAGTAATCTTTAAGTTCAATACCATCATCGGGCAACAACCCACTTCCAACTTGGTTAAACTCTGCTTCAGGTTCGTTTTCGTAATCACTGAATCCTGTGCTAAATATATCGTTAAACGCGTCTTTTTCCATTAACTCTTCTGGGTACTCAGGCTCATATGCTTCTACCTCAATATAGCGGTATTTATTGGGTAAATCGGGAATATCGACTACCTTTTCAGGAAACATAATAACCATTCGTTCCACTAAATTAGCTAGCTCACGAATGTTACCAGGCCAAGCATGCTCTTTTAAGCTCTCCACTGCGCGCTCAGTAAACTTAGCGGTAGAACCTGTTTGATCGTTAACACGGCGCATCAGTTCTTTTAAAAGCAGTGGAATATCATCTGCGCGCTCACTTAATGACGGGTTTTCAATAGGAAATACATTTAATCGATAGTACAAATCTTCACGAAAACTACCTTCCTCAATCATATTTTCTAAATTTCGGTGCGTTGCAGCAATAACACGTACATCAGCTTGAATCGCCTTTGTACCGCCAACTCGCTCGTAACTGCGTTCTTGTAATACGCGCAGCAACTTAACCTGCATTTGCAACGGCATATCACCTATTTCATCTAAAAACAGCGTACCACCTTGTGCAAGTTCAAAGCGTCCTTTACGAGCGGATATTGCTCCTGTAAATGCCCCTTTTTCATGGCCAAATAACTCACTTTCTAATAACTCCGCCGGAATAGCACCACAGTTAACAGGCACAAATGGCCCATTGTTACGCTTAGAAAGCAGGTGTACATTACGAGCAACGACTTCTTTACCGGTTCCTGACTCACCTAAAATTAAAACATTAGCGTCCGTTTTTGCCACTTGCTCAATTAAAAAGCGTACATCTTTTACTGCATCTGTTTCACCCACTAGCCCGTCAAAGGTTTTAAGGGGTTTGGTATGTTTATGTCCATTTGGTAACATTCGCTGATATTGCTGACAATCGTGAAGCAACTGTGTTGTTACTTCATGACTAAACGGTTCGCAAATGAGGCCAACCACATTAGCAATGCTTAGTAATGGTTTAAGGGTTTCGCCTATTAATAAAAAAGGTAAGGTTGGGTAGCGCTTAATTAAACCTTCGTGATCAAGAAACTGCAATGCACCTAAAATGATCATGCATTCTTTTTGTTGGTACTTTTCACACTCTTGTTCAAAATTTGTTTCATTTAACAATTGTACTGCTTCACCAATAAAAGTAAGCGATGCATTTAAACCTATTGCGCGATTGTTATTATTATCTAAAATCAAGATCATATTTAGCGAGCCGTACTTTCACTCATTTATTTAATTACCTAAATTGTAAGCCAGTTCGCCATGGATGCAAGCGATAGCGGCATTTTTTTGACATAAACGCCAAAAAACAGACAGCTAGTTAAAATAACAATACTTAAGAATTAATCATTAAGTATCAAAAATTAAAGTAATACTAAAATAGCCTCAGCGGATTGGTTAGCTTGTCCACGAAGCGCAATTGACGCTTGCGTTAGAAAATCGTTAGATATCTGCTGAGAAATTGCCTTTGCGTAGTCAGTATCTTGAATTCGGTTTTTACTAGCGGAAATATTTTCATTTTTCTCATCTAAACCACGGATTGTATTTGATAGCGTATTTTCAAATGCCCCCAGTTCAACACGCTGATTATTTATTTCAGCACCCACTTTATCGCTAATATCAATTGCTGCCCGCGCACCATCTTGAGTCGAAATATTGATGCCAGAAATAACACTTGCAATACTACGATCAATAGCTGTGAAACTATGTACTGCATTTACATCTTGTCCAATTTGAAATGACACAGATTGCCCATCAAAAAGAGTTTTACCGGCGAATGATGCATTCTCAAACGTGTCTGTTATCTGGCTTTGTAATTGTGCTACTTCATCTTGTAAAGCATCACGGTCATTATTAAATGCACCATTACCCGCTTGAATAGACAACTCACGTATACGTGAAACCGCATCATTAACCCCCAATAGATTAGAATTCAGTAACCTGCGAATAAGAAATCCCATCGTGAGCATTGCTTACTGCTTGCCCGTAACCATTTTGTTGGGAGATCAATCTATCTATAATTTGCAATGTTGCAACGTTATCGGCCCCGGAATTTACTTTTTTACCAGAGGCAAGTTGCTCAGACCGCTTATTACTCGCTTCCAGTGCTTGGTTTAAAAAACTAGCTGTGGGCCATTCAATCTTCATAATAGGCTCCGACAAACTTATTGATTAAAATTATAGCTTAATTTGCGAAATTTTGCGCTTTGTACCATGGTTAGACTAAATTAACTTGGCACTTTGCTTGCTTAGTGGTTAAAGTATTGAGGTGTGTATTAAAAGATCACGTTTGCGTGTCATAAAACGCTAATAATAAATAATTTGGGTAGCACTATGTTCGATAACAAAACAATTTTAATCACCGGTGGTACCGGTTCATTCGGAAAAAAATACGTAAAAACGCTACTTGAGCGTTATAATCCTAAAAAGATTATTATTTTTTCGCGCGATGAACTAAAGCAATTTGAAATGCAACAAGAGTTCGACCAGCCTTGTATGCGTTATTTTATTGGCGATGTAAGAGATAAAGACAGATTAATACGTGCCATGCGAGGGGTGAATTTCGTTATTCACGCTGCGGCATTAAAGCAGGTACCGGCCGCTGAATACAACCCTATGGAATGTATAAAAACAAATATTAACGGCGCTGAAAACGTGATTGATGCAGCCCTTGATAACGACGTAGAAAAAGTGATTGCTTTGTCTACTGATAAAGCCGCGAACCCCATTAACTTGTATGGCGCCACTAAATTGGCGTCAGACAAACTTTTTGTTGCCGCTAATAATATTGCAGGTGGCAACCGCACTACTTTTTCTGTTGTGCGCTATGGTAATGTGGTTTGTTCTCGAGGTTCTGTTGTGCCAGTTTTTCAAAAATTTATTGATGAAGGGCGCGACCATATTCCAATAACACACAATGAAATGACTCGTTTTTGGATAAACCTTCAACAAGGCGTCGATTTTGTACTAACCAATTTTGAACGTATGTTAGGCGGTGAAATATTCGTTCCTAAAATCCCTTCAATCCGTATTACAGACCTTGCAAAAGCGATGGCTCCTGACTTACCACTAAAAATAATTGGTATTCGTCCTGGTGAAAAACTTCATGAGGTTATGTGTCCTGCCGATTTATGTTTTGAAACCTACGAGTACAACGACCACTTTGTTATTGCTCCTGGCATTAAATTTAGTAGCCGTAGTAATGACTTTACCGTTAACGCAATTGGCGAAAAAGGCAAAAAGGTAGAGCAAGGATTTGAATATAACTCTCTTCATAACTCGCATTACATGACGATTGATGAGATTAAAGAATTTAACACTCAGGCATTAAGTTAAAGCTGAATTAAATAAATGATTCCATATGGTAAACAACTAATAAGCCAAGCAGATATTGATAGCGTTGTGGCTGTTTTGCAGTCTGATTGGCTAACTCAAGGGCCAAAAGTACCCGCTTTTGAGGCTGCTATTGCAAAATACTGTAATGCTCAATACGGTATTGCTGTTAATAGCGCGACTTCTGCTCTACATATTGCATGTTTAGCATTAAATGTAAGCGAAGGCGATACTGTTTGGACATCGCCAATTTCATTCGTAGCCTCAGCCAATTGTGCGCTTTACTGTGGTGCTGCAGTGGACTTTGTAGATATTGACTTGGCAACTGGCAATATGTCAGTGTCTGCCCTTGCTGATAAGCTTATTAGCGCAAAACAAAATAATTGCTTACCTAAAGTCGTTATCCCTGTTCACTTGGCAGGTCAATCGTGTGATATGGAAGCTATTTACGATTTATCAAAGCAGTATGGTTTTAAAATCATTGAAGATGCATCGCATGCTATTGGCGCACAATATAATGGTAATAAAGTCGGTTGCTGTGAATTTTCAGATATCACTGTATTTAGTTTTCACCCGGTAAAAATAATTACCTCTGCCGAAGGCGGTATGGCGGTTACTAATAATCAACAGCTTGCAAAAAAATTACAACGCTTAAGAAGTCATGGGATCACTAATGATCCAAATGAAATGACTGAGCAAAGCCATGGTCCTTGGTATTACCAGCAAGTAGAGCTTGGCTTTAATTACCGAATGACAGAGCTACAAGCTGCACTTGGCCTCAGCCAACTTGATAAACTTGATGAATTTGTGACTACCAGAAACGCACTCGCTATTTCATATTCTAATGCGTTTGAAACTATGCCTCTTTCGCATTTAACACAACTCACAAAATGCTATTCAAGTTACCATTTATACGTAGTTAAACTTGCTGACGAACATAGCTACCTTCATAGGCATATTATTGAGCAATTGAGAAATAAAGGGATTATTAGTCACCTTCACTATATTCCAATACACACTCAACCTTTTTATAAAAAAATGGGCTTTAAAGACAGCGACTTCCCCAACGCAATGAAATATTATAAAACAGCATTCACTATCCCTTTACATCCTCAACTTACAGAGCAAGAGCAAAGCTATATTATTGATGAGATTGGTAAATTACTGTGAAGCTAGCGCTAGGTACTGTTCAATTTGGTGTTGACTACGGAATAAGCAACACACTAGGCAAAACACATCAGAAAGAAATAAAAAAAATACTTAACCTTGCCAAAAGCGAAAATATAACGACCATTGATACTGCATCAGCCTATGGTAATGCTGAAAAAGAATTAGGCCAGTGCCCACTAAGTTCATTCAATATAGTTAGTAAAATTCCTCCTATATCTAATTTAAGCAATGTTAATGATTTTATAACAGAAACTGTTAAACAGTCTCTTCGCGACTTAAATTGTGACGCTTTATATGGATTACTACTTCATCGCTTTGAAGATTTTAGTCAATTCCCTATTGCACTTGACTGCTTAAAGCAAATTAAAGCAGATAATAAAGTAAAAAAAGTGGGAGTATCTTTATATTCCCCCGAGCAGATCAATAATGATGTATTAGCATTTGCAGATCTAATTCAGTTACCACTTAATATTCTTGATCAACGCTTCGTTCAATCAAATTCATTAAAACAACTAAAAGCTGCAGGTATAGAGATTCATACTCGTTCAGCCTTTCTTCAGGGATTATTGCTAATGCAAAGTGGCACTTTCCCAGATTATTTTAAACCTATTGCTCCTTTATTAGAAAAGCTTACCACGCTGAGTAATCACTTAAATGTCTCAAAGTTATCGCTAGCATTAAATTACGTGGTTAATATTAATGAAGTAGACAAAGTGGTTGTAGGTGTCAACAACGAACAACAGCTTAATGAAATTTTAAGCTGCTTAACTTCAAGCTTATCCAATATTGATTTATCTGAGTTTAACCTACCTGATGAGCGCTTTATTAATCCAGTACTTTGGCAATCAAACTGATAGAGATTGATAGTGAGTATGTGCTCTCGTGCATGTATTAATTAATTTAACTGTTTCAACAGGCCCAACGTTAAATAAGCAGTCAATCACACTCAAATGAGAGATAAACTCCCCCTTAACTTGTGGGTATTTAGGGTGGATAAAGTTTTGATAAAAAACATCAATGCCATTTTTAACTAATGCCCCGCCTGGGGTCTCTTGTTCAATGTAAGCCTGCGCGCCTACTGGTGATAAATAAGTATTACATTCTAGCTCATTACAAATAGATACTAGCCGAGCATCTTTAACACCAGACACGTCTTTAAGCTGAGAAGCTATAAATGTTGGTGTGGTTATATTCATGAACACCATCAATACTCTAATGATTTTAATATTCATTTGAGCCAAGCAAGTAATGCTCTCATCTTTATAAATGGAATCTAATAGGGGAAATAACGAACTAAAAAACGGTGCTTTTGCGTAGCTTTCAGCAATGCTTTTAAGGTGCTTTCTTCGCCAAGGATTTTCACTAACAAATTGAGTATTTTCAATTGTTGCTGTCATTCTTCCTTTAGGGGTACTTACCGGACAAGTCAGCATAAGTTCTTGCTTACCCGATTTAATTTTATTTCTAACATGCCAATCACTTTTTTCAAGCTTTACGTTGTCTAAAAATACGAATCTATCGGCGCTATTAATTAACCCAAAATAACCTAACCAAGGTAAGTAAGTAGGCTGCATTATACTCAGTAACATGTTATTTCGCTTTTACTTAATTGCATTGTAAATTCATAAGGGTAACCACCTGGCTTAGTAACGTAGTCATGCTTTAGGGAAACAAAAGGTGTCATTGTTGTTTTGCATAATTCAAATAATTCTAGGGGGGAGACATAAAAAAGAGCCTCATTTTTAAATTCTACAAATGTCGATAACGCATTAAAAATAACCGACTGCTTACACTGCTGAATACTTTTTTGTAGGGTAAGTGTTAGAAAGCCCATGTTATCAGTCATTTTATTATTGAACACACCGCTAATAAGCACATGGTCATAGCCTTGTGCTATCTCATCCTCATATATATCAAACACTTTGAACTGAGCTTTTGTATCAGAGCTAAACTTGGCATTTGCGGCGTCTATAAACTCCGGCACAAAGTCATAACCTAAATACTCACCGGTAAAACCGTTATTTCTTAGATACAAAAGCATATCACCCAGCCCACAGCCTAAATCAATAACTCGGCTACTTGATGAAATCATATTCAGAAATATCGCAAATCTTACATTTTGTGATTCTTTTGATACATGCTGTACTGATTTGTGGCTGTCACCATACTCTTTATACAGAGACTGATAATACGACTTTAAAGTATTACTTGTCTTGGAAGTCATTTATAAACATTACCATATTGGTTAATTGCTCTTGAGGTGTTTCGGGACGGACAAATAAATTTATAATTTGATCATCAATCAATGACGCATTTGGATAATGTCCATTGGTTTGTAATTCACCTAACGATTTATAATGCTTAGTAAAAATAATGCCATTCTCTTTTGCCTTAGCTAAAAAGTGAGTTCTATTTTTTATGAGTAAAGGGTAGCGCCAATACGTTACTTCAGCATCAAAACTTGCTTTTACAAAAAGCGAATTAGTGATGTGATTTTGCAGGTAATCTACATTCTCTTTTCGCACTTGCATTTGCTTATTTAAATTTAAAAAGCGCTCATTTAATATTTCTAACTGTTTTACGTCACTAAATTGAGCCATTTTATTCTCGTTTAAAAACCCCTTAGCGCATTCAAATAACCGCTCAGAGTTAGTTAAAATAGCTCCACCATATTGATTATCAATAGGTTTATCATACCCAAAACTTAAAATAGAGAAGTCGCCAAAGCTACCTAACGGTTTGCCTTTGTATTTACTGCCATACGCCAAACATGCATCTTCTATTAGTGTAATGTTGTTGTGTTTTGCAAACTTTGCTATTTCATCAATTTTACAATAGTGTCCGTAACCATGAACGGCCACTATTACTGATACAGAATCATTAAAAACAGCCTCTATATTAGTGACCTCCATAGACAAAGAGCACAACGAAACATCAGCCAAAATAACGTTGTAACCTGCCATTTGAATAGCAAAAAAAACAATCGGGCAACAGCTTGCTGGCATTATTACTGAGCTACCCTTTGGAGCCGGTGAGGCGTTGAGTGCAGTTATAAGCGCAAAGCTGCCAGAACTAGTCAATAATGCATGCTGGCGGTCAAATGCAGTAGCAATAAGGCACTGTAATTGAGTTAAACCCATAACCTCAAATCCTTGCGATAACGAGATAAAGGAAAGTCTTCTGGTTGAATAAGTATTTCTACTTTCTTAACACAGTGCTGTAAATCGGTTTTTAATTGCTCAAAAGAAAAAAAGCGCCACTGAGAATACCGATGTATTAACGGGATCGTTTTTTCATATTCTAGATCACTTGCACTTTTTATATCATGCTCAAAGTGTTTATCGAGTATATCGCCAATCAAAATTACACCACCTGGCTTGCATACCCGTATCATTTCTTTAATCACATCAAGTGCATATTGATAGCTTGGGAAGTAATGAAAAATACTGTAACTGAGTACTCTTTCAAACTCATTGTTGTCAAACTGAAGAACACTCGCTTGTGATTGATAAAAAACGCCTTGAGGAAGTAATTTTTTTGCTTCATCTATCATTGCTTGAGAGTAGTCAACACCTGCATACTGCGAGCATTTGTGTAATTTTGATAATAGTAAGCCGTTGCCACACCCTACATCTAAAATACTATTACCTTGCGCTGAAAACATGAGTTTTTGCTCAACATCATCGATGAGCGCCTGCCAAAGTGTATCGTCAAAGGGGCGCCCGACCTGTGCTTTAAAATCACTGTTTATACGAGCAATTTCATCCCACTCTACTTGTTTAGAATTAAACTCACTCATTTGATACCTTTATAATTTCTTGTGCGAATTGCTCGGTCGAATCGAGATAATATGATGATAACATTGCGTCTCTTTGCGCTAGAACACCGGTGTGTAAAAACCCCTCAATGTTTAATGTTAAGCTTTCTATCGTTGCATCTTCAGCAAGACCCAAATCAAAGGTTAAATGTGCTCTGGCAAGTTCTAAAGTGTCTGTATGTTGTTCTCTCGTTTGTGAAATAGCACAGTTAGGTATAAGGCAAAAACCAGCTTCATACTTTGTTAATCCCCCACCATTAATGATTAAATCGGCTTGTTTGTAAACAGCAGACATATCATCAACAAACTCTAATGCTTGGTAAGTATTATTTTTTAAACTAATAGAAGGGGCTTTTTGATCTAATAAAATAATTTTTTTACCTACCACTAGCTTATCTAAGGCATTTACAACATGCGTAGCGACATCAAATCGATCATTACCGCCAATAAAAACCAAAATAGTATTAATACTATTTTGAAAGTGCTCCTGTGAGCGACTTCGCCTTAATGATAATAACTCTTGGGCAAATGAAAAGTAACGCAGCCCTAATCTATGTTTGGTTGTTGAGCGAAAAAACGCCTCTGCGTTAAATCTAAAATTCACAATAAGATCTATAAAATTGTAATTGTATTGATCAAAATCGTCGATGATGCATAGCTTCAACCCTATTTTTTTTAACTCAAATAATTGCTCACAGGTAAAATGATAGCTATCAGCAAGCACCGTCATATTTGGCTCAAAAATAAAGTCACTGCCTGCTACGGTGAACCCAAAATGATTAATTCGCTGGGTAGAAAATTGGTCAAAGTCGCCAAAAAAAACAATATTACTATAAGGCTGTAATGCAAAAGTCGCCCTTGCAACATTTAAACACCTTGATAAATGCCCAAAGCCTGTTTTTATAGTTCCATTGCAATAGAAAATAAAATTAGCCAACAGTGCAATACTCTTTTAATTCTTTATGAGCAAGAACAAGCACATCAGATAACAACCAGCAACGACCACTAAACCTACCCGACACAATAATATTTTTAAAAGAATTTGTTAATGTTTCATAATTAATCTGTGTTGTAGTACAAAAATCATGTGTAGGCACAGGAAAAGTATTATCAATTATTTGTACACATCCACTTTTCATTTTGGTATTAGACGTTATGATTCCCATATTTTTTAGATCAATAACACCCTGCTCTAATGTGTATGTAGGATCTGCTTTGTACCTTAATACCTCTGCTGATACTTGATACTTATCGCTTTGCCTTAAATTGTTATACAGTGTAACCCTGAAAATATCCGAGCATGGGTCCCAGTTCCAAAGGTAATGCGATTCTTTATTTAAAGGCTGCTTATCAAACGTAAAATGTAAGATATTTGCGGTCCTAAATATCGGTTTATAATTTGCGATCGGTAAATTAGCGGCCTTTAGTGCAAATACGGGCGGCGCACTCCAAAATAACAAGTCACACTTAATATGTGAGCCATCATTAAGGCTAAACGCAGTAACTAAATCATCTTGATATTCAATATCTAACACTTGACTATTACAGCGAATTTCAATCCCTAAAGACTCAGCTTTTGCCTGTAATTGATCAATCCAAGTCTGCGCGCCTTTAGAGCTATTTGGGTAGTAATAATTAGGAAGGTATGAACTTTGCTCTGCTAGTAATGCTTCAAATTCAGCAGCACTATGATAGCCAAGCTTTTTGTCAAACTCTGGATGTTGCTTTAACACTCGTGACAAAGATGCATTGAATGCTTTTATTCTTGTAGTACCAAAATAATTAATGCTGGTATTTTTAGCTAAATCAGTAAATGCTACATCACTGCCATAAAGCTTATTAATAACCGGTTTTGCAAGGTACTGATAAAACACTACACCTAAAGTTTCACATAAATATTGCTCAATATTATCGGCCTCAGACCCTGATACGAGTGACATAAACTCACCAATACCTTGTTTATAAAGTGCTGAATCTAATTTTCTTGCATCAATTGTTTGTGTTTCTAAATCCCACTTACCTGCAAAGTAATTCCCTGTTTTGAGTTGTTTAAATGTATGCCAATTTTTAGAAAAGTGAGGGTAGTTGAATAGTATCTCGTCTATTTCAGTAATACCGGTGCTAGCTGGAATATGTGTGCCTTGGTCGTAAAAATTACCAGCATCGTCAGTGACTGAGTTCAACAAGCCACCTAACGATTCAGACTGCTCGATTAATACAACGCGATCGTAATGCTTGCGCAACAAAATACTTGCCGTTATACCACAAATTCCACCACCGACCACTGCACATGTTTTCATAGCTAGCCTCTTAACTCATTTGTTAACGCAAAACTAACTCTATCACCCAGCTCTACATCGCTTGTTAAACGCAGCCCTAGAACATCGTCAAAATGCTTAGTGTGTAAGCCAAAGCCTGGCCTAACCGATTTAATATCGTGTTTTGTAATAACATGGCCCTTTGGTAAATCTTTAGCAAAATAGAGTGAGCGCCTAGCTAACATATTTTTTTTCGCTGAATCTGTTATGTCATAGCTCACAGTACCTATCGCTTTTTCTGCGTCTCTTACTGACTTAACGAGTGATGAAAATTCGTATTTATCTAATGAGAAAAAGGCATCTACTGAGTCGTCAGATTTATCAATAATAAAATGTTTTTCAATTATTTTTGCACCCAATGTAACACTTACTATCGGTGAAATAATCCCTTGTGTATGATCAGACAAACCAGAAATACAATTAAATCGTTTAGCTATATCGGAAATTGTTGCTAAGTTGCATTCTTCTAATGGGGTTGGATAGGCTGTCGTACACTTCAAAATTGCAATACTGTCACACCCATTATTGCGCAATGTAGTAACCGCAAGTTCAATGTCAGCTAACTCCGCAATCCCTGTAGAAAGAATCACAGGTTTGCCTGTTGCCGCAACATATTTCAAAAGGGGAATATCTGTTATTTCCGGCGAGGCTATTTTATATACCGGTGTATTTAATGATTCGAGTAAATCAACGGAAGATTCATCAAATGGGGAAGAGAATATATCAATTTCGCAACGTTTGGCCTCTTCGAACAGCGCCTGATGCCATTCCCAAGGTGTAAACGCTTTTTGATAAAGTGAGTGCAAAGACACATGTTCTTGCCAAGGGTTGTCGCTAGGCAAACAAAAATCTGGCTTTGAACAATTTAGTGTAATTGTATCTGCCGTGTAAGTTTGTAGCTTTACAGCATCTGCCCCGGCCAACTTAGCTTCAGCGATTAATTTTTTAGCTTTATTAATGTCTCCACCATGATTAGCAGACATTTCAGCTATGATGTAACACGGACTATTTTCATCGATTGTTTTATTGTTAATTTTCATAATAAGTCCAAAGCTAATTAATGTTGTTCATTTTGTAATGAAATAGCTAACCCTTCGTTACGAATAACTTGGCTATTAATCTGTTTAATGTGAGGATGAGCATCAAGTATATTTTTTATATTTTGATAGTTAATGTTAACAGTATCGTTGGTAAAACGTGCTAATTCTATGATAACTTGCCAATCTTCAGGTGTATCTAATGTAAACCGATAGCTGCTGTCATCTGTTGTGTTTTGCATTTCATAGGTAGAGAATTGGTTTAGTTTATTTTCGTAAAAATGTAACGTCACGTGTTCACGTTCAGACTCTCTGAGTTCAGCCGTGTTTAATGATGATAACGCGCTCGTTTTAAAAACTTCACAATCAACGCCTTCGGCAAATTGTTCACTCAAAAAAGCATAATCAACCTGTTTTTCAAAATATGTCCGCAATAATAAATCACAAACGCCAGCATCCACAAAAGGTGAATCGCCTGTTATTCTCACAATATGGTCTGAGGGATACGCCTGACTAGCTTGCTGAAAACGCGCTAAAACATTTTCCTCTGAACCTCTAAACACGTTGATATTATGGCGTTTAGCTAACTCAACCAACTCATCATTTTCTTCGTTAAAAGAAGTAAGAAGAACAATATTATCAATGTACCTTGATTGTTTTAAACGCATAACAATGTGCAAAATAACGGGGATCCCATTTACTTCTTTTAACACCTTGCCTGGTAATCTAGACGATCCCATTCTTGCTTGAATAAAGGCGGCAACTGATTTCATTAATTTAACCTTTGAAAGCCACTGTGGCATACTGGGCCATTAATTAGGCTTTCTATATCTGCATTGCTGTCTAGCGACTGCTGAAGAAAATAAAAAACACCTCTCATTGCATCAATATATTTATCGCAAAGCTCATCGGTATGGGCGATCGAAAGGTAAATAACATTACTCGCTAAAAACCCTCTTTTAAGCATTTCTTGAGTAAATAGTGTTTTTAATGCCAATGCATGCTCACCTGGAAATATAAATATAGGGACACTATCAATACCTATAATTTTTAGGTTAAAGCCTGTTTGAGTGACCACTTCTTCAATACGAGATTTTAGTCTTGCGCCAGTTTCATTTAAGCGTTTGGGAATATTATCTCGTTGAAATATTTCTAATGTTTTTAACGCAGCTGTAAAGCCAACTCGTTCGGTCCAATAAGAACTACTAATGAAGGATTGCTGCGCTGCATCCATCACTTCAGAGCGACCTATTATAGCCCCTATTGGATGGCCGTTACCCAGTGCCTTTCCTAACACACAAATATCTGGCTCTATCGATGTTAAAAGATGAGACGCCCCTGTGTTAAGTCTAAACCCTGATGATATTTCATCAAAAATTACAACAATGTTATGTTCAACAGCTAAATTTTTCACAGCTTGAAGAAAAGCAACATCCGGCAATCCATGGCGAAAAACTTCCATCATAACAACGCCAAGGTTATCACCGTGAACATCTATGATTGCCTTAAAGCCATCAATATCACCTTCCTTAAATGGCAGCACAGTATTTTGTAATTGCTTAGGTACACCAGCAGGCCTTAAACCAGGTAATAATTGCTCATCTAAATTTTCAGCGTCAGTTATATTTGTTGCTAAGTACCAATCATGCCAACCATGGTAGCCGCAAAAGGCAACAACATCTTTTTTACTATAAGCACGGGCAATTCGCACTGCTAACGCACACGATTCGCCACCAGTACGTGTAAAGCGAACCGCTCCCGCCCAAGGGTGTATTTCAATAAGTTTTTCTGCTAATTCAACTTCTTCATGGCAATTCAAACTACTCATACTTCCGTTAGAAATCGAACTTATCACCGCATCGTTAATTTCATCATTAGCATAACCTAAAGAACTCGTACCAATTCCCATAATAGAGAAGTCATAGTAATGATTATTATCTAAATCCCAAACTTCACAGCCTTTAGACTTTTTATAATATGCAGGCCATTGATCGGGTAAAAACATTTCGGCACGCTTAGAAAGTAGTTGGTTTCCGCCAGGAATAATTTTTTTTGCTTTTTGCCAAAGCTCAGCACCCGAATTGCTTTTTAATGACATGTAGTATCCTTAGGAATAATAAGTTTAAATTATTTATTAGCCATTATAATGAAATTTTGTTTACGCCCTAGTAACTTATCGGCAATTTTAAAAAAAGACTTAGGAAGAATAGATGTTTTTTATAGAAGTGACTTTTTCATAAGCAAACCTTTATCAGTTTGCTGACTAATTTCAAAACCCAGTTTTTTATATGCAGTAAGTGCTGGGAAATTACCTTTATCGACTCCAAGTAAAATAGATTCAATGCCTTGGCTTTTAACTAAAAACTCAGCGCTAGCAGAAATGACCTCGGCAGCTACGCCTTTCCCACGCCACTGAATTTCTCCCAACAAGATGCCCATGGTTGCAGTTTTATTAACTAAATCGATAGGCTCGTACTTTATATTACCTATATGCTCATCACCAGCAAAAATACCCAACAAAAGACATGTTGAGTCGGCATTTTTGGTTGCTATATAGTCTTTTAATTCACTTAAAGAAGACGATGTATAACTAATAAACTCTTTAGTTTTACTGTCTTTAAACCAACTGAGATAACGGCGCGAAGCGCACTGCTCGGTTAAGAGCCTAAGTGTAAACCTTTCACTCTTAATTATCATAGGAATTAACTTACAGATGGCTTTGAATAATCGAAGCTGTAATCGCTTAGCTCATTCCAGCGTTGTCTATATTGCTGTGGTGCATCAGCAATAAAATCGATCCAAAGTTTTTTAGCTTTTTCGTAGTAAGGGATAATACTTGTTTCATCACCAAAGTTATAAAGTAACGAAATAAGCACAGATGTAACATAAAGTGATTCACCTTCAAGCAGTAAGAACAAATGTGTGTATCGAGGATGATTTTTAAATGAAAACAAATACCTTAAGCTCTCGAGTAACTGCTTCAAAGCCTCTTTTCTATTTGAAGTCGGTTTATTGAGAATATCAGCCATTGTATTACAAAGTTGCTCAAATTCGTCAAAATCCAAATAATCTGTTAAACAGACATTTTCATCTAAACCAGAAAATGCCTGCTGTTTTATATGCCCAATAACTTCGTTTTTAGAAAAGCAAAACTCTTCCAACAAAATATCATCCGATTTCAAAGGCATGCTGCCCTTAATCGCACTACCATCACTGCAGTTAAAACAGTTCATTCCAATATCAGACTTAGACTCTAAAAAACGCTCCATTTGCACTTTACCTGTATGCATAAAGTGGTCAGTAATGATATTTCCACCAAAGTTGCCTGGCACTACCAGCTCTCCACCCATTTTTAATGGGGCATGAATAGTTTCGCCTTCACCAGAATAATAATAACTACCTTTTGAATGATGGTGATTCGGATCTTTGTAGCCATTATCTGTACCAAATAAGTAAATGTTTTTAAACTCCATACTGCCAAAAAAGCTAAGCGCTGTATTACCAACTAGCGGGTTGCTGTACCCTATTGTTGTTGTGATACGATTGTTTTTCAAAAATTCTGAAATATGAAATAGCGATGTACCCGCTTCATTACCTTTAAGCGCAACACCGCACCAACCAAATAAATCTAAGACCTTAGGGTACATAACATTCAAAACAAGTAAATTTATTTTCTGTCGTGTTTGTTCGGGTATAAAAGCTGTTAAAAAGTCCTCTGTTGCTTTTGTTCTTTCAAGTGCAACATGGAAGTCAGGGGTTATGCCTTGCTTTAACAATGCTGTAGTCGCCGAATTACACGCAACAATTATAACCTTTTCTTTAAATTTTTTAATATTTTCAATATCATTATCCAAAGAAGGTCCATTTGCGACAATAAAAATAGGATAATGGTTATATTTTTCTACAATTTTTTGCGAGGGTTTTAGAAGATTAATACTCTTTTGAGAGTTGTTTACCGTGTGAGCGATACTGAGCAATGCATCATCAAAAAAACCCCAGCCCATGAAAAACTGATGGAAGTTATCTTTAAATTCAGCAATTAGTTTATTTACTGCTTCAGAAGGATAGTGTTGAAAGAACAATGCACTAGCAACACTGAATGCGCCAATATCATTTGCTCTACTGTAAAGAGCCTCGTACATCTCTTGTTCTGGAACGCCAATTGAAAAATATAAATAACTACCTGCTTCATCAACTTTACTAAGAAAATCAACCCAGTCAAAAGTAAATAAACTAGCAAAAAAGTAATCTTCATTAGGCTCAAATACACTAATGTAAGCTGCATTGAAATTATCAAAAAAATTATCTAAATAATACCCCAAACCAACCCCAAAAATAATAGCACTAGGGACATATTCTGCAAGACTACTTGCTTTCTCTAGACCTCGCTGGGCCTCATTATAAATAGAACCAATACCTGCCATCAAATCAATATGGATAAAGTTTGTCTCGTTTTTTATAAATTCTAACTGGGTATGATCGACTTTCCCTAAAATAGGGTTTTTAAGCATACTTTTAATCTGCTCTTTAGACTGAGTATGGGGGTCATCGCTATATATTGGTACCCCTGTATCATAATCAACAAAGTTAGCTGTACCATTTGGGTTCAGGAACAAATTGAATTTATTATCTGGTTCATGTGAAATAAACTTATCAGCTATCTCAGGAAAGTATTTTCTAAATGCATGAATATTATTTTCAAAAATAACATTCGCTTTTTCTACAAAAGCATCTTCATTTTGCTGTTTTTTAGAAATCGAATTCAGGGTTTCTTCAATCTCGTTTATAGACTTTTGAGCTTTGTGCAGATCATTTTTAGACATGTGTATATTTCTTAAGGTTTTTTTGATTTTTATTAAACTGGGTAATATTTTTATGAACCTGTTTTTTACTGACATCGACTTTATTGACTATAAAACGATGTCTTTCAACAAGAGACTGCAAATAAACTATATTTTCATTTAAAAGAGCTTTATCCATGCTATTCATGTTTTCTAATAACTGTTTATCTAATTTTGTTGCAAGTTCTAAATTTTCATTATCAATCGCAATCTCTAACTGTTTGATTAATGATTCAAACTTATCCTGCATGTGCGTCAATACCATTCTCAGACAACGTTTTTTCTCTTACGTCATATGGAATTTCATCCCATGCTGATTTTATCTCTTTTAATAAGTTAGAAACCTCCGTCACAATCTCAGGATCGTTTTTTATGCTTGCATCTAAGAGGCGATCAACCATGTAGCTATACAAAGAATATAAGTTATCAGAGACATCACCACCTGCGTCAAAATCAAGACAGCCGCGTAAAGCACTAATAATTGCCGACGCCCTTGAAATATGCTCGCTCTTAGCTTCTAAATGTTTTTTTTCAATGGCAACTTTTGCTAAAACCATCTTTTCTATCGCACCAGACATCAACATTTGAATAATTTCATATCTATCTGCACCTGCGACTCTCGTTTTTAGGGCTTCTTTTTGATAGTTTTTTACTTTAGCGTTATACATAATTCACCTATTTTATATGAATGCTTATTCAATTCTTAAAATGTTTAGTTATCTGAACGAGTAAATCCTGGAAGGCTCGCCAATTGAGCACTTAAGTAGGTTTGAGTTGATTGCATTTGAGCAAGTAACACATCTAAGCCAGCATACTGTTCACGTAGCCTTGCCTCCAAAGACTCCATCCTATACTGATGATTCTCAACATCATCTTCTAATTCCGATATTTGCCCGTTCAAACTATCTTCACGCTGCTTCATGATGCCGTCTGAATCTATGTAGTTATTAAGCAACGTTTCAAATTTTGTGGCTATACCGTTCTCACCTGCAAAAGCCTTGCCAATATCATCAAAATTATTATCTAATGCATCATTCAAACTGCGAACTAAAGATGACTTTTCTAAATAACCCTCTTTGTCAACGCCAATGCCTATATCAAAAATACTCTCAAATGGGCCTGCATCGGTCAAATTAGTAGACAAAGCATTAACGAGTTGTGAACTCAAAGATCGAATAGTAGAATCGCTATTTAGTGGTTTACCTACGCGCGACTGAAACCCTAATTGGCCAATAACATTGTTATAATTAGTAATAAGCTCATCAACTAGCGTCGTTGCGCTATCTCTATCAAAATCAACAGATAGCTTAGCTACTTCACCACCAACGCTTGCACGCTTAGCTGTAATAGTCATATCTTGCACAGCATCTTTAAAGGTATTTGTGTCATTCGTTATAGTGATACCGTCAACTTTTATTACCGCATCCTTTGCGGTATTCTCTGCTGCAATGCCAATACCACCTGCACCGCCTGCGTTACCTATAGTTGAAACATTATCAAGTTCAGCGTTATCATTAGTAATAACAAGATCGTTTCCTGTACCCGTTACTGTTGAAGTTAGGACAAGCTTTGCTTCTGTACCGGTGTTAATTATATTCGCAGTAACGCCAAAATTATTATCTGAGTCATTAATCGCATCACGTAAGTCAGAAAGCGTCGCGCCCGCGTCTAGCGTTAAATCAAAGGCTTTATCAGGCCCTGCCGAAAAAGACAATGTCCCGCCAGAAGCACTAACTACTTCTTCATTAGACGCAAATAATCCATCTTCAGATAATGCACGGCTGCCTTGAGCAATCTCAATAACTTCAATTTTAAAATCACCAGGCGTAATGTTTGAAGTAGGTGTGACAGAAATTAAATCTCCATCATCACTGGTTGGTTGAGTTATATTAGCAACTCGCTTATTAAAATTGTCAGGATCTGCTAGTTTTTCTATAGTGTCTTGTAACTGAGACAATGCAGATTTAACTTCACCGATAGCTGATAACTCAACTTGAAGCGCCTCATCCTTTGCAGCAAAGGCATTCATCTTAGGCACGTTTTCAGCATCCACCGAAGCTGAAATAATACTTTCTAAATCAAGGCCTGAGCCAATACCCGCAGATGTAATAAGAGGCATAATATAATCCTAAATAGCTGAATGGCTTAGACTGTTTTATTAAACAGTAAACCCTTATTAATTAGTTTATCGGCAAATTCATCTAAAGCTTTAGCTATTTCCCTGAACTCTTCTGTAGGGATTTCTCTTATTATTTCATCGTTACTTTTATCAAGTACTTTGATAATAGGAAAATCCCCTCGTTCATCAAACTCAAATTTTAAATTAGTTGATGTTAAAGGGATATACTCATTTAGCTTTTCTAAATTTTCTTTTACTTCAACAAATAAATCATTATCTTTTTTCTCTTCAAGCTTTTGTGCAGTTTTAATATCAACAGCTTCTCTAGCTGTTAAATCAGTACCTTTTTCAAGCTTTTCTTTCTTTACTGCTTCTTTGGTAACAAAATTACTCGCAGTATGTAATCCATCTGTTGTTTTTTGTGTAGAGTTTAAATCAATCATTTCGGCACCCTCGAAACATTTATAAGTACTATAAGCCACATTTGGACTATTTGCTTAATCTAAAGTGGCCTATAGTTCAAATCAGTTAGCCTAAAAGAGATAGAGCAGCCTGTGGACGCTGATTTGCTTGGCTTAAAATTGTTTGACTAGCTTGTTGTAAGATTTGCATCTTAGTTAAGTTAGCTGTTTCTTGCGCGAAATCTGTATCCTGAATACGTGACTTAGCCGCTGATAAGTTTTCAGAGATATTTGATTGGTTGCGAATCGTTGATTGGAAACGGTTTTGAACCGCACCTAACTCAGCACGCTTTTTATCAACTACAGCGATAAGAGAATCCATACCTGCGAATATTACTTGTGCATTTGCTTGGCTAGATACACTAATAGCTGTTGCTATGAATGACGCGGCAAATGTATCTGTAGCGAGTGCTGCACCACCGATATCAGAAGCACCTTCAGCGAGTCCTGATAAGCGATTACCTGTAACAGCACTTGCCACAACAGCAATACCAGACATTGTAAAACCACCATTAGCTGATACACTGTTTACACCTGCAGTAGCACCTACATTTTGCATACTAAAACCAATAGTTTGCACTGCATCAGCACCAACTTGAAATTGAGCGTCATAGCTACCATCTAACAGGTTTTGACCACCGAACGTTGTATCTTCTGCAACACGGTTAACTTCTGATGATAGTGAACGAATCTCTTCTTGGATAGCTAAACGGTCTTCATCAGTATTCGAGCCATTTGATGCTTGTTGAGCAAGTGTACGGATACGCTGGAACATTGATGTTACTTCGTCAAGCGCTCCCTCAGCAGTTTGCGCAAGTGAAATACCATCGTTAGCATTTCGATTCCCTTGGTCCAAACCATTAACTTGCGATGTTAGACGGTTTGAAATCTGCATACCTGCAGCATCATCTTTTGCACTATTGATACGCATACCAGACGATAAACGTTGAAATGATGTATCTAACGCATTACTAGAGTTACTTAGTTGTCTTTGTGCGTTCAAAGAACTCACATTACTATTTACATATAAAGCCATAATAGCCTCCGCTTCAAAGTTCGATGGATTATAACGGGATACCCCTACCCTGTTATAATCCGAGATTTAGAGTACTGGATTTTTAGTCCTCTAAATCATTTATCGCCCATTAAAGCAAAAGCTTTAGCTTTATTTGTATTTAATTTTTATTTACGCCTATATTGTTAACCTTGAAGTAAACTAAGCGCCGCTTGAGGACGTTGGTTAGCCTGCCCTAAAATAGTTTGACTTGCTTGTTGTAATATTTGGTTTTTGGTTAAATTAGCCGTTTCCATCGCAAAATCAGCATCTTTAATACGCGATTTAGCTGCAGATAAGTTTTCAGAAATATTAGCTTGGTTACGAATAGTTGACTGGAATCTGTTTTGCACAGCACCTAACTCTGAACGCTTTTTATCAACAACTGCAATAAGTGCATCCATACCGGCGAAAACTAATTGCGCGTTAACTTGGCTTGAAACACTTATATTACTTGCGATAAATGTTGCCGCAAAAGTATCTGTTGTTAAAGCGGCCCCACCGATATCAGATACACCTTCAGCTAACCCCGATAAGCGCTGTCCTGAAACCGCACTTGCGATACCTGCGATACCTGACAAAGTAAACCCACCATTAGCTGACACACTATTAACTGCTGCAGTAGCACCAACATTTTGCATGCTAAAACCTATAGTTTGCACTGCATCAGCACCAATTTGAAAGCTTGCTGAGTAACTACCATCAAGTAAACTTTGGCCACCAAATGTCGTATCTGTAGCAATACGGTTTACTTCATCAGATAATTGACGTATTTCTTCTTGAATTGCTAAGCGGTCTTCATCTGTATTCGAACCATTCGAAGCTTGTTGTGCAAGAGTACGGACACGCTGAAAGGTAGACGTAATTTCATCCATTGCACCTTCTGCCGTTTGGGCTAAAGATATACCATCATTCGCATTTCGGTTCCCTTGATTAAGGCCAAGTATTTGCGATTGTAAACGGTCTGAAATTTGTAATCCAGCAGCATCATCAGCTGCACTATTTATGCGAAGACCCGAAGAAAGGCGTTTAAAAGACGTGTCTAAATCTCCACCGCTTCTATCAAGTTGTCTCTGTGCATTTAGTGCGCTCACATTGGTATTTACATATAAAGCCATAATATACTCTCTTCTTATCTGTCAAAGTTAAGTCACTATCTCATTCGAAAGAAAGTGGATATTTGACAAAGTGACTAGATATGTACGCATAACTCATGCCTAGGGGCAACTATCTGCCACTTTGTAAGTTAATAATAAACTTACAAATACATAAGCAAACATTAGGCCAACTTTAGTTAACTAAAATAAAGAAGTATACAAGCAACCATTAGACAACGCTTGGTTTGTGATTGGGCAGGCTAAAATAGTAGTATTATAATAAAAAAGAGTAATAAGGCCCTTACGGGCCTTATGATTTGATAAGTTTGAGAGTGGGTTAACTTTCATAAACTAATGGCATAGTTTATGCTTATGTTTATGTGTTCTGCAAATGTAAGAACTGTTGGGATTTAAAGCCTCCGCTTGAAAAATCCTGTAGCGCCTTTGTTAATACCCCATTAAACAAAGGCGCTTTTATTCTTCTTCGTCAATACTTTGACTAATCTTTCTGTTAAACCTTCACCGATTAACCTAGTAAGCTTAATGCAGCCTGTGGACGCTGATTTGCTTGACCTAAAATTGTTTGGCTAGCCTGTTGTAAAATCTGCATCTTGGTTAAATTAGCTGTTTCTGCAGCAAAGTCAGTATCTTTAATACGAGAACGTGCCGCTGATAAGTTTTCTGATATATTCGATTGGTTACGAATCGTTGATTGAAAACGGTTTTGAACCGCACCTAACTCAGCGCGTTTTTTATCTACTACCGCAATTAAAGAATCCATGCCTGCAAATACTACTTGTGCATTTGCTTGGCTAGATACACTAATAGCTGTAGCTACGAATGACGCGGCAAATGTATCTGTAGTTAGTGCTGCACCACCGATATCAGAAGCACCTTCAGCAAGTCCTGATAAGCGATTACCTGTAACAGCACTTGCCACAACAGCAATACCAGACATTGTAAAACCACCATTAGCTGATACACTGTTTACACCTGCAGTAGCACCTACATTTTGCATACTAAAACCAATAGTTTGCACTGCATCAGCACCGACTTGGAAATTAGCATCATAACTACCATCAAGTAAGTTCTGACCACCAAACGTCGTATCTTCTGCAACACGGTTCACCTCTGATGATAAAGAGCGAATCTCTTCTTGTATCGCTAACCTATCTTCATCTGTATTAGAACCATTTGATGCTTGTTGAGCAAGTGTACGAATACGTTGAAACATTGATGTTACTTCGTCAAGTGCTCCCTCAGCAGTTTGTGCTAAAGAAATACCATCGTTTGCGTTACGGTTACCTTGATTTAAGCCATTAACTTGTGCGGTTAGACGGTCTGAAATTTGAAGTCCCGCTGCATCATCTTTTGCGCTATTGATGCGCATACCAGATGATAAACGTTGGAATGATGTATCTAATGCGTTACCAGAATTGCTTAATTGTCTTTGTGCGTTTAATGCACTAACATTTGTATTTACATATAAAGCCATAATATCTCTCCCGAAGTAAACTTATCATTTACTCTCAAACTTACTAGATTAAGCAGTAGTTGTTATTTCAACGCTTTGCTTGGTTAATTAAGTTATCGGTCCCTTTAAAAAATCCTTTAGCTTTTTTTTAATTTTTTTATTCTTTATTTTTAACTAACTGTAATTTAATGGTTTTACCTATTTCAGTAAATTAAATAACACGATAGAAAACACTTGTTTATTTTTAATAATAAAAACCAAGTAGCTAAATTTAAAGGGGATAATCTTAAAAAGAAGGGAAAGATTCGAATAAGGCAAGTTGTTGCCTTATTCTTTGTAAAATTATAGATAATCAAATAATGAAAGGTTGGCTAAACGGCCAAAGGTTGCCTGAGATGCTTGAAGAGCTGTTTCTTGCTTTGTAAGTTCTGTAATAGCTTCAGTTATATCAATATCAACTAAGCCAGATCTTGACGATTTGTTATTGATATCTAAATCAGTATTTGACTGCTGTACTTTGTCTGCTGTATTAATTCGACCTCCAAGACCTGCTTGAGTAAGCGATACATTGTTCTTTGCATTATTTATCTGTACTAGTGAGTCAGCAAGAACTTCCTTAAATTCTTCTTGTGTTAGGCTAGGGTTCGTTAATCCTGCAATTAATTCATTCATTGAATTTAACACATTCTCTTTTTTAGGAGCTTCTAACGCAAAATCAACTTGTCCGCTGGCAACTGGAGATATACTAATTTCTAGACCTGCAAAACTAATCTTGGAACCACCAAAGTCACCTGCCGCCAATATTGTTCCACTCTGTTCAATTTGATAAGTATTTGGAGTACCCACAGTTGTTATAACATTTATTGTATTTGAGCCAATAGGAGCCGCGGGATCTGGGTCAAAATTAGATTTATGAAATAAGTCAAATTGCCCTTGTTCTGTTACAAAGACTTTAGCACTCGTTATACCACCAATCACAGTTCCGTCATTTGATGTAACATTTAATCGAGCGTCCACTTTTTCAAATGCATCAAAACCATTATCGCTCGATTTTATATCAACACCTTCAGTTATTTTTATCTTGTGTTCACCTTGATCCCCACCATATACATATATACCTGTTGATGACTCAAGTGCATAAGTCTGAGTATTATCTTGATAGCCTGAAAATATATATTTTCCATCTTCTGTTTTAGAATTCATTAAATCTAGCACGCTACTTTGAAGTGCTTTTATTTCTTCAGCTATAGACTCTCTGTCGACATCATCATATGCGCCATTACCTGCTTGAATAGTCAATGTATGTGCTTTTTCAAGTGCACTTTTAATTCCTTTGAGAGCTGCTTCCTCTATATTTAAACGGCTAGTGAGCATTGTAATATTTTTAGTGTATTGCTCATTACTTTGTATACGATCTGTATACTGCAAAGCACGAGCCGAAGCCGACGGATCATCCGAAGCTGTTAAAACTCGCTTTTGTGTATTAACTTGCTCTTGCGCTTTGTTTACGCTTTGTTGATTATTTAAAATTGAATTCAAACTATTTTGATACATTAAATTATTTGATAAGCGCATAACTACCTCGCAGCACTAAGTAAAGTGTCAAAAATGGTACGGGCCGTCGCTAAAACTTGTGCTGAGGCTGCATAAGATTGTTGAAAACGTAATAAATTAGCAGCCTCCTCATCTAGATTCACTCCCGAGAGTGATTCGTACCATGCTTCTGATTGTTGAGCGAGTGCTTCAAACGCCTCACCATTTGTTTTCGCCTGGCTGGTTACCACACCAATATCACTTACTAATCCCGCGTAAGCTTGATTAAATGTTTTATGGTTATCTGCATTCGTACCCGAAACCACATTTTGACGAACTAACTCTCCACTTTGTAATTCAGCAAGCTTTAAACCATTTCGATTATCATCAAAGCCACCTTCGTTAAATTCTAATGTGAAGGTATCACCCGTAGCAGTTGTGCCTTCTAAATCAAAATCGAAACCATATAATTCAAATCCATTACCTGCTTGCTGTAACATATTCTCTGCCGGAGGCGTTATCGTAAATGTACTGGTATTAACTCCATCTGATACTGTATATTCATCCAAGTTGGCTGTTTTAACTATCGAAATAGGCCCATTTGTAAGCCCAACTGGAGAAGAACTAAAACTGCCTGTTGTAACATCCGTAACTTCACCCACAGTAATTGTTGCAGAACCTGTATTATTAATATCGTTGGCGGTTCTAATTGGTGCGGCTAATGCTAAATCTTCACCACGCCCTGTTGTCAAAGACATACTTGCAGCAGCTTCTGAATTAAGCTTTATTTGAAACTGATCACCTGTATTTCCGGTCCCCGACACATTAATCTGTAACCCATATGACTCACCACTGGTAATAGTAGATGAATCTATAACTCCAGCAACTATATTTGCTGTTGAAGGGTTACCCAGCGGTTCACCTTTATTATCAACCGGCTGAATTTCTACTGTTGTGCCACTAGTATATGTAACTATGAAATCACTTGCCGGCAATTCACTACCCTTACCTGGCTCGAGCGTTGCTGTCATGGTTGAACCACCAGTATTGGCTGCATAAGCATAACCGCCGACTGCAGGTATATTAAATATATTGCCACCTAACTCACCATTAGCATCCATACCAAGCTTATTTTGCTCATTAAAAGAATCTGCAATAGCCAATCCCATTTGACCAATTTGATTTTGTGCTGGTACTAAAATATCGTCTCTAAATGCAAGTAAGCCGCCAATTTTTCCTTTCAATTTACTTGTATCAACTTCGAGAGGCACAACTTTACCACCATTAACATCAAGCTTAAGCTCTTTAAAATTAGGATCTGGGTCACCTCGCATGGAAAATAAATTAAAAGACCCATTCTGCATAACTACTGCTTCACCTGTACCCATAAAAACAAGCTTTTCACCGTTGGGGCCATCAAGTGTTTCTATATCTATAAGTTCTGACAGGTCACGAATAGCTTTATCGCGCTCATTATATGTAGAGCTAGCATCAGCTGCATTATTAGTACCATTTACAGCAGCAATATCTTGATTCAACGTGCTTATTTTCTGAACTAACCCATTAGCTTCATCAGTGAAAATTTCGAGCTGTTCGTTTACTATATTTTTTTGATCGAACACAATTCCTGAAAGCCTATCCATTTGATTTATTAAATTTTCAGCATCAGTCATCACTAGCGAACGCGAAACCGTTGAAGATGGCTGGTTAAGTGCTCCTTGAACATTGTTAAATAAAGAGTTAACGCTTGTAGATAAACTATTCGATTCTTCAGAAAATAAAGTATCAACACGATTAGCTTCTACCACAAATTGCTCAAAGAAAGTTTTATTCGATGTATCTCGGTTTAATTGTTCCTGAGCAAACTGATTCAGTAATCGGTAAGTTTCACCTCGACCAACCTGATTATCAATCATGGTTGAATGCTCCGTTCGTTCACGAACATAACCTTCAGTATTTACATTTGCGATATTTTTGCTTGTCGTCTGCAGTAGCTCTGAGTTAGCCCTAACTCCAGAACTGGCAATACTTAATAAATTAAACGACATATTACTTTACTCCTTGGCTAATAACGTTTGCCGCAATATCTTTTAATTCAGTACTTTTCAGTACTTGTTTTATTTTGCTAGCATAATTTGGATCGGTTGCATAACCCGCTTTTTGTAACGAATCTAAAAAGTCGCTTGGCTTTGCTGTATTTTTTAATGCCTCTTGATAGCGTGGGTTTTGTGTCAAAAAATCAACAAAGTCATTTACACTTTCTTTTATTGAGTCATACGCCCTAAAGCTTGCTTTCTTTTTGACCGCTGTACCTTGCTCAAATTCGAGTGTGACTTTACTGGCTTTTTCACCTTCCCAGCTTTTATCTGATTTAATATTAAATAAGTTATTTGAACTGTTACCATCACTTTTATTAATGATATGTTTACCCCAACCAGTCTCAAGCGCTGCTTGCGCAACCATTACAGCCGGGTTTAAACCAATTTTCTTTGCTGCCGTTTTAGCGTGTTCCCACACAGAGCTAACAAACTCTTCAGCCGATTCAAATACCGGAGTCTCTATTTTTGATTCTGTAATATCCACGTTCATGTTCGTACTTACAGGCTCTACTGATTTATTATTATTTTCATGAGGAAGTTCTGAGCCCACTCGCTTATCACTTAAAAAGTCCGCTGTTGTTCTCAAAACAGATCCGGGCATAAAGTTTTTACCATCAGGGGATAACTGTTGAACGATTAAGTCTGCAAGGCCTAAAGAACCATTTGATGATAGTTCTGTCGATAATTGTTGATCGTGCATTTCTTCAAAGAACTTAACCCCACTAGAATTAAATGGGCTTTCTTTGTCCTCAAATGCTTCGTTTGCCTTGCGCATACTTTTAAGTAACATTTGAGTGAAAATTGCTTCAAATTGTGCAGCGGCTTTTTTTAGCGCAGCCTTTGATGCATCAGTCGATGAATCACCACTGGTTAAGGCTTCTTTACGAAGTGAATCTAAGTTGCCTAAATCAAAAAAGTTTTGCTTATCGAGATGATTTGTTTCCATCAGCTTTTTGACACAATAATGAGTAATGCAATTAAAATGCAAAAATTGAGCCAGTTGACTAACTTTAAATTAGATATATTGCGAGGGGGATGATTTTGCCCTAGTAAAAATGTTACTAGGGCGTATTTAAATACTAAATAACAACTAGTTGACCGTTTATTGCACCAGCCTCTTTTAGCGCTTCAAGAATTGCCATCAAATCACCTGGTGCAGCACCAACTTCATTGATTGCTCTGACTAAATCGTCCAAGCTAACACCTGGATTAAATACAAATGCACGTGAATCATCCTGATTCACATCGATAATACTTTGATTAGTAACGGCGGTTTCACCTTCACTTAATGCATTAGGCTGAGATACATTTTGTTGCTCTGTAATCGTCACAGTTAAACCACCATGAGTAATTGCGGCAGGCTGTAGCTTTACATTTTTCCCGATTACAATCGTACCCGTACGAGAGTTAACAATAATTTTTGCTGCGTTATCCGCAGGGGTAAACTCTAAGTTTTCAAGTGTTGATAAATACGATACACGTTGTGATGCATCTCTTGGGGCAATAACACGAATAGATGCAGCATCAATTGCCTGTGCGCTATTGGGACCAACTAAGTCGTTTATCGTACTTTCTAAACGTTTCGCTGTTGTAAAATCTGGGCGATTTAAATTAAAAGTAATATAGTCGCTTTGCATAAATGGACTTTTAACGGCACGTTCAACAGTAGCACCATTGGGAATTCGACCGACGGTGGGTGTATTTATAACAACCTTGCTGCCATCCAACCCCTCAGCTCCTAAGCCGCCAACAATAAGGCTACCTTGTGCTATAGCGTATACATTCCCATCAACACCTTTTAAAAATGTTTGAATTAAAGTACCACCGCGCAAACTACCGGCGCTGCCAATAGACGACACGGTAATATCAATTGTTTGTCCTGGTTTTCTGAACGCAGGTAACTCTGCATGCACAGCAACAGCAGCCACATTTTTAATTTTAGGGCTTAAATTAGCCGGCAGTGTAATACCAAAATTACTTAACATGCCCTTGAAACTCTGTTGGGTAAACTTACTTTGCTCGCCAGTCCCAGGTAAGCCAACAACTAACCCGTAACCCACTAATTGGTTAGAACGCACACCTTCAACCATAGAGATATCTTTAATACGCTCTGCATGTGCCGAAAATTGGCATCCCAGCAAAACAATTAAACAAAAAAACTTAAATACATTCATATTGAATGTCCTCTAAAAAGGAAAGAGCGAGCTACTAAAAAAGCGCGTTAACCAACCAGCACTTTGTGCCTCTTGGGTTTGCCCTTTTCCTGAATATTGAATCCGTGCATTGGCTATTCGGTTTGACTCAACCGTATTATCTGAGCCAACATCTTGCGGGCGCACTAACCCTTCTAAGCGAATAAACTCTTCGCCTGTATTAAGAGTTAACCATTTTTCACCTCGAATAACTAAGTTACCGTTTGGTAAAACACGCATCACATTAACCGATATATTGCCAAATAAACTATTTGATTGATTTGATTTAGAGTCACCAGAAAACGATGAATCACTGCCAATTCCAAATTGAATACTGTCGCCACCGATATTAACCGGAAGTCCCCCCAAACCAATTACAGGGTCAAGGCTCGTGTCAGATTGCTTATCTGTTTCTGTTTTTGCCGCTTTTGTAGCTTGGGTAGATTCTTGCAATTTAACCGTAATGATATCGCCGGTACGCAGAGCTTTTCTGTCCGCGTATAAATCGTTCGACACATTCGTGTTAAATAAAGAGCCAGTTGCTACAACAGGTTCTATATTTGGTTCTGGGTACATTGGCGCATAGTAAGGATCGTCTTGCACTATTTCACTATTTTGTGTTGATACACACCCACTTAAAAATAGAGTGCCTGCCGCAAATAACATAATATTACGCATATTCTGCCCCTAAACCTTACAGTTGCTGATTGATATAACTCATCATTTCGTCGACGGCTGAAATTACTTTTGAATTCATTTCATAAATACGTTGAGTTTCGATAAGATTTACCAGCTCTTCTGTGACATTTACGTTTGATGTTTCAAGAGAGCCTTGAATTATAGTACCTAACCCCTCAACCCCAGGGTTACCCTGCACTGGAGCACCACTCACTGCTGTCTCGGTATATAAGTTTTGCCCGATAGGCTCAAGGCCCGATGGATTAATAAAGTCACTAATGGTAATCTGACCAATTACTACGTTATCGGCTTGACCTGCAACACGCACAGATACTTCTCCGTCTTGCGAAACAGTAATTGACTGTGCATCATCAGGTACATTCATTTCAGGTTGGACAACATAGCCAGCACCCGATGTAACAACTCGCCCGTCACCGTCCGTAGTAAATTGGCCATTACGTGAGTAAGCAATATTGCCATCTGGTTGTAATACTTCAAAAAAACCAGGGCCTGAAATCATCCAGTCAAGTGAATTTTCAGTAGTTAGCATATTACCTTGCGAAAAGTTTTTTTGATTCGCTACAACTTTGGCACCCGCCCCTAGCATTAAGCCCGATGGCATTTCGGTATCTTGCGATGAACGACCGCCAGGCTGATTAATATTCTGATAAAGTAAATCTTCAAATATAGCGCGGCTTTTTTTATAGCCCACCGTACTGGCATTTGCTAAATTATTTGAAATAACCGAAATATCAGTTTGTTGAGCATCAAGCCCTGTTTTACTAATCCATAATGCAGGATTCATAATAATGTCCTCATTTTAAAGTTAAACTATGCGTAACAACTGATCTTGACGTTCGTCAATTTCTTCAGCTGTCTTCATCAGTTTGACTTGTAGTTCAAATTGGCGTTGATGACTTATCATATCGACCATTTCATGAACTGGGTTCACATTCGACATTTCTAAGGTTCCACTCAATACTTTTACATTAGCAGAAGTATCAACAACTTGATTTGGTTTTGGTCTAAATAAGCCATCATTACCTTTTTCAAGTTGTGAGTTATTTGCTTCAACTACTTTTAAGCGATCAACCTCTTCTAAAAAATTCGCTGGTGCGCCTTGCGGACGAACCTGGATAGCACCATCTTGGCTAAATTCAATTTTTTCAATCGGTACAGGCAGTATAATCGGACCACCTTCGCCAATAACTTGGCGGCCATGACTTGTTACCAGCATACCTTCTGCCGTGATATTAAGCGTACCTACTTTAGTGTAAGCTTCATTACCCGACGCATCTTGCACACTCAGCCATGCGTTATCGCTCATTGCAATATCTAAATCTCTGCCTGTTTCAACTATGCCACCCGATGTCATATTTGAACCTGGACGTTCTTGCATCGAAAATACACGGGTTGGCAGCCCTTCACCAAACGCTTGCATAGAACGCGCTTGAGCAAAGTCTGATTTAAAGCCTGTAGTATTAGCATTCGCCAAATTATTGGCTTTAAGGGCAAGCCCCTGTAGGCTCTGCTTAGCACCAGAGGCCGCAATGTAGACCATTTTGTCCATAACATCGACTCACATAAAAAAATCTATAACTATACAAATGCAAAATAGATGCCAGATCACGATTGACGTAAAATTAAGGTAATAAATAAACATTTCTTGCAGTAGATGATTCACAGACTAAAAATAAAAAGGCTGCAAAATGCAGCCTTTTTATTTTTAGTTTAATGAATCTTAGCTTATCGAATCTGCAGAATACTTTGCTGAATTGTTGAGTTAACTTCAAGCGCTCGAGAGTTAGCTTGGAAATTACGCTGAGCACTTATTAAATCAACAAGTTCATTTGTTAAATTAACATTTGATTGCTCTAATGCGGATGAATTGATAGAACCTAATGTACCAGAGCCAGGCTCACCAGCAATAGGCTCTCCCGATGTTAAGCTCTTTTTCCAAGCTGTATCACCAACTTGTTGTAAGCCTTGTGAATTTGAAAAACGCACCATAGCAACCTGTCCTAAGAAAGTTGAATCACCATTACTATAAGAAGCAACAACTTTCCCATCAGAACCAATATCAATACCCGCTAAACGACCTACAGTTGCACCATCTTGTTCTAAAGCTTTCACCTCAAAGCGGCTTGCATACTGAGTTGGTACTTTATTTGCTGTACCTGCTTCGTCGCGCCAGTTCAGCTCAACACCTGTATCTGGAAAAGATGCACCATTAGTTAATAACGTAGATAATCCAGTTGTGGCACCTGCTGGTAAAACTAGTTCATCAAAAGTAGTAGCGCTTGTGTTAGCAACTCCATTTGTAGTTTCAGGTAAACCATTTGAACTAAAGCCAATCGTCGTTAAAGCGGTGTACGGGGTTGTAGTTTGCTCTCCACCAGAGGTGGGATCAATAACTTTACCATCTAAGGTAGCATGTATATCCCATTCGTTAGGGTTGGTTGTAGGGTCTTTTTTTACAAAAAAGTATTGCAAAACATGTGCCTCACCTAGCGAATCATACACAGTCGTCGAAGTCGATGAATTATACGTAGCACTTTCTGCTGGATCAAAAGCAAGTGTAGGTGCATCAACACGCGAATCTAAATTAAATGAGCTGTAGACGCTCGAAGTTGCACGAGGCGATCCAGAAGAATCTGGTATTTGCAATGCTGATGAAGTACTCAAACTTACTGAAGTCGTATCACCTGTGGCCTCATCGACTGGAAAACCCTGTAAAAAGTTTCCTTTAGCATCAACGACAAAGTTATCTTTATTTAGCTTGAACGCACCAGCACGTGTGTAAGTAAAATCTTGTGCTCCAAGATCTTGACTCATTGCGAAATAGCCTTCACCTGTAATAGCCAAATCGAGAGAATTATTTGTGAATTGCAATGAGCCTTGGTGAAACTGCTGAGCAACCATGGTAGTTTGCACACCGTCGCCATTCTTAGTTTTCCCCGAACTGAAAACTGATGATGCATATACATCAGCGAACTCTGCTCGCGATTCTTTAAAACCAGTTGTATTTACGTTTGCTATATTATTTGCTGTAACGTCTAAATCTTTTTGAGCGGCAGCTAGGCCGGTTAGTGCAATATTGAAGCTCATAATTCACCTTTAACCTGTTAATCTTTAGCCTGCTGGCAGGCGAAGTATACTTAAAATCTATTACGCGATTTCTGCAACATCTGTCAGCCTAACCGCACCTTCTTTAGTGTTAATTATGATGCCATTTGCACCATTGATATTTACACTCTCAATATTTTTAAAAGTGGCAATTGGTAAGCTAGAGAATTCACCATTAGTACTACCTTCAGCTTTTATAGTGTACTCACCTTCAGGCAAACGCTCACCATCCTCATTTTTTCCATCCCAAGCAAAGCGAACAGCTCCAGCAGATTGTGCACCTAACTCAATACTTCTCACTAATTGCCCTGATTCATCAGTAATTCGGAGCGTTAAATTTTCAACCGCATTTTCGGCGACAACAGAACCTCTCGCATCACCTACTGCATTTAAATCTAACGTATCTGATTCTAATAATGCCTGCTTACCCACCAAAGTAGATGCCTGTAAAGCTGAATTTGAAGTCATTGACGCCGCAAGTGACTCAAAATTACTATTGAGATTCGAAATTCCTTCGGCCATAGTAAAGCTAGTCATTTGCGCAATCATTTGATCATTGTCCGCAGGTTTACTGGGATCTTGAAACGATAATTGCTGAGTTAACAACGAGAAAAAATCTTCTTGTGTTAACTCATCACTTTTTTCTTCTGTTGCAACTTGACTATCTTGCCAGCGCAAAGAATCTAAATAGGATGAAGATGTATTTATATCGTTGTTCATAACCTACCCTCCGTTACCGCTGCCCTAGCAGAAGCGTTTTACTTAACATTTGCTTTGCTGCATCAGCAACTTGCACGTTTGTTTGATAAGAACGAGAAGCAGAAATCATATTAGCCATCTCCTCAACAACATTAACGTTGGGTTTATAAATATAGCCATTTTCATCCGCACTGGGATGATTTGGATTATACTCAATCTGTAATGGAGCACTGCTTTCAACAATGCCTAAAACTTTAACACCAACGGAGGAGCCCTGTGGATTACTTGCTGATGCTGAAGCTTTGGTAAGCTCAGCTGCAAAAACAGGTTGTCGCGCTCGATATGTTTTGTCTTGAGAAGAACTAATCGTATTTGCATTGGAGATATTGCTCGCAGTGGTATTTAAGCGTACATTTTGTGCGCTCATACCTGAACCAGCAATATCAAATACATTGTATAAACTCATAATTTTTATCCTTGACTACCGAGTGCTTTTTTCAGACCTTTAAATCTACCGCTTAAAAACTGCAAGCTGGCCTGATACTCCATAGCATTCTGTGTATACAAGTTTCGTTCCACTTGTATATCAACCGAGTTACCATCACCCGTATCCGCTTGATTTGGTAGGCGAAACAATTCTGAATCACTCATACTACGAGTACCACCACCGATGTGTTTATCGTTAGTTCGTACCATTGTATTGCCGCTTTGCTGGTTTGATCTTGCCGCTTTTAATGCAGAGGCAAAATCAATATCTTTTGCTTTGTAGCCCGGCGTATCAGCATTCGCAATATTAGTTGCAATTACTTCTGCTCGTTGTGAACGGATCAACATAGCCTGCGGATGCACACCTAATGCCTTATCAAAACTGATAGCCATAACCATCTCCAAAAAATTGACTTACCTTGAATAAAGCAAAAAATACGCCATTAATACTAGAGTGGTGATTATTTATATAAGGGTATGTATTAAAAAGAAAAATGACGCTAGGCGCGTCATTTATATAGGGAAGGAGTTACTATTACAGCTTTTTTTGATAAATAATGCCAGGGTTGCATCGTACCATGTCAAATTCACTGCTTAAGCCTGTCATTGACTCTGATGCACCCAAAAATAAGTAACCTTTAGGATTCAGCGCTTGAGCAAATTGACTAATAATTTTAGCTTTGACTTCTGGGGCAAAATATATAAGTACATTTCGACAAAATATAATATCGAATTTACCCATGAGTGCGTAAGAATCAAGTAGATTTAAATGCCTAAAGCTAACTTGCTTTTTTATTGAATCATTTACTTGGGCCATACCATTGCCGCTATCTTTAAAAAACTTTTTACGGCGCTCCGCAGAAAGACCTCGTGCTAAAGCCAATGCATCGTATTCACCATTTTTACACATATCAAGCATCGTATTAGAGATATCGGTGCCAATAATTTGCGCCCCCATCCGTAACACATTAGGCTGCTTTGCTTGAAACTCAGCAACAGACATTGAAATAGAGTATGGTTCTTGACCAGAAGAACTCGCTGCCGACCAAATTTTTAGTGGTCTTCTTAGCTCCTTAAATTCCGGGAAAAGCTTATTTTGAAGCAATTCAAACGGGTATTGATCTCTAAACCACAACGTTTCATTCGTAGTCATTGCGTCTACAACCGCAGCTCGAAGCTGTCGCTCATGAGGACCCAGCGTTTTGCTAACCAGCTCTGATAAAGATTCTACATTAAATCGAGTCATTAACGGCGCAAGTCGGCTTTTCACCAAATATTGTTTATTTTCACCTAAAACGATCCCGCATTGCTGCTCCAAAAACGAACGAAACTGATCGTATTCACTTTGCTGCAAATCTTTATTATTCAAATTAGTAACACCTATTTTTATTAATCACAATGAACCCATTTTTTCACAGCAGTTGCTAGTTCATCTGGGTTAAATTTTGCAATAAAGTCATCAGCCCCTACTTTTTCAATCATCGCCTGATTAAAAACACCACTCAATGAAGTATGTAAAATAACATGTAAAGGGGCGAGTTTAGGATCTGCTTTAATTTCTGCCGTTAACGTATAGCCATCCATTTCAGGCATTTCAACATCAGATATAAGTAAAGCGACACGTTCGGTAATATTGTCTTTACAATCTAGTTCAGCTATTTCTTTTAACCTTATTAAGGCTTCTTTACCATTTTTAGCTAACTCAGTTTGAACACCAAGTGGCTCTAGCGCACGTTTAACTTGGTTACGCGCAACAGCTGAATCATCAGCAATAAACACAATTCGCTCACCCAAGTCTTTTTGAATATCACCGCTAGCTGCTACATCAGCACTTACTTCTGTGTTTACAGGGCAAATTTCGTTAAGAATCTTTTCTACGTCTAATATTTCGACCAGTTCATTTTCGATTTCGGTTACAGCGGTTAAATATGAATATCGGCCAGCACCTGATGGAGGCGGCATTATTTTTTCCCAATTCATATTAACAATACGCTCTACCCCACCCACTAAAAAACCTTGCACTGAGCGGTTATATTCAGCAATGATAATAAAACTGTCTGTTATGTTTTCTATTGGTCGCCCACCCACGGCCATAGAAAGATCTATCACCGAAATAGTCTGGCCGCGAATATGTGCAACACCACGAATATAGGCGTTTGACTTTGGCATACTTGTTAGTGGAGGGCATTGCAATACTTCCCTCACCTTAAATACGTTTATACCAAAACGCTGCCGACCCCTGAGCTTAAATAATAGTAATTCTAGGCGGTTCTGCCCAACCAACTGGGTGCGCTGGTTTACTGAGTCTAAAATGCCTGCCATTCAAATCTCCTAAAGAAAACAAAAAATACGGAATGATAATTGCTTTCTATTTATAAAGCTTACATAACATCACGGGAGCGTCTTATTTTTGACGCAAAATATTTATACCCTGTTTGAAACCATAAGCATAGTCGAAACATTATGAGTTTGTTAAAAAAAGTCAGAAGATACAGTGTTTTTTATTTTGTTGCTAGCCTCAGCTTCGCTTTACCCCTGCACGCAAAAGTCTTTAATAAAGATTTATTACAAGAGATCGCAATAAGTTATGTCGCCGATCAGATTGGTTCTACAGAAAATACTAAAATACAATTAAGTGCTTTACCACTTGATAGTCGTATTCCTGATCGAACCTGTCAAAATGCACTCGAGTTACTAATCCCAAGTGAGCCACCATTTAATCGACAAGTTACATTACAAATAAAATGTAACGATACTCAAAATTGGTCTCAGTACGTGCATGTAAGAATAGTTGAAATGGCACCTGTTGTGATCGCTAACGCAAATTTAGTGCGAGGTGAAGTTATAACAAGTTCTCACTTAAGTATTAAAATGAAACCAACGCATTTTGTTAGAATGCAGTATTTAGATAACCCAGAAGTACTTATTGGAAGTAGGAGCAAACGCAACATAAGAAGCGGGATGCCTATATTACTTAGCCAAATATGTATGGTGTGCAAAGGCGATTCTGTAAATATTTTAGCCAACCTTAGAGGGTTGAAAATAAAGACAACAGGAGTTGCATTGGAGGACGGAACAATTGGAGAACAAATACGCGTTAAAAACAAAAAAACAGGTAAAGTTTTAAATGCACGAGTAGATGGTGTAGAGTCAGTGCAGGTAAACATTTAATTCAAAATTATGCTAAAGTATTCTACGTAGATGCCGATATATTGGTATAAGTTGGGTAATATACAGGTTTATTATTATGGTCAGTCAAGTTAATTCAGGTAATCAACAAACTGCTGCTTTAGCTAATACTAAGCAACAAAAAGTTGATTTACAAAGAGATAATGCTAATACGCAAGCAACTCAGTCGGCTTCACCTAAGGCGGCCAGTGATTCAGTAAGTCTAACGCCGCAAGCGAAGCAATTAAAAACGCTGCAAGAAAAAGCGCAGCAATCATCTGGTTTCGACAGTGATAAAGTTTCAGAACTAAAAAAAGCAATTACTGAAGGTAAGTACCAAATTGACAATGAAAAGTTAGCTCAAAATTTAGCTAACTTTGAGTTTGACGTATATGGCTGATCATAACAGTTTAATTATCGTCAAGCTGAACGAGCAAGAAAAATGCTTAGATTCATTAGCCACCTTATTAAACGATGAGCTGACCGCGATTGCGTCTCGACGTGGCGAAGGTTTGAAAGAAATTGCTCAACAAAAAATGTCTTTCTTAATTAAGTTAAATTCTCTTGATAAAGAATTAAATAAACTTATTGCTAATAACGACGAACAGTCAGATGAAGTTCCTGATTTAATTTCAGTTGTACGTAGCAAGCTTGAAAAATGTAAAAAACAAAATGATGTAAATGCACATGCTGCGCACCAAGCACAATTGAGCGTTAAACAATTGAAAGAGATTTTAATTGGTGCTCCTTCTTCAATGACATACGATCAAGCCGGTAGCGAAGTAAACACCAACAGCCAACTTGTACGTAACCTAAAAGCCTAAATTGATTGGGTATAATAAAAAGTCATCATCCCTAATTAAATAAATTTAGTAATACGTTACCTTCTTTACTTCTCGAGGCTTAACTTCACCTATATATAAATCGTGAACACGTTTCATATTTAATTCAAGTTCAGTTACATAAGTATCATCTACAGCATACGTTTTAATTACTTGCGCCCCTTTTATAATCCCCTGCACTTTACTTTGTAAATAGTCATCTTGCGCTATTGAGCCTGCAACACTAGTTCCGGCGGTAATTTTTTGCCCGTAAACTTGTTCTGTTAATTCTCGATAAGCCTCCAGCTTTGACGCTTTAATAGCCATTAGTTGCTTTTGCGAACGGTTAGCGCCCTTTTGCAAGCTGATAGGCGCATAGCCAATCGCTTTTATAATAGGGTAATTATTTGGCGCTACATATTTATATTCAACATGTTTATCAAACACGCTACTGCAACCACTTAGTGCTAAGCACCCCAGTGTGATAGATAATGATATTGCTCGCATTGTACATCGTCCTAATAAACTAATTAAGCAACTATATGCACGTTTAATGCCATTTATAGTATTAAAAACAACGTTGGTATAGTCCTTGCTCTAAACACACTACTAGCTAAAGTTTAATTGGAGTAAGTGTATGAAATCGTTTCTATCATCAGTATTTGTAGGATTAAGCGCAACTGCTTTATTAACGTTTTCACCTTTTACAAAAGCGCAGTGGTATGAATCGACTGGGCACGCACTTGTTCAAAATGGGGATATGAGCGCAGCCAAATCTGCTGCTATAAAAGACGCAATAACCCAAGCTTTAGTATTTTCAGGCGCAAGAGTAAGCTCAGTGCAAACCTTGGTAGATGGCGTGTTAATGCAAGATCAACTTAAAATCAGTAGTCACGGTGAAATTCAAAAAATTGAGCTTATAAGCGAAAATAAATACGACGATAAATTTGCAATCACACTGCGCTTAGACATTTTCGCTCAAACAGAACAATGCCCGCAAAACAGCTTTAATAAATTTTTAGCTGTAACCCAAAGCCAGCTTAATCATCGCGAGCAAGCAAAAATGGGTCAAATTTTTGACATAGATAAAGCGGTTAGCAAAAATATTTTTTCGGCGCTGCAAAAATCAAAAATGAGTGCAATACCAGTTGCCTATTACAAAAACGCTATCAAAGTTGATAAATATTTTACTCAACAACATGATTACTCCACTGCCCAGTTAGAAGAAATTGCAACTCGCAGCAACGCTCAATATGTTTTATTAAGCCAAATAACAAACCTATCGACAAGTAATAAACTCAATAGTGAATATGCGTTTTGGCAAGATGAAAGCTACCAGCGTAGCTACCAAATAGAATTAACATTGTTTGATGGCACAACGTACGAGCAACTTTGGCAAAATAGCTATCAAAGCCAAGCAATTTGGCCATTCGAAAAAACAGCCATAATTGATGTAAACAGTGATAGATTTTGGCAATCACCTTTTGGGCAAAGCATAAGTGAAATAAATCACTCTTTAAGTTACGACATACAAGCTGCAATGGCGTGTTTACCAACGCAAGGTAAAATAATGCACATTGAAAACAGCAAAATTGTTATTAATTTAGGTAAAGCACACGGTTTACAAAAAGGCCAACTGCTCAGCATTGCACATCATAATTACTTAACGGATGCAGCGGGTAATGTTATGCCGCATAAAGTAACCACACTTAACACCATTCGCGTTGAACAGCTTTATCAGCAAACCGCAGTAGCAGTCAGTATTGATGACAAACCACTACCTGGCGTACAAATTAACGATGTAGTAGAAATAATCAGCCAAGATCTTTAATTAACCTTTTTAGTTAATTTAGCTTTTAAATTAGGGTGAGCAGACAACCACTCGCCCAATTGTTCTACACCAGATAAATGCGGATAATGCTTTCTGCATGCAAATACCACATTACGCTGCTGATTAGGAAATATAGGCATGTAGTCAATACCCGCCCGCTCTGTGCAAGCAAGCTTTGGTACAAATGTAATACCGTCATCCATGGCCACTAACGCTAATAATGTTTCTAAACTATTACCTTTATACTGATTAGATACATCGACTCCTGCAGAAAAACAAAACTTTTGGGCTTGATCTTTAAAGCAATGGCCATCACTTAACATTAGTAGGCTGCATCCTTGAAGGTCGCTTAACGCCACTTTTTTATGCTTAGAAAGCGCGTTATCTTGTGATACCGCCACTAAAAAATCTTCTTTGTATAGAGCAACCGTATGATAATTAATAAGTTCTGGCACATCGGCTAAAATAGCAAAGTCGAGTTCGCCATTATTTAAAGCTTCTAAAATTGTTGCTGTTTGCATCTCAATAAACGAAAACTGACTATCAATAAATGCCGCTTTCATTGATGTTAATAACGCAGGCAACAAGTAAGGCGCAATGGTAGGAATTATACCAATGGTTAATTTGCCTTGCAGGGGTTCATTTGATGTCGCGGCTAATTCTTTCAGTATTTGTGTTTGCTCTAAAATCAGCTCTATTTGCGCCAATAAACGAGCGCCTTTACTCGTAAGAGTAACTTGCTTGGTGGAACGATCAAATAAAACAACACCCAGCTCTTGTTCAAGTTTTTTTACTTGCCCACTTAATGTAGGCTGGCTAACAAAACAGGCATCAGCAGCTTTACGAAAATGTTTATAGTGCGCGATTGCTTTTACATATTCGAAATCTTTTAAGTTCATATTCAGCTCCACCTGATAGTTTATAGCTATCAGTTTAATACAAACAAACGATTGGAACTATATTTAATTATTCACCATAATGGCTATCAACAAATCAAGAGGAACAAAAACTATGTTAAACAATATCGAAGGTCAAACAATCCCAAGTGTTACATTTGCAACTCGTGAAAATAACGAATGGAAATCAGTAACAACAGATGACATTTTTAAAGGTAAAACGGTTGTAGTGTTTTCACTACCAGGTGCATTTACACCAACATGTTCATCAACTCACTTACCGCGTTACAACGAATTAGCAGGCGTACTTAAGCAAAACGGCGTTGACGAAATTGTATGTTTATCAGTAAACGACACCTTTGTAATGAACGCATGGGCTGAACATCAAGAAGCGCAAAACATTACTTTATTACCAGACGGCAACGGCGAATTTACTGACGGCATGGGCATGTTAGTAGACAAAAATGACCTAGGCTTTGGTAAGCGCAGCTGGAGATACTCTATGCTGGTTAAAGATGGTGTAATTGACAAAATGTTCATCGAACCAGATTTACCAGGCGACCCGTTTGAAGTATCTGACGCAGACACAATGCTTGACTACATCAACCCTAAGCAAGCTAAACCAGAACCAGTAAGTATCTTTACTAAACCTGGTTGCCCTTTCTGTAAAAAAGCGAAAGAGCTACTTGCAGAAAAAGGTTTCGCCTATGAAGAGATTGTTATGGGTGCAGGTGCATCACTAACAAGCCTTAAAGCTGTATCTGGTCGTGATACTGTTCCACAAATATTTATTGGTGGTAAACACATTGGCGGCTCAGACGATTTAGAAAAATACTTTGCTTAATTAAGTAAAAATTAACAGGGGCCTATTGCCCCTGTTTAATAAAGGATACCTACTATGAAAGAATTGCAAACCGATGTTGTTGTTATAGGCGCAGGTACAGCTGGTTTAAGTGCTTATCGTAATGCTAAACAGTTCACACAAAATGTATTAATGATTGAATCAGGCCCATACGGCACAACATGCGCACGTGTTGGTTGTATGCCTAGTAAATTATTGATTGCAGCCGCCGAAGCCGCACACGCAATTGAAATGGCACCTGCATTTGGTGTGCATAGCTCAAAGCCAGTCATTGACGGCAAAGCAGTTATGGCACGCGTAAAAAGTGAACGAGATCGTTTTGCAGGATTCGTAGTAGAAGCCGTAGATGAATTACCAGATGGAGATAAAATTCGTGGTTACGCTAAATTTTTAGACGCAAACCGCGTACAAATAGACGATCATACAATTATTACAGCAAAACGCTTTGTAATTGCCACCGGTTCACGCCCTTCATACCCTGGCGTATTTAATAACTTTGGCGACAAACTTATTATAAACGACGACGTATTTGATTGGGATGACCTACCAGAATCAGTCGCTGTATTTGGCCCTGGTGTAATAGGTCTTGAAATTGGCCAAGCACTTAGCCGACTAGGCGTAAATGTAAAACTATTTGGTGTAGGCGGCGCAATTGGCCCACTTACAGATCCAGTAGTAAAAGACTATGCAAACACTGTGTTCGCTCAAGAATTTTTTGTAGATACCGACTCAAACGTATCTGACATGATGCAAGTTGGCAACAAAGCACAGCTAACTTACACCGACAAACAAGGTGAAAAACACACCGAACAGTTTGACTACGTACTTGCAGCCACAGGCCGAGTACCTAACGTAGATAAACTAGGCCTTGAAAACACCGGTATTGAACTTGATGAACGCGGCGTACCGCACGCAGACACACACACAATGCAATGTGGTGAGTCGAACATATTTATAGCAGGCGATGCCAGCAACATGATCCCATTGCTACACGAAGCATCTGACCAAGGTGCTATTGCGGGTCAAAATGCAGGGCGCTTTCCAGATGTGCGTATAGGTCTGCGCAGAGCTAAAATTGCAGCTGTATTTAGCGACCCACAAATAGCAATGGTAGGCGAAAGCTACAAGCAAATTACTGACCGATTAGGCCCATGCGGTTGTTTTGAAGTAGGCGAAGTGAGCTTTGAAAACCAAGGCCGAAGCCGAGTAATGCTTAAAAACAAAGGCCACATGCGTGTATACGCAGAGCAAGGCACAGGCTTATTTTTAGGTGCTGAATTTATTGGCCCACAAGCCGAACACATTGCTCACTTATTAGCATGGGCTGTTCAAAACAAAATGACCGTACCACAAATGCTTGATATGCCATTTTACCACCCAGTAATTGAAGAAGGCTTACGCACCGCCCTTCGCGACTTAAACGCCAAACTTAAATTTGGCCCAGACATTGTAAACTCATGTATGGAATGTGGCCCAGGCGCATAAACTGCTCATTGCACATACACTTGCTAACAAAGGCCAAAGTATTTACTTTGGCCTTTTTATTTTTATAAATTTTTTAAAGCAGACCTCTCAAATAATATATTTACTGTTACACTCAATTGATAACTCAATTAAAATGATGGAATAGCTATGTCCAATAATAAATTTAGACTTGTTACACGCAGTGATTTTGATGGCCTAGTATGCGCCGTCCTTTTAAAAGACTTAGACCTAATTGACGACATTTTGTTTGTTCATCCAAAAGACATGCAAGATGGCAAAATAGACATTACCGAAAACGACATTACCACCAACCTTCCCTACGTTGCAGGTTGTCATATAGCGTTTGATCATCACCTTAGCGAAACCGTACGTAACTCAAACGACATTAAAAACCATATTATTGATCCGCAAGCCCCTTCGGCTGCACGTGTAGTTTATGACTATTATGGTGGCGCTGAAAAATTTCCGAATATCTCAGTTGAAATGATGGACGCCGTAGACAAAGGTGATGCTGCTCAGTTTTCAAAAGACGAAATATTAAACCCAACAGACTGGGTATTAATGAACTTCATTATGGATGCACGCACAGGGTTAGGCCGTTTCCGTGAGTTTAAAATTTCAAACTACCAATTAATGATGAAACTCATTGACGCCTGTAAAGACCAAAGCATTGAACAAATACTGCAAATAGAAGATGTAGCCGAACGTGTTGCTTTATATAACGAGCATAACGAAAAAGCAAAAGAGCAAATTACTCAATGCGCCACTGTCCATAAAAATTTAGTGGTACTTGATTTAACCCAAGAAGAAACTATTTACGCTACCAACCGCTTTGTTATTTACGCCATGTACCCCAACTGCAACATCTCAATTCATAAACTGTGGGGCCTTAAAAAGCAAAACGTAGTGTACGCAATTGGTAAATCAATCACCAACCGTACCTCAAACACCAATGTTGGCGAGCTATGCTTAGAATATAATGGTGGCGGGCACTTAAATGCAGGTACTTGCCAAGTAGAAACCAGTAAAGCAGAAGCCGTACTTAGTGAGTTAATCGATACAATTACAAGTGATGGTTAGGCATTAAAATTTAGCGTTTTTTAAACTATTAATAGAGCGAGTAAATTGACGTTTACTCGATTTTTTGTGTATAAAAATAGTAAAGCATGCTTACAAAGCTATTACGATGGAGAACTCATACTCGAAGTAAAAGGCTTGTAGCTCGCTAGTAAAGCGGCTTTTACAAGGTAGTAGCACTAGGCATTGCACGTGGAAGGTAGAAAAAGCATAACCTAAAGCTATAACGTATTAGCTAAAGCTCATCACGTTCAAATAAAATTGCAGTTAAATGCAACCTTTCAAATAGTTAAAGACCTTACTAAGCTCTAGCTCATGTTAAACACCAAGAAAAAGCCAAAAATTATCTTTAGCTAGCTACTTACCGGAATGGCAAAAAGGATCTTACTTGGCGCTCTGTAAATAACTGTACTGAATAAAATAGTAACCATTCTCGCTTTCATAGTCAGTATTGGGCGATGAGCTGTCAGTCAGAGTTCCTCTGTATGAAGTGAAGTTTTATGCGTTTGACTATCAGCTTGTTGGCGATTTTTTCAATTCATTCTTAAAATTTATTTTGTTGTTATTCTTGAGTAGTTATCGTTTAATAACATGATGTTCTTTAAAGATAACGACTAGCAAACCTTCATCTCTTTAGTGAAAGCTAATGTCGGACCACATATAAGGAAATAGGTATAAAATGGACACTACAATACGGAAAGCTGAATCAACCGATATCCCTGCAATAAAAATGCTGTGGCAGTTTTACCAATATCATCAGAGTATATTTGACTTAGAAGATGTTGGTTTAGATGGTTGCTATGATATTGATGAAGGATATTTAGAATGTGTAGTTCGTGGTGAGGAAGACTGCATTATTTATCTTGTACTCGTTTCTAACCAAATTGCTGGTTTTGCTACCGTAGAACCAACTGAGATCGCTGGCAAAGAAATACCTGAGTTGGCTGATATTTTTATTCTACCCAAATATCGCAAACAAGGCATTGCCAAATTCGTTATTCAAAATTTGATGCCTGTTGAAACAAATCAGTGGCATGTAGCAGTTCACTTAAACGATAGTTTAGCGTTGAAATTTTGGAATAGTTTGTTTGCTAAATTAAATGTTGTGCGTGTTGATAAAGTTGATCCTCCTGAAACAGAAGGTTACCACGAGTTTGTTATCACAAATGCCCAATAAGATTACAAGGTCTTCTGAGCTTTAGTCAAATTCGGTAAAGAGCGAAAAGCAGACGTTTACTCTTTTAAATAATTTATTATTTATTGAGGTTAAATCTAGCTCAACTTGTTGTTAATTTTTAGGGCGGGGGATTGTTTGTTTATTTATGCTATCTTGTAAATAAATATTTAACTAGATATAAGGGATTATTCAGTGAGAAAGTACTTAAAAAGTGTCATTTTTTTATTTCTTGCAGTTACAAAACTTGCATACGCAAGTGAAGCTACAACTTTCATTAATACGCTAAAAACTCACTATCAAAATACATCTTCTATAAAAGTATTTTCTTTAACTCATAGCTATCTAGGGCGAAGTGACCCATTCCAGTCTTGGGACTTTCAAGCACCCACTCGATATAAGGCTTTTAAGGTTACGGATATTGATATTAATAATCAGCATTACTATCAAAATGTAGTTCATCTCTTTACTGGCGGCTTATATTTTGACGAAGTACATTTCCAAAATAGTAAAGAAAGTTTGCGTTATGAGCGCAATGGAATTTCTTTAGGGAAAAGTGTAATTGAACAAAACATGAATAGCTTTAACCGTTATAAAAACCTAACTTTAATGAATTTAGACTTCTTTGCTATCATGCCATTAATTAGCGAAACGAATATCGAAGAAAAAATAGAATTTCAACAAGGCTCCCCATCTGGAAAAGTAACGTTAACTCATCAAACATCCGAAAAAATAACAATAGAATATGTATTTAACACTAAGCCTTTACAGTTAATATCAATCAACAATAAAAATAGAAAACGAATCTATCTATACGATGATTATAGATATACTAATGGCTACTATTTCGCCCACTCTCTCATTAAGAAATACAATGGGGATATTACCCCTAGCTTTATAACAAGAATTGAAAATTTTGAAAAGATAGAACTAATTGAAACAGAAAAGCTAAGGCTTCCAAGTGATTACTACAAAAGTGTATCAGATAATAGCTCGGCTTTAACAACAACATCTATAACCAAAAACCTTTACCTTGTTACAGACGGTTCAGCTTTAAGAAATATACTGTTTAAAATAAATAATAATGATATTACAGTGTTTGGTGCATCAAAAAATAGTAAATCGTCAAATCAAGTTATCGACACAATTAAGCAACGATTCCCAGATAAAAAAATTACTGCGGTCTTTGTTACTCATCCATATAGCGACCATATTTTAGGTCTTCTACCCTTTGTAGAACAAGGTGCCAAGATTTATGCAGACGCTTATACTGTCAAAGCAATAAAGGCTTTTCCTCGATTTAATGACAAAATACATAAATTCAACTTTGAAGAGATTAAAAATAGACAGGTTATTAATAATGTACGCTTTTATGTTTTAGAAAATGCGCGTTCAAAACGCCAAAGCTTCGCTTATTTTGAGCAAGATAGCATCGTATATCAAACTGATTTTTTAGAAGTCGCTTCTGATAACACCATTGCTAATATACTGCCAAGTTACAGTAAACAATTTATAGAATTTTTGAGAAGTGAAAAATTGAAAGTTAATCGCATTGTGGGTTTTCATCGAAATAATAATATATCGCCTGAAGTTATGGATAGGTCTTATCAAACCAATACTATGTAATGGAGATGAAAAAAATCCCTTACAGTTGCTTAAACGTAAAAATAAAAGTGGGTCATCGCCTCGCGATTATAGCTAAATTTTTTTTCGCTAAGCAAGGCTTTCAATGTCTGCTCCTGGCACAAAGCAGACTGAATGTAATTTGGCTATTTTAATAAAAGAGCAGCGCTAAATTCTCTACATTTCAATTTACGATGCTATAAATATGCTATAAAAAACAAGCGAAAGAAAAAGAAAGCGCATAACTCATTGATTTAATTGGTAGCCCCTGCAAGAATCGAACTTGCAACTGCCCCTTAGGAGGGGGCCGTTATATCCATTTAACTAAGAGGCCACAAATAAGCGTGTGCTTAGAGGTGTGAATTATAACGGTATCTGGTTTTTTATATCAAGCGACAACTGAACTTAATTGCTTGATAAGTATATATCTTCTTTATTTAGTACGTATAACGGTATTAATTTTCGGCTAGTGGCAACAACTTGCTTGGTGTCTATGTTAATAACACGCGCATTGACCGCAACCCCATTACGTCGATAAATTAAAGTACCTGCAAGTACGTGGCTGGCCATTTGGTCTTCATTAAGTTTTGCTATATCACGCGATAAAACAAAGTCGCCACGGCTATTTACGTCTATGGTTTCTGTGGTTTTAAAATCAACAACACCATAACCAAATTTTTGTAATTGATGGATTAAGGTTTCAGATATTTGATTTCCAAGCTGATTTGTGTTGTTCAGTGTGGCATCTAAATTAACTAAGGTTGTAACCGCAATATTTAAATGCGCATTAGTATCATTACCTGATTCGAGGGTGTCGACTAGATCGAGGGCCATTTGCTCTACATAATTAACCAATGTTTGATGGTGGTTAAGGGGCATAAATTGTTGTGATGAATCGTATTCGTCATGTACATCTACTTTAGCCGACGACAGCATTTCCGGTGTTTGCTCATGCTGTGTGTTTACATCTACGCGGGTATTTGTGTTTTGTTGCTGTTGAGTAATATGTGTCATAGAACACCCAGCCAATGCTAGCATGCTAAAAGCGCTAAGCACGCTGTTTAATGTATAACGCATAATCACCTCACTCATCCGCTTGCTTAAGCATTATGCCATCAGTTCGGTAGCTGCTGTTAAGCGCATCAACAACTGACTGAGGAATAAAGCCTTGTGCACTGCCTACAACAGCTTTACTTTTCAAACCAACAATACGAGCATTTACTAATACCCCCCCTTGGTGGCTCACTAAGGTACCGGCTAGGACGTAGTTAAAATTTTGATCTTGATTTAACTCTAAATAGTCGCGACTAAATACAAAGTCACCCGCCGGTGTTACTCGCATAAAGTCGGTTGTTTTAAAATCAATGACCGGTATACCAAAACTATGCAGTTCGTGCATAAAGCTTTCTGATATCTGATTTCCTAATAAACTGCCATCGTTGTAGTTATCATCTAAAAATACAAAGCTTGAAACAGCAAGTGGTGTTTTATCATTTACGTACTGTAAGTTTTCGACCATGTCTTGCATTATGCCACGCACGTAATGGTTAATATTTTTACGCTTGGCGGGCATTGATTTGGTGTAATTATTTTGCTCAACCAAACCAGACTGAAAAAGTTGATTATTTACAATAGGCGACGCAACTTCGCGTTGCTCACTTACAAGCATTACAGGGCTATTGCTTTGCGGTTCTTCTACTTGTTCTGACTCCATGCCATTAAACATTTGCGAACAGCCAAATCCCAATGGCAAACATAATGTAATTAGTAGGTTTCTCATTTTGTGCTCCAAATTAGTATTCGCTGCGGTATAAAAGGCCGTCGCGCTGCTGAATTTTTTCATTTCCCCACATTACATTAATAGGGATCTCGGTACTGCCTGCTGATAAAACTTGTTTGCTGTTTATATTAACTAGTCGCGCATTTACTATATATGCATGCTGCTGACGAGTCACAGTACCGGTAACTATCAAGTCAATTTTTTGACGTTCACGTAATTTATTTAAATCGCGACTTAGTACATTATCGGCATTACTCGATAATGTTATATTATTGTCTAATCTATACTCTACCGTATGGTAACCAAGCTGGGTCATTTGGGTTAATAGACTTTCTTGGATTTGTTGGCTAAGCCCTGAAGCTTGCTCTGTCATTAACTTGGTGTCGAGCCCATCAGCAAAATAAAAGCTACTTACACCAATGCGGGAATTACGACTTAACGGCTCTTTTAAATGACTAAGCAGCACTGTTAGCGTATTTACATAATCATTAACTGTGTAAGGTGCCATAGCCGCTTTAGGAGCGTGTGTGCTTATACTTGGCGCTAGTTGCGGTATCAAACTGCAAGCGGCTAAGTTAACTAATAATAGGGGTAATAAAAGGCGCATAATTGCCATCCTCTTTCAAATATACAAAAGATAAAGCAATTATTATGCCTAAAAGATTTTTGAATTATTTTGCTAGTTAACCTACACCAATGCTTAACCTAAACCCGATTAACATGCCTACCTCAACTATTTGTTTAAACTATAGTTTAATGGGTTTATCTGTGTAACTACTTACTATGCAATCGAGTTTATAAAGTTTAAATACTTCGCAATCTGCTTTGGCGTTATTTAACTTTTGATATGAACCCAGTTTTAAGCGGTAAAATATTTTATCGTTAATACGGATTTGCTCTACGTTAGTCTCTATTTTTTTTCTAAACAATGGAGCTGCCTGTATGTTCAGGTTTTGCCATACTTTTTTTAAGCTTGGCTCAGAGCTAACTGATGCCACTTGTAATGAAAATGAATGCTTAAGCGTATTTAATTTTACAGCTTGTTTTTTACTGTAGCTATGTTTAGGCGCTTTCGAAAGCGCTTTTATGGTATGAGCAGCTATAGGATTGCGTGTATCAGCACGAGTATAACGTTGGTTGGATTGCGTTATCGCTTTAGTGTTAATAATGTCGATATGGTCAACTAAATAAGTGATCTCTTTTTCGAGCCTTAAAATACGCTCAAGGCCCGCTCTAGCTTGTTGCCATTGCATTGCTGCATCTTTTAACTGAGCAAGCTCTAAGGCCGTGATTGACACATATTCTGGTAAATTACTTGGTTTTTCTAACTGGTTTACTTCTGACGTAGAAGCACAGGCAGTACAAAATACAAACGTTAAAAGACTCAGAATTATATTTTTATTATTATTTTTATGTTTAAACATGTATTCGTTATCCTGAAAGCAGTGTAATTACACTTACATTTCAGCTAAACATTCTTATAAATTATACCAATTCGCTTAATTAAACATTATTGCAAGTTGGTACTAAGTGTTTAACTTTAAATAGGCCATGGGAACAACTCATTTCAGCGTTAATTGTGTTTTAAAAAACAATTAACGCGGGTCCCTTTATCCTTAAGAAAACATTTAATACAAATTTAGTGCCAATTAACAAAAAAACAACAATATAACTTAAAAACCGCGCATTTAAACATATTCAATCCTTAAAATAACAACAGTTTTTGAGTTGTTGTATTTTTAGATACTACGTTTGCAACAGTGTATTTAACCCACAATTTCGATAATAACTTCATCCCCAAAAGCTATTGACGTGTAAATTAGCCTTGTTTTCACTGAAAACCTCTGGCTAGAGAAAATAAATTTAAATATCACCATAATTCAATATGTTAGTATATCTCTTAACCAGAGCTCTGGTTAAACATTAAAAAAGGCGCCATGTTGGCGCCTTTTATTATTAACGTTATCTTTTAAATTAAATCAACGCTTTAATAAATGCTTTTAGTTCATCTGCAAATTCATCACGGCGTAGTGCGAATTCAATAGTCGCTTTTAAATAACCAACTTTACTTCCACAGTCGTGGCTACGGCCTTTTATAGCGTATGCATCTACTTTTTCGTGTTCCATTAGCATCGCAATTGCATCTGTTAACTGAATTTCATCGCCTGCCCCTTGCGGAGTTTTTGCAAGTAAAGGCCAGATATTTTCACTTAACACATAACGACCCACTACCGCTAAGTTTGATGGTGCTTCGTCTACAGGTGGTTTTTCTACCATATTCATAATTGGCGAGCTTTCGCCCTGCTTTAACTCAACGTCACCTAAATCAACTACACCAAATTGGTTTACTTGTGCCATTGGTACTGGCTCTACCATAATTTGGCTGTGCTTGGTTTCGTTAAAGTGTGCGATCATTTCTGCTAAGTTATCTTTTTTAAGATCGCTCTCTACATCATCAATAATTACGTCTGGTAAGATAACTACGAACGGTTCGTTACCAATAATCGGTGCCGCACAGCTAATAGCATGCCCTAGGCCTTTGGCTTCACCTTGGCGTACGTGAATAATGGTTACGTCTTTAGGGCAAATAGCTTGCACTTCGGCAAGTAATTGCCGCTTAACACGCTTCTCTAAAGTTGCTTCTAGTTCAAAACTGGTGTCAAAGTGATTTTCGATTGAGTTTTTACTTGAATGCGTTACTAGCACTATCTCTTTAATACCGGCAGCAACTGCTTCATTAACTACGTATTGAATTAAAGGACGGTCTACCACTGGCAGCATTTCTTTAGGAATTGCTTTTGTTGCTGGTAACATGCGAGTACCAAGGCCCGCTACGGGGATCACTGCTTTCATTATGTTTTCCTTAATCTTTTATTATACTGAAAATGGATATTGAATCGCTTCGTGGCATTGATAGCCTGTTACTTCGAAATCGTCTCGTGTTACCCACGTTTCTATATCTTCTAACGATTTAATTTTTGGATTAATTTTTAATTGAGGCGATGCAAATGGCTGACGTGTTAACTGCACATCTCGCATCAACTCAAGTTGGTTTTCATAAATGTGTGCATTGGCAATTTTATGGTATGCCTTACCCGCTTTATGACCAGTAATTTGAGCTACTAACGCCAATAATACAAAGCATTGTATTTGATTAAAGTTCAAGCCAAGCGGCACATCACAGCTGCGCTGATAAGACGTTAAATATAAGGTATCGCCAAGCAACGAAAAGGTGTGCGTATGCATACACGGGCGCAAACAACCAAGCTCAAATTCGCCTGGGTTATAAAACGTGATTATCTCACCACGGTCATCAATGCCATTTTTTAAGTTATTAATAACTTTAGCGAGCTGATCAAGTGTTGAACCATCTGGGCGTTGCCAACCACGCCCTTGTACGCCGTAAACGCGGCCCATGTCGTCCTCACCTTTACGGTTAGGATTATTAAGCCATGCGTTATTATCGTTCGCATTAGCATCCCATGTTTTACAGCCAATATCACGAAACTGCCCAGCACTGTCGTAACCACGTAAGTAACCTAGTAATTCAGCAATCGCTGCTTTGTAGTAACTTTTTCGTGTGGTGATCATCGGAAACTGATTATTAGCTACATCGTATTCTAAATCAGCATTAATTACAGTTAAACAACGCGTGCCTGTACGTTTGTTTTCTACCCACTGCCCTTCGTCAACAATACGCTGACATAACTTTAAATATTGTTTCATGTTTTTTGTATTATGCCTTAGCTGTTGTAACGTGTTGTGGTTGCTTATAAGCCCAAATTAATAACCCTAATCCGCCTACTATCATAGGAAGCGAAAGTATTTGCCCCATTGAAATAAAGTCGGCAAATAAACCGAGTTGTGCATCTGGTTGGCGGAAGTATTCAATACAGAACCTAAACACGCCATAACCTAATAAAAACACACCGGCAACGCTGCCTGCCGGACGAGGCTTTTTAATAAACCATTGCAAGATTAAAAAAAGCACTAAGCCTTCAAAAAATGCTTCGTATAATTGCGATGGGTGACGCGCAAGCGGCCCGCCCGTTGGAAATACCATTGCCCATGGCACGTCGGTAACTCGGCCCCATAACTCACCGTTTATAAAGTTACCAATACGTCCGGCTAAAAGCCCTACAGGAACCAATGGTGCAACAAAGTCGCCTACTTGAAGAAGCGATTTTTTGCGCGTCCACGAAAAAATTGCGGCGGCGGTTATAACGCCAAGTGTTCCACCATGAAACGACATGCCGCCCTGATCTATTCTAAATAAATACAGTGGGTTTTCTATAAAGTAACTAAACTGGTAAAACAATACGTAGCCAATACGCCCGCCTAGTATTACCCCTAACATGCCGTAAAACAGTAAATCGCTAACTTGATCTTTAGTCCAACCAGAGTTTGGTTTTGACGCTTGACGATTTGCAAACCACATCGCAAATGCAAAACCTATTAAATACATTAAGCCGTACCAACGTACGCTAAGTGGCCCAACTGAAAAAATTATTGGATCGATTTGAGGAAACTCAAGTGCCATAAAAATAAACCTTTAGCTAAAAACCATTTTAATTGCGATAACTACAAGCAGCACCGCGAAAACTTTCTTAATTGTATTAACAGGTAAATAATGAGTTGCTTTAGCACCAATAGGTGCAACAAACCACGACGTTAATACAATACCAAATAACGCAGGAAGATACACAAATCCTGCAAAACCATGTTCTAAATCAGTCACGTGCCAGCCGGCACTGACATAGCCAACAGAGCCAAATAATGCAATAACAATTCCGCAGGCTGCGGCACAACCAATTGCTTTTTTTATATCAACCGAAAAATAATTAAGCATAGGGACTATTAATGCGCCGCCACCAATACCTATTAAACCTGATAACCCGCCCATTATTGCCGAAATCCCGCCTAAAATAGGACCTGCTGGTAACGGTTTTTCTGACATTGGTTTATTACGAGTTGAGAGCACCATTCTCCCTGCTATAAATACAACACTTACAGAAAACACAGTGCGCAATATTTGCTCTGGAATAAGGCTAGCTGCAAAGCCGCTAATAAGCGCGCCTAAAGCCACACCCGACATAACCCAAGGCGCAATTGCCCAAGGCACATTATCATTTTTATGATGAGCCAACGCTGAAGAGGTGGAGGTAAATAAAATAGAAGCAAGTGACGTTGCAATAGCAATCACTAATACATGATCTGCTGAGGTTACATTAAATGACAGCAGTAACGCACTGAGTACTGGGACAATAATTAAACCGCCGCCAATGCCTAGTAAACCCGCTAAAAACCCGACAATACAGCCTAGTAGTGCGCAGCTTGCGACTAACAAACCTAAGTCATACATAGTAATCTCAAATACCCTTTGGAGACTTATATATTAAAGGATTATAAAACTAATAGCATCTTCGTATTTAAATTAATTCGACGCACTTAGTTATTTTGGCGTGTAAAACAAGTCACCTAAGTGATGTTCTAACATAAAATTACGTGTTAAACGCAGTACTTGCTTTGCAGTCGACTGCGCCAAACATGCAGTTAGTAATTGTTCCATATCACTTACACTTAAACGTCTAAGTACCCACTTAACTTTATTAAGTGATGATAGATTCATGCTTAAACGTCTGTATCCCATAGCAATAAGGAGTATTGCACCTTCAGGATCGCCGCCTAACTCTCCACATAAACTAAAAGGTAACTCATACTGTTCGCACTCGCAGGCTATTTTATTAAGCACTCTAAGTACGCCAGGGTGATAGGGATTAAACAACTCAGCAACTCGGGCATTTGCTCTATCTACCGCTAATAAATACTGCGTTAAATCGTTACTGCCTACGGAGCAAAAATCAACTTTTTTAGACCACTCTGGCAGCATAAATACGCTTGATGGCACTTCAAGCATAATACCTATATCGGGTCTTTCTATTTGTTGTTCTGGGTATTTTTCACTTAGCTCAAAATAAGCCTGCTCAAACAATGCGAGTGACTCGTCTACTTCTTCGGTTCCGCTGATCATTGGCAGCATTATTTTTAAATTACCTAAACCTATATTGGCTTTAAGCATGGCTTTGAGTTGATCTAAAAACAATTCAGGGTGATCAAGGCTGATACGAATACCACGCCAACCTAAAAATGGGTTTTCTTCGGTTATGTTAAAGTAATCAAGAACCTTATCGCCACCTATGTCTAATGTTCGCATAACCACAGGATTGGGATGATAGCTAGTTAGTACTTCTCGATACCAATTTTCTTGCTCTGATTGCGAAGGAAACTGACCTTTTTGCATAAACCACGCTTCGGTTCGATAAAGCCCTACACCGTCACAAATATGTGAACTACTTTGCTCGGTATTAAGCTCAAGGCCTGCGTTCAATAATAAGCTAACATGCTCACCGTCAAGCGTAATTGATTCTGAGTCTTGCTCTGCTAAAAAGCGATTATTAAGTAGATTATCTTGATGCTGTAATTCGGTGTATTCATCCATTAACATTTGCGATGGCGATATGTATAAACGCCCTGCAAATGCATCTAAAATCATTGATTTACCGTCAAACTGCAATAAAGGTAAATCCTCTATACCCCAAATAGCAGGAATACCCATTGCACGCGTTAATATAGACGCGTGACTATTTGCTGAGCCATTTACACTAACGACACCGGTTAAATGCCCTTTTGGTACTTCTGCAAGCATTGCTGGTGTTAACGTATTGGCAATCAAAATTGTATTGGGAGGGTAATTTTTAACAGCATGTTCGGTATTTACAAGATGATGCAGTACCCGCAAGCCAATGTCTTTAACATCAACGGCGCGCTCTTTTATGTAAGGGTCTTGCATGGCATTAAATTGAGATATTAAACGCTCTATTACAATTTTTAATGCACTTTTAGCACACCAGCCTTCTTGTAATTGCATTTCTACATTGTGGCCTAAACTTTTTGTATCAAGCAGCTGTTGGTAAACATCAAATACAGCAAGAGCTTCGTGCGGAATAGAATCACTTAGCGTCATCGAAAGGGTACTAAATTCTTTACGCGTTGCAGCTACGGCTTGTGTAAACAAACGGCGTTGCTCTGTTGTATCATGATCTTTTTTGAGTTCAATCGATTTAAAATCAAGTTTAGGCAAAAGTACAAATGCCTGTCCAATACCGATACCCGGCGCACTCGATACGCCTTTTAATACCGATGTTTGATGAGATGATTCATCTTGGCGCAAAACTTCTTTAATTTCGGCATGTGCTAACTGTGAAGCCAGTTGAGCAGAAAGCGTAATTAAAAATGACTCTTCATCTTGGCTAAATACACGCGCCATTTTTTGTTGAACGACAATAACACCCAATACTTTTTTTTGATGAACAACGGGTACAGATAAAAAAGCGTTGTAGCCTTCTTCATTTACTTCAGGGGAGAGCTTAAAACGCGGATGCGATTTAGCAAATGCAATATTAATAGGTTCTTCGCGTTGCGCTACTAGGCCAACTAAACCTTCGGTAAAACCAATTCTAAACTTACCTACCGCATCGGGGTTTAGTCCTTCGGTTGCCATAAGTACAAAATTGTCTTGGCTGTAATCTGCAAAATAAATGGAGCAGCACTGGGTTTTCATGGCATCTTTCACCATTTGCACAAAGCACACTAATGCGCTGTCTAAATTCGCTTGCCGCGATACAGACTCCGCAATAGATCTCAGTGTAGCCAGCATACCCTGCTCCTTTATTGTATCGAGAAATTACTACCTTTTACTTCGCCAATGATCTTTCTGTTGTTCTCTCTTATTAAAAGGCATGGCGAAAGGAGCAAACTCTTTCATTACTCGTCGATAAACATCCCGTTTAAACGATACAACCTGTCTTACAGGATACCAATAACTTACCCAGCGCCAATCATCAAATTCAGGATGATGGGTTTTAAGTAAATTTACATCTTCGTCTTTACAGCGTAATTTTAGTAAAAACCATTTTTGTTTTTGCCCAATACACACCGGACTAGAGTCTCGGCGGATTAATCGTTTGGGTAATTTATAGCGTAACCAATGTTTTGAACTTGCGACTATTTCTACATCTTCTGGTCGCAGCCCTACTTCTTCGTGTAACTCGCGGTACATGGTTTGTTCTGCTGTCTCACCATCATCAACACCACCTTGGGGAAATTGCCAAGAATGTTGACCATAGCGTCTGGCCCAAAACACCTGTCCCTGATTATTGCAAATTACAATTCCGACATTGGCACGAAAACCTTCGGCATCAATCACCTTAGTGCCTCATTTGTAAGTCGATTTTTTATGATTGTTCCACATAACCCGCAATACGGCAAATACTATTACGAGTTTTACTCTGCTTACCCACAGCTTGTGCATAACTTTTGTAAAACACGCTCATTTTGCAAACAAATCCACAATATGAGATCTAAAAACTGACTTTCTCCACAGAATCTGTGGATAAACTTGTTCATACATCTGTATTTATCCCTGCAACTCTAATCTCACTTAATTAAAGCTGAACTATAAAACACAAAATTACAAAGCAGTTCAGTTACTTAAGTTAATTCGCTCACTTTTTAGCGTGTGTAAAATTACAGCAAACACCTCATGTACAAAAAACACACAAACGCAAAGATATCCACGGCTTAGCTGATTTGCTATCATGACAAGGGTATTTATTCAACTCAAATTAGTGATATGCGACCAACAAAACCACATTCAATTAATGACCTAATAAAGCGGGTTGATAATATTGCAGGCCTGACACTTGGCCAATTAGCCAATGAGTATAACTTTAAAACGCCTGACGATTTACTGCGAGAAAAAGGCTGGACGGGACAATTAATAGAATACGTTTTAGGTGCAACTGCAGGCTCTAAACCACTACCCGATTTTGAAGATTTAGGCATAGAGCTAAAAACACTCCCTATTTCTTATAAAGGGAAACCACTGGAAACAACATTTGTATCTGTAACGCCACTAATGAACGTGACGGGGATGACGTGGCATACCAGCAGCGTTCGCAAAAAGCTTAATCACGTTTTATGGCTACCTATTTTAAGCGAGCGTGATATTGCTCCATTTGATAGAACAATCGGCAGTGGCTTTTTATGGCAACCCACACCTGAGCAGGACGCTTTATTACAGCGCGACTGGGAAGAGCAAATGGAGTTAATTGCACTTGGCCGAATTGACGAAATATCGGGCCATTTAGGCGATGCAATGCAAATACGCCCAAAAGCGGCCCATAGCAAAATAGTCACTGATGCCATTGGCCCTAATGGGCAAATAATAAAAACCCTGCCCCGTGGCTTTTATCTAAAAACCAGTTTTACTGGCGAGATTTTAAAACAGCAATTTCAGCTTTGAGTGCTCTGTAAAGTAGTAAGATTTAAACAAAGAGTTATTATTTGTGAATCTTCCTTTTAGCACTGCGTGCGCGTCAGCAAGCTTAACGCCTACAACTTATTTTCATCTCTTTGAATAAAAGTAGCAGGCATAAAAAATCCCCGCTTGTGCGAGGATTTTATCATCTAAAATTAAAAATTAGATTCTATATAAAATAGAATTACTGACCTTTAACTTCTTTAAGACCGTTGTACGGTGCTTTATCGCCTAATTGCTCTTCAATACGTAGCAATTGGTTGTACTTTGCAACACGGTCAGAACGGCTCAATGAACCTGTTTTAATTTGACCTGCAGCAGTACCCACTGCTAAATCAGCAATTGTTGAATCTTCAGTTTCACCAGAACGGTGAGAAATAACAACAGTGAAACCAGCGTCTTTAGCCATTTTAATTGCTGCTAACGTTTCAGTTAAAGAACCGATTTGGTTAAACTTAATTAAGATTGAGTTAGCAATACCGTTGTCGATACCACGTTTTAAAATCTTAGTATTTGTTACGAATAAATCATCACCTACTAATTGGATTTTATCACCCATTAGCTTAGTTTGATGTGCAAAGCCATCCCAATCAGACTCATCAAGACCATCTTCGATAGAAACGATTGGGTACTGTTCAGTAAGATCTTGTAAGAAAAAGTTAAATTCTTCAGAAGTGAATTTTTTGCCTTCACCCTTAAGGTCGTAGATGTTTGCTTCTTTGTCGTAAAACTCAGAAGCTGCACAATCCATCGCTAAAGTAATATCTTTACCTAGCTCGTAACCTGCGTTTGCGACAGCTACTTTGATTGCAGCAAGAGCCGCTTCGTTAGATGCAAGGTTAGGCGCAAAACCACCTTCATCGCCAACTGCTGTTGAATGGCCATCAGCTTTAAGTACTTTAGCAAGGCTATGAAATACTTCAGCGCCCATACGTAGACCTTCGCGGAAGTTAGTAGCGCCAACAGGTTGGATCATAAACTCTTGGATGTCTACAGAGTTATCTGCGTGCTCGCCACCGTTGATGATGTTCATCATTGGAAGTGGCATTGAATAAACACCCGGCGTGCCGTTTAAGTCAGCAATATGTTCATAAAGCTCAACCTTTTTAGATTGTGCAGCTGCTTTTGCTGTTGCTAGTGATACAGCTAAGATTGCATTGGCACCTAATTTTTCTTTATTTTCGGTACCATCTAAATCTAGCATTACTTTATCAACAGTACTTTGCTCTAATGCATTTTGACCAGCTAAAGCGTCAGCAATTTCTTTGTTGATATAACCAACTGCTTTTAATACGCCTTTACCTAAATAACGCGTTTTGTCACCATCACGTAACTCTAATGCTTCGCGAGTACCTGTAGATGCACCAGAAGGTGCTGCAGCACGGCCCCATGAACCATCAGCTAAATGTACATCAGCTTCAACAGTTGGGTTACCACGCGAGTCCATAATTTCGCGACCTATTACTTTTACGATTTTTGACATCTTGATTCCTCTATATTCCCAAAATGGTGAGTTCGACTAACTTTACTACGTTTTATATAGTTTATACCAATTGCATTAAATTAGTGAGCTATTATAGCGCTAAGAAAATAGCTCAATAACAAGGCAGAAATTATGACATATAGTTGTTCTATATGAGTAATTTTTAACGCAGTGAGTGAGTTATTTAATGCGATACAATGCTCATGTTTTTAATAAAATGGGTATTAGTCAGCCCTTAAAACAAAAAAGCCGTGCAATATGCACGGCCTTTTTAAATTACGATGACGCTTTTTGGTGGATATGAGCGGCTGCTACAAACCCTTCAAATAGCGGGTGACCATCACGTGGTGTTGACGTGAATTCCGGGTGGAACTGCGCGGCAATAAACCAAGGGTGATCTTTATTTTCGATAATTTCTACCAGTTTTTTATCTTCTGATAAACCGGTAAAGCTTAAACCTGCTTTTTCTAACTGCTCTACAAAGTTGTTGTTAACTTCGTAGCGATGGCGATGACGCTCAACAATTTCATCACTACCGTATACTTCATGTACTTTAGAGCCCGGTGTTAAATGACATTTTTGAGCGCCTAAACGCATTGTGCCACCTAAATCAGATTCAGCATCACGCGTTTCAACATTGCCTTCTGCATCTAGCCATTCAGTGATTAAACCAACAACAGGTGCTGCAGATTTTGCATTAAACTCGGTTGAGTTTGCATCACTAAGGCCTGCAACATTTCGTGCATATTCAATAAGCGCTACTTGCATACCTAAACAAATACCTAAGTAAGGCACTTTATTTTCACGCGCATATTTAGCCGCTAATATTTTACCTTCAACACCACGACCGCCAAAGCCGCCTGGCACTAAAATAGCATCTAAATGCGAGAGTAACTCAACACCTTTACTTTCAAGATCTTGTGAATCTACGTATTCGATATTAATTGTTAAACGGTTTTTAAGGCCCGCATGCTTTAATGCTTCGTTAACCGATTTGTACGCATCTGGTAATTCAATGTATTTACCAACCATACCAATTGTCACTTCACCTGTTGGGTTAGACTCTTGATAAAGTACTTGTTCCCACTCAGCTAAATCAGCTTCTGGTGGATCTAAGTGAAAACGACGACATACAAAATTATCTAATTCTTGCGACTTTAATAATGCTGGAATTTTATAGATGCTGTCTACATCTGGCAGTGAAATAACCGCTTTTTCTTCTACGTTTGTGAATAATGAGATTTTTGCACGCTCATTATTTGGTAGTTTACGGTCAGAACGACAAATAAGAATATCTGGTTGAATACCGACTGAGCGTAACTCTTTAACAGAGTGCTGAGTTGGTTTAGTTTTCACTTCACCGGCAGGGCCTAAGAATGGCACTAACGTTAAGTGAATAAATAGCGCGCGTTCGCGACCAATTTCAGTTCCCATCTGACGAATTGCTTCAATAAACGGTTGTGATTCTATATCACCTACTGTGCCGCCAATTTCTACAATAGCAATATCATAACCTTCAGCACCGTCGTATACACGTTGCTTAATATCGTTAGTGATATGTGGAATAACCTGAATAGTTGCACCTAGGTATTCACCACGGCGCTCACGACGTAATACGTCTTCGTATACACGGCCTTGTGTGAAGTTATTACGACTAGTCATTTTGGTACGAATAAAACGCTCATAGTGACCTAAATCAAGGTCAGTTTCTGCGCCGTCTTCTGTAACGTATACTTCACCGTGTTGAATTGGGCTCATTGTGCCTGGGTCAACGTTGATGTAAGGATCCAGCTTTAAAATGGTAACATTTAAACCACGGGCTTCTAAAATAGCTGCCAACGATGCTGCTGCAATACCTTTACCCAACGAAGAAACAACTCCGCCAGTAACGAAGATAAATTTTGTACTCATGCGAACCCTAGAATATCAGGAATTAAAAGGAATATAACACCCAAAGAAGAGCCTAAGGGTATATCATCAAGACGGGGCGAAATTGTACCAAAACACGGCTTATCAATCCAGCTAAAAATAGCAAATGTGCGCACAAAAAATGTGCATAATTTAATTACAATTTTTTAATCGCATCCCATGCGCGATCCATTTCTTCAAAGGTGGCAGTATCTAAACTTTTGCCTTGTGCATTTAAATACTCTTGGACTTTTTCAAAGCGCGTTGAAAACTTATCATTGGCACTGCGAAGAAGTTGCTCAGGGTCGCGTTTTACATGGCGTACTACATTCACGGTTGCAAAAAGTAAGTCGCCAAGTTCTTCTGCGGTATGATCCGACAAAGGGTCCTGTTCAATCGCTTCTTTTACTTCAAGCACCTCTTCGCTCACTTTATCAAGAGCACCATGATACGTTGGCCAATCAAAACCAAGAGAAGCCACGCGTTGTTGGATTTTTTTAGCTTTGCTTAAACTTGGCATATTTGCAGGAATACCTTGCCAAAAGGAAGGTGATTCGCTTTTTGCTCTGGTACTGCGTTCTTGCGCTTTTATTGCTTGCCACTGCTGCGATAATTGCTCAGCAGTGAGTACTTTTTTATCGGCAAATACATGTGGATGACGACGGATCAATTTGCTGTTTAATTGCTCAACTACATCATTAAAATCAAATAGGTTTTGCTCTTGAGCTAGTTGGGCATAAAACACGATTTGAAATAACAAATCACCGAGCTCACCTTTAAGCTCACCTAAGTTGCCTGACTCAATACAGTCAGCAACTTCGTATGCTTCTTCTAATGTATGCGGCACAATAGATTTAAAATCTTGCTTGAGATCCCACGGACAACCGCCCTTGGGATCTCGCAGTGTGTTCATTATGCTAAGAAGTTGTGTAAGCGCTGCATTATCATTCATGGTTAATGACCACGCTTGGCATCGTGTACACCTTCAATTTGGTGTAACTTAGAAAGAACACGGTTAGTACCCGATAAGTCATGTACTTCTATTTGCATTGTGAACACTGCTAACTGATTATCTTCAACTGTATTTACATTCATATTAAGTACGTTGACTTTTTCGTTAGCAAGTACTGAGCTTATATCGCGTATTAGCCCTGAACGATCGGTTGCTTCTATTTTAATACTTAGTGCATATGAACCACTAATATCGTCTGACCAACTCACTGCAATAACACGCTCTGGGTGTTGTGCCTTAAGGTGGTTAAATGAGTCACAATCTTCACGATGCACCGCAATACCACGCCCTTGCGTAATATAGCCGATAATTTCATCGCCAGGTACAGGGCGGCAACATTTTGCAACATGGCTCATTAAACTACCAACGCCATCAACTACAATGCCGTTTTTATCACCCGTTACTTTACTGGGTGCTTTAATACGAATTACCGGTTCGTCTTCTGTGCGGTCGGTAACAAAATTTAGCATTTGATTGAGGCGTACATCACCCGCACCAATGGCAACCATTAAATCGTCAAGCTCTTTAAAGTTAAACCGCTTTATTGCTGGCTCTAGAGCTTTATAGCTTAAACCTAATTTTTGCAGTTCATTATCAAGTATTTCTTTACCAGCACTTAAGTTTTTGTCGCGATCAAGTTGCTTAAACCAATGATGTATTTTAGCTCTTGCACGCGATGACTTAATGTAACCTAGTGACGGGTTTAACCAATCTCTACTCGGATTAGGTTGCTTTTGTGTCAGTATTTCTACTTGATCCCCAGTTGTAAGTTGATGCGTAAACGGCACTATTTTGCCAAATACTTTTGCACCAATACAGCGGTGGCCAACGTTCGAATGAATATAATAAGCAAAATCAAGCGGTGTAGCGCCAAGTGGCAAATCAATAATATCGCCACTGGGTGTAAATATGTATACGCGGTCTTCAACCACCTGATTTTTAAGCTCTTCAGCTAAATCGCCGCCATCAACTACTTCTTCTTGCCATTGCAGTAATTTACGTAGCCAGCTAATTTTTTGCTCATAACCCGAGCCACGCCCTGGTAATGCGCCTTCTTTATATATCCAATGCGCTGCCACACCCAGCTCTGCATCTTGGTGCATATCTTGGGTACGTATTTGAATTTCTACAGTTTTACCTTCAGGGCCAAATACCACGGTATGAATAGACTGATAGCCGTTTTGTTTCGGCGTCGCGACGTAATCGTCAAACTCTTTATTAAGATGACGCCAATTGGTATGCACAATACCCAACGCACCGTAGCAGTCTTGCAAGCGCTCAACCACAATACGCATAGCACGAATATCAAACAGTTGATCAAATTCGTAGTTTTTTTGCGCCATTTTTTTATAAATACTGTAAATGTGTTTAGGTCGACCGTAAACTTCAGCCTCTATGCCTGCTTCACTCAAACGGCTTTTGACTTGCTCCACCATATCTTCCATATAAGCTTCGCGTGCTAAACGTTTATCATCGAGTTGCTTAGCAATATTTTTGTAAATATCAGGACGAAGATACCTAAACGATAAATCTTCAAGCTCCCACTTTAATTGCCCAATACCGAGTCGATTAGCTAGTGGGGCAAAAATATCGGCAGTTTCTTTTGCAGCAATAACGCGATCTTCTTCGCCAGCATCTTTTACGTTACGTAAATGGCAAACCTGCTCAGCTAACTTGATAACCACTGCACGGACATCTTCAACCATGGTTAACAGCATTTTTCGAATGTTATCGACTTGCACCGTGCCTTTGCCTTGATGCGATAAAGTGCTAATAGTCGCCATTTGCGCAACGCCTGTTAGCAGTATGGCCACATTACTACCTAGCTGCTCTTCGATCACTTCTAAAGGCACTAAGCCATCTAAAAAATATGGGGTTAAATACGCCGTCGCTAACGATTCAGCATCAAGATTTAACTCAACTAAAATCTCAACCATTTCAATGGCTGTATTTTGTCGACTCTGACTATTACTGTTAACACACAGTGCTTGCGCTTGATTAAGCATCTCCGCCTTTTCAGCACAAAGTTTGAGTACTTTAAGACGAGTCGCAAAATCACCTGTTTCAACTTGCTGATGTGATTGACGTGTAGCTACCATAATGCGCTTTACCTCCGTTGAAATAACGCCATAGTTTCGATATGTCCTGTATGAGGAAACATATTCATTAGCCCTATTTTATTAAGCTCAAAGCCTGCTTGCGAAATAATAGCGCTGTCACGGGCTAAAGTAACAGGGTCGCAAGAGACATATAAAATTGTTTTAAACTGCTTTAAAGGTAGTTGCTCTAAAACAGCCATTGCACCAGTACGAGATGGGTCTAACACTAATACATCTAAATCTTTACTAAACCACGGCGCATTTTGTATTTTTTGCGTTAAATCAAAGCAATAAAACTCGGCATTGGTAATAGAGTTAGTTTGCGCATTTTGAGCCGCCATTGCAACCGCTGAAGTAACACCTTCTACGCCAATAACTGTTTTTGCTTGTTTTGCCAACACGAGTGAAAAGTTACCAATGCCGCAAAATAAATCTAATACGCTTTCATCGCCATTTAAATTAAGCCAGTCTGCGGATTGCTTTAGCATAGCTTGATTAACTTGCGCGTTTACTTGGATAAAATTACCTAAACCAAATTCAAACTTAAGATCAAATTCTTTTAAATAATAATACGGCATCGCAAAGTGTGAATGTTCAATCACGTCACTTTCACTTTGCCATACAATCTCATATTTATGACTTGCAGTAGCCTGCTCGACTAATATTTTAAACTCGTCGGGGATTGTTTTTGTATGACGAATAACAACAAAGCTGTGCTCGTCGCTTTCACACAATTGCAAATGACTGATACTGTGCAGCGATTTATGTTGATTAATTAAACTATCAAAAAGTGTAAATACATCTGCGAATGCTTCACTCAATACTGCACACTGGTTAATACTAACAATATTTTTAGAACCACTCGCCCTATAACCCACGCGTATTTTTTTAGCCGCTTTATCAAACATAACAGCAATACGGGCGCTGCGCCTGTAATGCGTTGACTTGCTTAATAATGGCGCCTCCCAATTTAAGTTTTTTTGTTTGGCGAACTTTTCAAATAACTGGTTAACAGCCGTTTGTTTTTCAATAACTTGTTGGCTTGTCTCTAAATGCTGTAATTGACAGCCACCGCAGTGATTATAATGTTCACAAAAAGGGGTTACGCGTGCATCACTTGCTTTAATAATCTTTTGCGTTGCCGCGCTACTGTAGCGGGCTTTATCATCGATTATTGTTGCTTTAACTTGTTCGTTAGGTAAAGCACCACTAACAAAACACACTTTATTATTATGCTTAGCTATACCACGCCCTTGATGATCCATTGCTGTTATATCAAGTACCACTGACTTTTTTTGTAGCGGCTGTTTTTTAGCTTTAAAAATTTGTGCCATTTGGCATTACCTTAAATAATTATTGGTTAAAACAATTGATCTTCAACGATGGTAGATGCTTTGAGAATAGGTGTTGATCCGTATATACTCAAAGGATACTAATAATGATAAAAATGCTTCCATTATGACCAAATTAGGCTTACGCGATTCTGTTTTAACACTGACCCTGATCCCGACGGTGATCATTGGATTGTTACTTGGTGGGTATTTTACAATAAATCGTTACATTGAGCTTGATGAAATTTTATATCAACAAGGGACTACTATTTCAGAGCCTTTAGCAATTGCGCTTGAACAACCACTACAAGAAAAAAACAAACAACTGCTTAATCGACTAATTAGCTATACCCATAATAAGCACTCACCCACAGTAAAATCGATTGCCATTTTTGATGATAATAATCAGCTCATCATGACCAGTAATTATCATCGCTCTTTTGATAAATTAATTAATCAAAAAGCAATGCAAAACTTAAAGACTACTCAAGTGCAAAAGTCAGATGAACTCGTCACGTTTTTTACCCCCATTTTTAATCACACTAGCCAAGATTTGAAATGGGAACCGACTCAATTACAATCACCTTTAGGCACGGTTATTTTACAGCTAAATAAAGATCAAGCTGTAATAGGCCAACAACGTGCGCTATTAATAAGCGGTATTGTTATTATTCTATCTTTGGTGTTTGCCGCTATTTTAGCATTAAGACTTAGTCGTATGTTTATGACGCCACTTAATAAACTCGTACTTGCCACCGACAAGTTGGTTGAAGGAAAAAGAAATACGGGACTAACTGATACCATGATCGGTGAGTTTGAACTATTGCGGGAAGGTTTAAATACGATAGCCCATACAATGGTAATGCAAAAAGATGAAATGCAAAAAAACATCGATCAAGCAACCAGTGATTATCGTGAAACATTAGAGCAGTACGAAACTCAAAATATCCAGCTCACGATGGCAAAAAAAGAAGCGCAAGATGCTAACAGAGTTAAGTCTGATTTTTTAGCTAAAATGAGTCACGAACTACGTACCCCTTTAAATGGGGTGATTGGTTTTACACGACAACTTTATAAAACACCGCTAAATAAACATCAAAAAGATTACCTCGACACTATTATGCTTTCTGCAAATAGCCTGATGACGATTATTAGTGATATTTTAGATTTTTCTAAATTAGAAGCCGGTGCAATGGAACTTGAATCAATTCAGTTTCAACTTAGGGATGCCATAAACGAAGTAATGACATTGCTCGCTCCGAGTGCTCATGATAAGCAACTTGAATTATCTATTTATATTAATCAACAAGTCCCTGATGACTTAACTGGCGATCCAACTCGTTTTAAACAAATACTTATAAACTTATTAAGTAACGCTATAAAATTTACTGAAAAAGGCTCTATAAAAGTAGATGTAAGTTACCGATTACTTGATGAAGAGCGTGCTTCTTTATTAGTTTCAGTAACTGATACGGGTGTTGGTATTCCTATGAATAAACAAGACTCACTGTTTACCCCATTTGGCCAAGCTGATTCAAGTATTACCCGAAAATTCGGTGGCACGGGCTTGGGGCTTATCATTACCAAACATATTGTTGAAGCAATGAATGGCCGAATAACACTCAACTCAGCACCTGGTAACGGCACGTGTTTCACATTCAACAGTATATTTAGATTACCGAATCACGTATTTACCAACGATTTACCGAGTAAATCTCTCATTGGTAAACGTATTTTATATTTAGAACCGCATGAGCATACTCATCACGCTGTTCTATCGTTATTAACACAGTGGCAAACATCAGTTACAGCCTGCTTTAACGAAACCAGTTTTTTAGACGCTGTAACAAATAAAGAGCATAAATACGATATTTGCTTAATAGGCCACATGGCTTCTGTTGATGATATGCAGCAATTAAAAAGCTATGTAAAATCAGTTCGCGAATCGACTGACTACTTATATTTAATGTTAAATACAGTTTCGCACAATATGCGAGAAGCGTTTATAGGCAGTGGTGCTGATGCGTGTTTAAGTAAACCACTTAACCACCGAAAACTGTGTGAAGTACTTGCAGCACCATACAGACTAGACCACCCTGTTCATAATATTGAGCAGAATGAACACCAGTTACTTCCACTTAAAGTACTTGTCGTTGATGATAACGATGCTAATTTAAAGCTTCTCCATACTTTATTAAGTGAACAGATTGAAGTAATAGAAACCGCTCATAACGGCTCACAGGCTTATAGTTTAAGTAAAAGCCATAAATATGATGTCATCTTTATGGATATACAAATGCCAATTATGGACGGTATTACTGCATGTAAACTTATTCAAGAGTCATCTCTAAACGAAGATACACCAATCATTGCAGTGACTGCTCATGCACTGAATAGCGAAAAAGAGCAGCTACTTAAAGATGGCTTTAAAGGTTACCTAACCAAGCCTATTGATGAAGACATGTTGAAACAGATAATCAGCGAACATAGCCCGCAGACACCTGTTAATCGTGATAAAACAAAAAATGAAGTACCACAAAGCCCTGCTCCTTTCGAAAGTAATCGTATAGATTGGGCATTAGCACTGCAACGTGCTGGTGGTAAAAATGAGCTTGCTCTTGAAATGCTCAACATGCTGTTATCAAGCATACCTGAAACACTTAGCTTACTTGCAAAAGCAATTGATGACACCAGTTGTAAACAAGTGCTAAGCATTGTCCACAAGTTCCATGGAGCGTGTTGTTACACAGGTGTACCAAGACTTAAGTCATTGGCAGAGACCATCGAAACATCACTTAAGAGCGAATGTATACTTGAGAGTATAGAACCAGAACTTTTTGAGCTACAAGATGAACTTGAAAGCTTACTTCTCGATTCAAAATCAGCTGAAAAATCTGAAGAAGACACGCTATAATAAGCGTGTCTTTTTAACTAAAATAACTTAAGTTCGTGCTTCAAGCATTAGGCGTTTCATATCGCGGACTGCTTTTTCCAATCCATCAATCGCGGCGCGAGCAATGATAGCATGACCTATATTAAGCTCGTAAATTTCTGGCATTGCTGCAATCGGTTTTACATTATGATAATGAAGTCCATGTCCCGCGTTAACAATCAACCCCAAACTCGCTGCGTATTTAACACCTTCACGAATGTGCTCTAACTCTTTGTGTAAATCGGTATCATTTGTTGCATCAGCATACGCGCCTGTGTGTATCTCTACATAAGGAGCACCACATTCTTTGGCTGCATCTAATTGCACTTTATCTGCATCAATAAATAACGATACTTTAATGCCTGCGTCAGTAAGCGTTTTTGTTGCGGCTTTAATTTTATCTATATTACCCGCTACATCTAAGCCACCTTCGGTTGTTAATTCTTCGCGCTTTTCAGGTACTAAACACACGTACTCAGGTTTTACTTCAAGCGCTATTTTTATCATTTCATCGGTAACAGCTGTTTCAAGATTCATGCGTGTTTGAATCGTTTTAGCCATCACGTAAACGTCGCGGTCTTGAATATGGCGACGATCTTCACGTAAGTGAATTGTAATGCCGTCGGCGCCTGCGTGCTCAGCAACACTGGCTGCATGAGCAGGGTCTGGATATGTAGTTCCACGCGCTTGGCGAAGCGTTGCAATATGATCAACGTTTACACCCAAAAGAATATCTTTCATTATTTTACCTGTAAAATTACGATTATTGAGAAGCACTAAAAAGCTCACGGCTCTTTAATGGCTTATTACCTAACAAAGGCTTTAATAAATATCGACTTAATTGTTTTGCCATATATAACACATCAGTTTGGCTAAAGTCATGATTTGCTATCGCATTTAGTTGTAAACCGCTAAAGCCAGAACGCGTATCTTCTTGCACTAAAAAACCAAACTCAGGAAAGTAACTATACGTTTGCGTCTCGTCTATTGGTTCACCACTGGCATCAAAACTAAAATCGACGCCATAGCCAAGTAGCTCTAATAATTGAAACTCGTATGAGCGAAGCACAGCTTGTAAATTAGCCCCACTGTTTAGGTTTTCTAAATGCGTTTTATAAAGATGAAAAACCTGTTCTATAGGTTCATTAATAGGCACTATTCGGTTAGTTAATTCATTTAAATAAAAGCCACAATAAAGCTCATCACCTTTTAAAAAAAGTGGTGTGCCATGTAGCTCAAACTTATTGATGTATTTTAGATCGTATTTACCACTGTAATGGACAAGTAGTGGTTGAAAAGGTTGTAACTGAGCTTTATGTTTAGTGGCCTGGCGGCCACTAATGCGTGCAATCATTCTAAGTTGCCCAACGCCTTCTACAAGCATATCAAGCATTACTTGTGAGTCACTGTAAGGACGTCGATGCAATAAATAAGCAGTGTAGAAGTCGCTATCCATAGATAATACTAATTATTGGTTTAGTCTTCACCATAACCTAAGCTTCGTAGTGCTCGTTCATCATCAGCCCAACCAGATTTAACTTTCACCCAAAGCTCTAAAAACACTTTGTTATCAAGCATTTCCTCTATGTCTTTACGGGCTTCACGGCCAATGGTTTTTAGCTTTTCGCCTTTATTACCAATAACCATGCGTTTTTGTGTTTCGCGCTCAACAAGAATTAATCCGTTGATATGCCAAATACCGTTGTCTTGCCATTTAAACTGTTCAATTTCAACAGTAACAGAATACGGTAATTCTTCACCCATGAAGCGCATTAATTTTTCACGGATAACTTCAGCCGCCATAAAGCGCATTGAGCGGTCTGTGACGTAATCTTCAGGGAAGTAAAACTCACACGGTTGTAAGCGCTTAGTTACTTCAGCTTTGATTAAGTCTATATTTTTTCCCTGTTTTGCAGACACAGGCATAATACCAACAAAATCAAACTTATCGCCTAACCACTTCATATGAGGCAATACAAGATCGCGGTCTTTAACTTGGTCTATTTTATTAATAACCAATAATACTGGCTTACCACTTTGCGATACTTTGTTCAGTACCATGTCGTCATCAGCATTCCAGTGAGTGCCTTCAACTACAAATATAATAAGCTCTACATCACCGATTGAGCTAGACGCTGCACGGTTCATTAAGCGGTTAATAGCACGCTTTTCTTCAACGTGTAGCCCTGGCGTATCGATGTAAACAGCTTGATGTTTACCTTCGGTATGAATACCCATAATACGATGGCGCGTTGTTTGTGGTTTACGTGAGGTAATACTTACTTTTTGCTCAATGATCTCATTGAGTAAAGTCGATTTACCAACATTTGGACGTCCTACAATTGCGACCATGCCACAAAACGTATCTACATCACCTTCACGAGGCTGTATTAGGGTATCAAGATTCATTTTTAATTATCTTCAATGCTTTTTCGGCAGCTTTTTGTTCAGCCTTGCGGCGTGAGCTACCAACAGAAATTATGCTATCCATTCCATCAACAATACATTCAACCGTGAATGTTTGATTATGTGCCTGGCCTTTAGTATCAACCACAGTGTAACCTGGAAGAGGCAACTTACGGCCTTGTAGATGCTCTTGCAGCAGGGTCTTCGGATCTTTTTGATTAAGCCCTGGTGAAATAGCATCCAAGCGAGATTCATACCACGCTAATATAAGCTCGCCACAGCGGTCGATACCTGAATCTAAAAATGCAGCACCAATAATTGCTTCTACTGCATCGGCAAGCGTTGACTCACGACGGAATCCGCCACTTTTAAGCTCACCCGGACCTAAGCGTAAATAATCGCCCAAGCCAAATTCAAGACCAAACTCGGCAAGAGTTTGACCTCGTACAAGTGTTGAGCGCATACGGCTTAAATCACCTTCACGCGCTTTAGGGAATTTGGCATAAAGTGCATTAGCAATCACAAAGCTCAAAATAGAGTCACCTAAAAATTCTAGTCGCTCATTATGTTGGCCTTTATGGCTGCGGTGCGTCATTGCTTGTTCAAGTAAACCTTGATCAGTAAATACATAGCCAATTTTGTCATATAATTCTGTTACATTTTTTTTCATTGTTACTGAATATTACCTAGGCGCTCAAAGCGAACACCAGTTGGAACCCATCCTGGTAAAATATCATCAGGGCCATTCTCAAATTCAAAACTCATCCATATAAAGACAGCTTTACCCACCAAGTTTTCTTTTGGTACAAAGCCCCAAAAGCGACCATCTTGGCTGTTGTCGCGGTTATCACCCATCATAAAATAATGATCAGCAGGAACAGTCCATTCATCAGAAGGCGTGCCCGGTTGCTGGTAATAACGCCCTTTTCTTTCAGGCGCTTGTGGGTTGATTAAAATATCATGCGTAACTGTTGTTAAATTTTCATTTACGCGAGCTAGAGGCATTGGGCCTTGTTTAAATTCGTTATCATTAATTAATTTAAAATCAATTTTATTGAATTCATTACATAAAAGCTCACCCTGCTGGGTTTCGCCTTCTTTACAATTAGGCTGAATATATAAACGTTTATCACGATAAACAACTTTATCGCCAGGTAAACCTATTGTACGTTTAATATAGTCAACTTTTTCATCTAACGGGTATTTAAAAACAACAATATCACCACGTTCAGGTTCACCCATATCAACTAATTGGGTACGCCAAACAGGGTCTTTTATTCCATATGAGTACTTTTGCACTAAAATAAAATCACCAACTAGCAGCGTAGGCATCATTGAACCCGATGGAATTTGAAACGGTTCAAAGATAAATGATCTAAAAATAGTAATCGCAGCAATCATCGGAAAAATCGACTTTGCCGTTTCTGTTATTACTGGCTCTGGCGCTATTAATGCAGCTGTTTCGTCATCTAACGGCGCACCTGCAGACTTTTGCGCTATATCTAAAAGCACTTGCCTTTTAGGTGCATACAGTAAGTGATCTATTAACCATATTAAGCCTGAGCCCAAAGTTAATAGCACCAATAAAACTGAAAAATAACCAGCCATTTATAATCCTTTGTTTTTATTTACCAACTTTTAAAATAGCTAAAAACGCTTCTTGAGGCACTTCAACATTACCTACTTGCTTCATTCGTTTTTTACCATCTTTTTGCTTTTTAAGTAATTTTTTCTTACGACTCACATCACCGCCATAACACTTAGCGATTACGTTTTTACGTAATTGCTTGACTGTGGTACGTGCAATAACATGCTGTCCAATCGCTGCTTGAATCGCAATATCAAACATTTGACGTGGAATAAGTTCTTTCAATGCATCAGCTAACTGACGACCACGAGATTGTGCACCATCTCTGTGAACAATAATCGCAAGTGCATCAACACGTTCACTGTTGATCAAAATATCAACACGCACCATGTCTGATGTTTGGAAGTGCTTAAAGTTATAGTCAAGCGATGCAAAACCACGGCTTGTAGATTTTAATTTATCAAAAAAGTCCATGACCACTTCAGCCATAGGTAGCTCATATGTAACAGCTACTTGCTTACCGTGATAAGTCATTTTTGTTTGACTACCACGTTTTTCAATACATAAGGTAATAACATTACCTAGGTATTCTTGTGGTACCAAAATATTTGCTTCAACAATTGGTTCACGAATCTCTACAATATCGTTTACAGCAGGTAGATCAGACGGATTATCAATCTGAAATGTACCTTCTTTAGTAACTATCTCATAGATTACCGTAGGTGCAGTTGTTATTAAATCAATATCGTATTCACGCTCTAAACGCTCTTGAATGATTTCCATGTGTAGCATGCCTAAAAAGCCACAGCGGAAACCAAAACCTAGTGCGGTTGAATTCTCTGGTTCAAAGAATAACGACGCATCGTTTAGGCTTAATTTGTTAAGTGCATCACGGAATGATTCATACTCATCTGATGCAATTGGGAACATACCCGCATAAACCTGAGGCTTAATCTTTTGAAAGCCAGGTAAGCGAAGTGGAGCTGCATTTTTTTGATGAGTAATAGTGTCACCTACTGGCGCACCATGTATCTCTTTAATGCCCGCAATAACAAACCCTACTTCACCTGTTCTTAAAATACCGGTGTTGGTTTGCTTAGGTGTAAACACACCCACTTGGTCGGCAGTATGGATATGCTCGTTCGACATTATTTTTATTTTATCGCCAGTGCGTAATTCACCGTGCTTAATACGCACTAGTGATACAACGCCTTGGTATGGGTCAAACCAAGAATCGATAATAAGTGCTTGTAAAGGTGCATCTTTGTCGCCTACTGGTGGCGGAACATCTTTAACAATCATTTCAAGTACTTCAGCAATACCTACGCCTGTTTTAGCACTACACTGCACAGCATCTAGGGCATCAATACCAATAATCTCTTCAATTTCTTCTGCAACACGTAAAGGGTCTGCTTGCGGTAAATCGATTTTATTAAGTACTGGAATTACTTCTAATTCCATTTCAATAGCGGTGTAACAGTTAGCTAGTGTTTGTGCTTCAACGCCTTGGCCTGCATCAACAACGAGTAGTGCACCTTCACATGCAGCTAAAGAACGCGACACTTCATACGTAAAATCAACGTGTCCTGGAGTATCAATGAAATTAAGTTGGTAGGTTTCGCCGTCGTTCGCTTTGTAATTCAACGTTACACTTTGCGCTTTAATGGTAATACCACGTTCGCGCTCAATATCCATTGAATCCAAAACTTGTTTTTGCATTTCACGGTCGGTTAAACCGCCACAAACTTGGATCAAACGATCTGAAAGGGTCGATTTACCATGGTCAATATGGGCGATGATCGAAAAATTACGGATATGCTTCATAAACTGGATTCTATACTTCTATTTTAATGGACTAAATATGAATACCTAAGTGACTTGAAAATACTTGCTTTAGGATGCCATAAGCTCAGTTTGTAAATTACAGACTTAGCCCACGCTTTTTAAGATGGGTTATAATCATTTTATTTAATGAATAACAATAAGTTATGCTTAATAAACTTAAATAAGTCAGTCAGATAAAATAATTTTAAAAACCACAATTCCCTGTATTTCCAAGTTACTTTGGTATAAAACGGCAATTTTACATTTAATTGGCGTCAATCACCATCTATTTGAGTTAAAGGGATACTAATTGGATGAATTTTTATTACTTTTATATCGTGCTTAAGTGATTTAACACGAGTTTTAGCAATAAAAAATCCAGTAATGCCACCTAAAGCCGCCGCTAAGATTTGCCAACCCTCGGCCATTAAAAGTAACTCAGAAGCAATAAATGCAAACGTTAGACTTAAAAGTAAAGGTAACATATATACAGCAAAAGCATGTTTAACAACGAGGCTATCATCAAGTGACAAAGTAACTTTTTGACCGACCTCGACTGGTAAATCGAATCTATATGGAAAGGTTTTTTTTGCGGTGCCGAATAACTTGCCAAACACTTGTGATCCACAACGACCATTACAGCCTTCGCAAGCTTGCTTTTGTTGCGCTTCTAAATGAGCAATGTGGCCATCAAGGGCCACAACTGTGAGGGTTTGTTCAATCATAACAATCCTTACGGAATCGCCTATAGTGCGCGGGTAACTGACTCTGCAATTGCTTTTGCGGTCATACTCGGTACATTACCAACAACCGATACATCAAAATTACCGCCATTATGCACATATACCGTCGTTGCACCAGATGTTAATGCACCGCTTAAACGCTTACCAGGTAAAGGTCGCTGTATAAATATAGAGATCTCAACAAAACCATCAGAAAATAAATAATAGTCTGTTAACTCATTATTTAAATCGAGTTTATGCCTGTCAGATTTTAATAATTCAAAGCCATTAGGTAACCAGTTTATATTCCAATTCTTTGCTGTATTCTCTGCACCACCTAAATCACTTTCTGGTAGAGGCGTTGGAAAGTTACGATTGAGTACTTCCAACAGCATACTAGCAGGCTGTTCAGTAACACTAACATGAGTTAGCTGTAGCTGTTCAAGCGCCTCACCTTCGTGGTTCACATACGCTGCTTTTAAAAGTAAAGACGACTCCATATCAAGCCAAATCCAGTAGTTATATTTGAATTCATCTTTGGATTCAATTCGAACTAATTGAGCCGCACGCCCTGCAATGCGCCCTTTACCACCCATTACAAAATCATAATGTGCGCTCAAACGCTCAATGTCTTTAAATAACACTTCAGGAATGGGGCCAGCAATCGAATCAGTTTTAAGAGAGTATGGCTCTGACTGCGGTTCAAAATAAGTGACTTGATTATTAACACGAACCATTTCAAGGCCTGCGCCATTGAGTAAACTTAAATGCTCAAGCTCTGTGTCGCCTTGTTTGGCATGGACCCAACGATATGGTTCCATTGTTTTACCCTTAACAACCACAAATGAAGCATCAAAATTACGGTTATGTACGGCATTAGCCATTTTAAGTAATAAATCTTTGGCAGGATTTATATCGTTGGCAAATGCAGTAAAGCTAACTACCAACGACAGAATAAAAGTGATTACTTTCATTTAATTAGTTTTTTTCCTCTTGCGCTTTTATACTATTTTGCGCTGTTTGAAGCGAGTTAGCAACACGTGCTTGTCGTTGATGCTCTAAAACTAATGCGCCAATACGTTGTTGCTGCAATTCACGTAAGCCTTGTTCAGCATTTTCAAGCGCTGGCTCAGATGAGTAACTTACTGGCGAAGCCATACCTGTTAAAGGGGTAGTTTGCAGTAAAGGGATTTCGCTTTGCTGCTGATTGTTACTTTGCGGAAGTGTATTAACGCCCACAATAGCAAACATTGCCACACTTGCTGCAATCGCTAGTTGGGCAACAGGTTTGCGCCAATTAAAAGCAACTACATTATTTTTTACAGTTTCAGTGACTGCTTGAGGCTCTGTGTTTGGCTGGTTGAAGTCAGCATAAACAGGCTCGCTTTCTAATGCTAATGCAACGCGATCGCTAATATCAATATGTATGTCATTATTATTTTTTTGAGCACGCATTGCATCACCAATTAACGCATAACGGCCAAACGTGGTTACATCTTGCTCTGCAATTTTTGCATCAGTTAGATGTTGTTCGCCATCAAGTAATGCCGATAACACTTCGTTATCTAACTTGTTAAGGTGTGCTTTCGTCATACTAAGACTCGCCTATTAATGGGTTTAATTTGTTATCAATTGCTTCTCGGGCACGAAAGATACGCGAACGCACCGTCCCGACAGGGCAATCCATGACCACTGCTATTTCTTCATAGCTCATCCCTTCGATTTCTCTTAGGGTTATCGCAGTTTTAAGATCTTCAGGCAAACTATCAATCGTATTAAAAATAACAGCGCGTACTTCTTCGCTTAAAAGTAGATTTTCAGGGGATGCATTTGAACGCATCGAATCCGCACAGTCATAAAATTCAGCTTCTTCAGCGTCGATATCATTTGCTGGCGGTTTACGGCCCTGTGCTACTAAGTAATTTTTAGCACAATTAACGGCAATACGGTATAACCAAGTATAAAAGGCACTATCACCTCTAAAGTTTGGAAGTGCACGATAAGCTTTTATAAATGCTTCTTGTGCTACATCTGCAATATCACCTTGGTTTGATACATAACGTGATATCAAACCTGCAATTTTATTTTGATACTTCTTTACTAATAGATTGAAGGCGTTTTTATCACCCTGCTGAACCCTTTTTACTAGCGCTAAATCTAATTCCTGCTCGCTCATTCGAGCCGGTACTCCTATGTCTGATTTTTGCTTGTTATTCATAGTGTCGCTATTGTTCACAAATACTCTGACCTCTACATGAATAAAAAGTTCTGTTTAATATTATTTTTTTATAAAATAGTTCATAAATAACAGCGTTAGGCTATTAAAATCACTACGTAGTAATATGACAAATATGATACAACTACAGATATTGAAAACAAATATTGCTCTATACGAGCATTGTAACCGCAAAGTACCTCTGACATGAACCAAAATAAACACCACATTGCTGATGTCGCTATTATCGGTAGCGGCGCAGCAGGCTTATCACTAGCTTTATCTTTAGCTAATTTTTGTAACGTTACCGTAATTAGTAAAGGGGCTCTGACAGAAGGCTCTACATTATATGCTCAAGGCGGTATAGCTGCTGTATTTGATAAACAAAATGACAGCATAGAATCCCATGTAGAGGATACACTCGATGCTGGCGGCGGCTTGTGCAACAGAGAAGCCGTCCACTACACTGCAAGCAACGCCCATGATTGCCTGCAATGGTTAATTGATCAAGGCGTGCCTTTTGATATGGAATTTGATAGTAAAGGCAAAGAGCGCTTTCATTTAACGCGCGAAGGCGGTCATAGCCATCGTCGTATTTTGCATGCAGCTGATGCGACTGGCAAAGCAGTACAAACTACATTAATAAGCCAAGTAAAAGCGCATAAAAATATTACACTTTTAGAGCAATACAACGCAATTGATTTAATTACTGATAAAAACACCGAAAAAACAGCTTCGCATATTCACGGTATGTATGTGTGGAACAAAAAAGCTAAAAAGGTAGAAACCATTTCGGCAAAATTTGTTGCCCTGGCGACCGGCGGGGCAAGTAAAGTGTATTTGTACACCTCAAATCCTGACGTATCAAGTGGCGATGGTATTGCAATGGCGTGGCGGGCGGGCTGTAAAGTGGCCAATATGGAATTTAATCAGTTCCATCCAACAAGTTTATATCACCCTGAATTACAAAACTTCTTAATTACTGAAGCTATGCGTGGTGAAGGCGCTTATTTAAAACGCCCTGACGGCACTCGCTTTATGAAAGACTTTGATGAGCGTGAAGAACTTGCTCCACGCGACATTGTTGCACGCGCAATCGATTTTGAAATGAAACGCCTCGGCGCAAACTGTGTTTACCTAGATATTAGCCACAAAGATAAAGATTTTATTATTGAGCACTTTCCTACTATTTATGCGAAATGCTTAAGTGTAGGGCTTGATATAACCAAAGAAGCAATCCCAGTTGTCCCCGCTGCCCACTATACTTGCGGCGGTGTAATGACCGATTTTAACGGAAAAACCGATTTAGATAATTTATACGCTGTGGGTGAAGTAGCTTATACAGGCCTTCACGGTGCAAATCGCATGGCTAGTAACTCATTACTTGAATGTATTGTGTTTGCCCATGCTGCTGCAAAAGATATTTTAAGTAAAATAGAGCATGCGCCAGAGCCTATAGCACTTCCATATTGGGATGAAAGCCGAGTTAGTAACTCCGATGAAGAAATTGTAATTACCCATAACTGGCATGAACTACGATTATTCATGTGGGATTACGTTGGTATTGTTCGATCAACTAAGCGTTTAGAGCGTGCACTGCACCGAGTTGAACTATTACAGCAAGAAATACATGACTACTATGCTAATTTTAGAGTCAGTAATAATTTGTTGGAGCTACGTAATTTAGTGCAAGTAGCTGAATTAATCATTAGAAGTGCAATGGAACGCAAAGAAAGCCGTGGCCTTCATTACACTATTGATTACCCTGAGCAAAACGAAAATCCAACACCAACTATTTTGACCCCGCAGCGCCACTAATAGCGCTAAGTGTTGCACGTTTTAATCGAGCATAGCTTTGTTCGTTAACTCCATTGGCTGAAATAATTAGCCAATGGTTTTTACTAAAGCCTTTAATATAAAGCCATACACTGCTACCAAGTATGCGACTTTGAGTACTTATTTCACCTTGAATTTTTAGCGACTGACTTTCAAATCTAAATAGGTTTGGCTCTAAAATAACAACTCCCCGTATCGGGTGAGCAGCTAAAACTTTTCGCCAAACAAATAATCCAGCCACTGTATTTACTACAACACAAAAAAGCATTGCCAGTACAGAACTTAAAAATAAGCATAATATCAAAGCCAGCATACAAAAAAAGACCACAACTGGTTTATGGTCTGCTTTATTATCTGTAACTGTAAATCTATACACGAACTCTATCTAAAATAAGTGAAACCATTGTATTTAACTGCTCATCTTTACACTCTTGATGCCCCATAAACCATGCAAATAAATCAGGGTCTTCTTCTGTTAGCAAACGCTGAAAGATAGCTTGCTGCTCTGTGCTCAAAGAGTCGTATGCTTCTTCTACAAACGGCATAAACAAAACATCTAGCTCTAACATGCCACGACGGCAAGCCCAACGAATACGTGCTTTACTATGAATTTCAACCATTTTAAACCTCATACTTAATTGACTCGAGTTTAACAAATGCGTGTCAACTTATCAGCTATTAATCGCCGATTAAAATAATAATCCACGCCAATTAGCGCTTGTCTGTACCATACGTAACAACTGCGTTATTATGTCACTTCATTTATATTGCAAAGAAGGTTTTTATGTCGAGCGTTTATGCATGTCCGTTATCTCATCAACTTATTAGCCTTAGCGGTGCTGATAAATTATCTTATTTGCACGGGCAAATTACTCAAGATCTCAATAAATTAACCAGCAGTAACTATTTATGGACTGGCCATTGCAGTGCCAAAGGAAAGCTTTGGGGTGTATTTAAATTATTTTCTCATCAAGATAACTATTACCTTACAGGCAGCGCAGCCGAAGTAGAAAAGTCGTTAGTTGAACTTAAAAAATACGCTGTATTTGCAAAGGTCGATATAAATGTCTCCTCTGAGCGTTTAATTGGCTTAATCGGCGATGACTTAACAGACGTACTTGCTCAGCTTAGTATAACATTTGAAGACGATGCTACTGCGTGCGACTTGAGTTATGGTAAAGCATTAAAGTTAGCAGATAATCGCGTGTTATTGATGGTTGATAGCCAATTTAGTATTCCTGATAATATATCGACTCTTGATAACGATGCGCCCTGGAAACAAGCAGCAATTTTAGCCGGCGAACCACAATTAAGTAGTGAAGCTATTGGGGAATATGTTCCGCAGATGGTTAACCTACAAGCTATTGGTGGCATTAGCTTTAAAAAAGGATGTTATACAGGTCAAGAAACTGTGGCCCGTATGAAATACCTTGGTAAGAATAAACGCGCAATGTATATCGTTTCAGGACAAAGCGAAGGGCTACTTTCAGAGCTTGATCTGGAAACCCAGTTAGGCGAAAACTGGCGCCGTGCGGGTAAACTTATAACGCAAAGTTTTGATGAGCAAACAAATAAACTAACAGGCCTCGTTGTGTTGCCAAACGATACTGATGTAACTCAGGTACTTCGTGCAAAACACACACCTCAGGTGGAGCTAAGCATTCTGCCTCTACCCTACTCTCTTGAAGATGAATAAATAGGAATGACTATGATCGTTGCGGCAAACAAAGTGGTAAAAATGCATTATTCGGTAATGGATAATGATGGCAATAGCATTGATAACTCGTTCGGTGGTGAGCCACTACACTTTATCATTGGCACAGGCTATTTAATTTCAGGCCTAGAAAATGCTTTGCTGGGCAAGCAACCAGGCGACACGCTTAGCGTAAAGGTTGAACCTGAAGAAGGTTACGGCGAGCGCCACGACAACCTAATGCAAGCGGTACCTAAATCAATGTTTGAAGGTATGGAAATTGAAGTTGGCATGCAATTTCGTGCATCAACAGATGATGGCGACCAATCAGTAATGATCATCGATATTCAAGATGAAGAAGTGATTGTAGATGGTAATAACCCGCTTTCAGGTATAACACTTAACTTTGATGTAGAAATTCTAGAAGTGCGTGATGCAACACAAGACGAATTAACTCACGGCCACGTACATGGCGAAGGTGGGTGTGGCCACGACCACTAATATTGTATACAGCAGATAAAAAAGCGCCTAAGGCGCTTTTTTTATATCATATTGTTGCGCTTAACCACTTCAGTTTCGCTTTTTTTCTTACTAGGAAGTGCTATTGATACTTTATTTTCTTTCAATGCGGCTAGTAAACCTTTTTGATCGTTTGTACCTACACGATACATAGTGCCATCCTTAAGCGTTAGCTGTATTGCACTAAAACCAGATACTGTATACACCCAACCATCGTGAGTAATACGGATACCTATACCATGGCGATATGAATTTTGTACTGCTTTTACTTCAGTAATCTCGCTAAGCAAAATACTTTGCCCAGCAACACCAGGCCCAAACGCCCAACTTATTTTATTATCATCAACTTTTACTGTTAAGCCATGAAACAAAAAGCCCACCAGCACTAAAATACCAGTAAATATCATTAAAGGTCCATCTGCACCTAATAAGTTCCACGCTAGTGCAACAAATCCGCCTATCCATGCTAATACAAAAAAAATGAACACCGCGTACTGCTTATGCTGATACATAACACTCTCTAAAATTAAATAAATACTTAAAAGTTATAAACCAAGGTTGCACTAAGCTCTGAATCAAACTTAAGTTTATCATCCTCGGGTTTTGAATTATAACGGTACATATACGCAAACTTAAGTGATACAGCACCAACGACTTGGCTTATTAATGCTGTTTCTGATTTAAAACGAGAATTAAGACCCGAGAGCGATTGCTCTACACTGACATCTTGATTAAAACGAGTTCGCTTAGAAACCAAACGCTCCCATTGCATTGCAACTCTGACTAAATAACCCGTTTTATTTATATCGTCCTCACTTACATCTGACTCTTCATCAGCAACGGAGCGATATAAACCGGGTCCTACATCAATATCAACTTTGTTTTTAACACCTTGATATACACGAGTACCGTAACCGGTTGCGATTGTGCTTTTAAAATCTAAGCCGCTAAATTCATCTTCTTCGTAATCGCCGTAAATAAAAAAGGATGAGTTTTTCACACCCACTTTATAATTACCCTGTGCAGAGACAAACACACGATTAGCTGTTACATCGCTGTCGCCTGTTTCATCGTTTTCATCGCGCTTATAAAGGGAGTCTATTTTGAATTGATTACGCCACTTCTCAAAGTCTTGATATAAATTACCTTTGAGCTTAAAACTGGTCGAATTAGCGTTGCCTTTGCTAAGAATAAAGCCAAACTCAGTATCCCCATAAAGCATTTCACCTTTGTGTAACTCATGGATCTCTTCATCCGAAAGCTGTCCATATTCATGAAAATCTTCAAAAGGATCAACAGCCCAGCTTGGGCTACTAATCAATAAGAGAATTAAAAATAAATACTTACGCACAAATACGCTCTCTTGCACACAATTATAAACAAACAAGCAATATGGGCTTATTCACTTTCTTTCCATAAAATATGACAAAACGGCGCGTCTTTATCACGACTAATTAAAATTTTTGCAAATAAGGCATCTTCATTTTCAAATTCTAAACCGACTAACACTTGAATAAAGTGCTCTGGTTCAATTTCAAGTGCCACAAAATCTTGCCATTGGTCATCTGGCTCATCTTCTTCAATAAAGCCAAGATCTTCTCGGTATTGATTAAAGTCTTCAACATCTTTATCGCTCAAGTTATTTGGCGCTAGCTCTAAAAAAATATCATAGGCTTGATGAGTTGCTTCTTCTATCGTGTGTAAACGTGGGCCAGACATGAGTGATTAACCTCTAAGCTTTTAAGTGACATCATAATAACAAAACTAGCATCTATATAGATAAAAAAACGCTTAAATACCTTACTTTTTTATCATCACTGCACTCATTTCGAAATATTTATATTGTTATTAGCAAGATCAACAATATAAGACTTTGAATTACTCAATTAATTCATTTTTTGTGTAAAAACTTTCTCTCTTTACTTAGTTAACTTAACAACATAAGCTCAAGTAACAGGTCAGAGGAGTGTGTAATGATAAAACTAGAAAAACAACATGGCATTGCTACCGTCACGCTTAGTAGAGCAAAAAAGCAAAACGCATTAAGCTTTCAAATGTTTGTCGAGCTAAACAAAGCTATTAAAAGCATAAAAAGAGATCGCAGTATTCGTGCTGTAGTAATAAAAGGCGATGGCGAGCATTTTTGTGCAGGCCTTGATATATCAGCTGTCATGGCGGCACCATTGAATATTATAAAATTATTGCTCAAATGGTTACCTGGCAATCAAAACTTAGCGCAAAAAGTAGTATTAGGCTGGCAGTCACTAAGCGTTCCTGTTATTGCACAAATTGATGGCAACTGTTTAGGAGGGGGATTACAAATAGCACTAGGTGCCGATTACAGGATTGTTCATGTTGATGCCAAGCTTGCCATTATGGAAGCACGCTGGGGGCTGTGCCCCGATATGGGCGCAAATGTAATGATGAGCGGTTTAGTTAAGCGTGACCAAGCACTTTGGCTTGCAAGCCACGCAAACCCTATCACAGCACAACAAGCAAATGAGCTAGGTTTGGTTACTCAGCTTACCGATGATACTCAACAAGCCACGCAAAACATGCTCAATACATTACTTGAGCGCTCACCCGATACGCTTGCTGCTATTAAACGTGTTACACAACTTAGCTATAAACCAAACCAACGAAAAATACTCGCTAAAGAAACCTTCAGCCAAATTCGCTTATTGCTAAACCCAAACACTAAAAAAGCAATTGCTAAAGCAAAAGGAAAAGGAAAAGCGGACATAACCTACGCAAATACAAAGCACTGGTAGACAATGCATAAAAGAGTTTGATTTGTTAAAGTTAAGCTCTTATCTTTTCTGTGAGCCACTTTGATGAAATATCTGCTCAGTAGCGCTATTATTTTACTATGTTTAGCCTGCGCTAAACTCATTATGCACTTTATTGGTGGAAGCTTTCCTGCACCGTTACTCGCTATGGTTATTTTATTAGTTTTACTCTTATCGGGTATTGTAAAAGAGCAACATGTAAAACCATGCGCCTCCCCTATTTTAAATATTATGCCTATATTTTTCATTCCTGCGGGTGTGGGATTTATTGAACATCTCGGCCTTATAAAATCGCACTGGGCATTTTTAGCATCAGTTGTGTTGCTAGTTCCTATAACTACCTTATTGCTTGTTAGCAGTGTAATTGCGTACTTTAAGGGAAAAGAAAATAATGACTGATTTTACTTTTTCCGCTATTTCAGAGCTACAGCCTACTTTATGGTGGCTAAGTATCCCTTTTATTATTGTATTGTTTTTAGCACTAAGGGCCGTAAACCAAAGTATAAAAAACAGCGTATTAAAATCGCTCACCAACCCCGTATTTTTAAGTATTAGTATTATCGCTTTATTACTCGTTAATCTAAATTTGCCTTATACGCAATTTGCCTCGAACAGCAAACTACTAAGCTGGTTATTAGAGCCCGCAATTGTCGCTTTAGCGCTTCCTTTGTATCAGCAGTTTACGCATGTACGAAAAAACCTATTACTCATAGTCGCAACATGTAGCCTAGGAATTGTTAACGCAACCGTTGTGGCATTTTTGCTAAGCATATTATTTAATGCGCCAGCGCAGCTAAGTGCATCGGTTGCCGCACTCAGTGTCACTACACCTATATCTTTAATCGTCACTGATTCATTGGGTGGAATCAGTTCACTTGCTGCAGCTTTAGTTATTTTTATTGGTTTACTAGGGGCTTTATTTGGTTTTATGCTTTTTAAACTCGTTAATATTTTTAATCACGAATCTCAAGGCGTTGCCATGGGCACAGCTTGTCATGCAATTGGGACTGCCGCTGCTATTGCCGAGCATCCAAAAGTTGGCGCTTACTCATCGGTTGCAATGGCGCTCAGCGCTTTACTAACAGCGATTATAGTACCACTGTTATATCCATTTTTAGTCAACATTTTGCTATAGTTGGAAAAATACAACATAGCCCTAACATAGAGCGCTTTATGATCAGTTCTGAAATCGAACAGTTTGAAAAATATTACACCATGCTTACTGAGTATATGGTTACCTACAGTATGCAAATTGTCGGTGCTATTTTTATCGTCCTCATTGGTTTGTGGATAGCGCAAAAGCTTGCCAAATTTGTAGCTGCGTTAATGACCCGCCATAATGTTGACATTACGCTCACTAACTTTGTCAGTAGCGTGGTAAAAGTACTGCTAATTGTAATGGTTATAATTATTGCACTTGGCAAAATAGGTATAAGTGTTACTCCCTTTGTAGCAGCTATAGGTGCTGCGTCTTTAGGTGCAGGTTTAGCACTACAAGGAATGCTCTCTAACTATGGTGCAGGCCTTGCCATTATAGCCACTCGACCTTTTGTTGTTGGTGATACTATTGAAGTTAAAAATGTAAGCGGCCAAGTTAAAACAATTGAGCTTGGCTACACAATTTTAATCAATGAAGAAAAAGTAGAAATTACTATTCCAAATAAACATATTGTGGGCGAAATACTTCACAACTCGTTTAGTTACTCATTGGTCAAAGGTGAAATAGACATAGCTTATAGTGCATGTTCTGATAGCGCCATTAGTCTTATTGAAGAGGTACTTAAAGCGCACAAACTGGTCGCGCAAAACCCATTATCGCAGGTCGGTATTGAACGTTTTGCCGATAGCGGTGTTACAATCAGCTACAGATATTGGGTGCCTACTACTAAAATTATCGAAACCAAACTGGCTATTAACGGCGGTGTTTATAAAGCAATTAACAACGCTAAGATTGAAATTCCATTTCCTCAACGCATTATTACAATTAATAAAAACGGTTTAGAAAGTTAATTTAGTTTTAAGTGTGAGCCTGCTTAGCCGCAAGCTCACACATTTTAGAACAAACTAAATATCAATTAGTAAACCATCGTCTTGTTTAATTTTTTCAATCACCATATAAGTGTGGTGCGTACCGACTCCCGGTATATCAACTAAATCCCCCAATACTTGTCTATACTCTTCCATGTTAGACACGCGTATTTTTAATAAATAATCATAGCCACCAGCAACCATGTCGCATTCAACCACTTGCTTAATTTTTAAAATATGCTCTCTAAACACTTTAAATACGGCTGTATTTGAGGTAACAAGCGAAACTTGCACATGAGCAACTAAGCTTTGATTTAGCTTAGCTTCACTAAGTTTTGCATAATAGCCTTCTATGTAGCCCTCTTGCTCTAAACGTTTAACACGATCAAGGCATGGGCTAGGGCTCAAGTTAACCTGTTTTGCCAGGTTAACATTAGAAATTCTGCCGTTCTTTTGTAGAACGTCTAGTATGGCTAAATCGATACGATCTAGCATGCGTAATCTATTTGGAATTGTCATAACAGAATTTTATGCGGATAAGTTAAATTTATGCCCTGTAAATTATCGTAAATCGCGAAATTTAACCAGCATATTCTGCGGAATTTTAATTAGAATGCACTCACAATATCACTGATAATTTATTGGTAATTAATTTTACTTTAAATCCTAAACACTCCTGAGGGTTGCTTATGTTATTCAACGGCGATTTAACTACTAACTGTCCTATTAGACAGAAAATTCGTGACTTTTACCGCATAGACGAAAATGCGGTTATCGATCATATTTTACCGCTTGCAGAAGTGGGCGTAAAAGCACGAAGCCGTGCATGGGAAAGAGCCCGCCAGATTGTTTTAAACATTCGTAAAGAGCAAGATGGACAAGGCGGTGTTGACGCACTTTTAAATGAATTCTCACTCTCTAGTGAAGAAGGTGTTGTATTAATGTGTTTGGCCGAAGCTCTGCTTCGCGTACCAGACAAAGCAACTCAAGATGTACTTATTCGCGACAAGTTGGCCAAAGGTGATTGGAGCTCTCATTTAGGCAGCAGCGATTCTTTATTTGTAAACGCGTCTTCTTGGGGATTATTAGTTACCGGTAAAATGGTTAACTACACAGATAAAACGAAAGAACAACAGTTCGGCATGCTTAAAAAGACCATTGGTCGTTTAGGTGAGCCAGTTATTCGTAAATCCGTAAATTTTGCTATGAAAATTATGGGCAAGCAATTCGTTATGGGCCGTACCATTGACGAAGCAATTGAACGTGCTGCCGATACAGAGCAAAAAGGCTATGTATATTCTTACGATATGCTAGGCGAAGGCGCGCGCACAATGAAAGATGCAAAGCGTTACTTTGACAGCTACATGAATGCTATACACTCAATTGGTAAAGCGGCCAATGGTCGTGGCCCAATTAAGAGCCCTGGTATTTCAGTTAAACTTTCGGCTATTCATCCACGCTATGAGTTCACTCATAAAGACCGTGTGATGGAAGAAATAGTCCCTAAGTTAAAAGAACTTGCTCTTGCCGCTAAAAAATACGATATCGGCTTTACCGTTGATGCCGAAGAAGCTGACCGTTTAGATATTTCATTAGATGTAATTGAAGCGGTATTTAGCGATGAAGATCTTGGTGATTGGCAAGGATTTGGCTTAGCGGTTCAAGCGTACCAGAAACGTGCTATTTTTGTAATTGAATGGCTAACCGAGCTTGCGACCCGCGTTGGTCGTAAAATGATGGTCCGTTTAGTTAAGGGTGCTTATTGGGATACAGAGATTAAAAGCACACAACAAGATGGTTTGGATCACTACCCCGTATTTACACGTAAAGCCACAACCGATGTTTCCTACAAAGCATGTGCAATTAAAATGCTTGAAGCGCGCGATGTGCTTTATCCGCAATTTGCTACACATAACGCTTACACTGCTGCGACTATTTTAGAAGTAGCAAAAGGCGACAACACTGGTTTTGAATTCCAACGCTTGCACGGTATGGGTGAATCATTATTCGATCAAATCGTTAACGAAGAAAAAATTCAGTGCCGCGTATATGCCCCTGTTGGTCAACACGAAGATTTACTTGCTTACCTTGTTCGTCGTTTATTAGAAAATGGCGCTAACTCATCATTTGTAAATGCCATTGTAGATACATCTAAACCTGTTGAATCGCTATTACCAGATCCTGTAGAAACACTACAAGGCTTACGTAACAAGTATAATACGCAAATTAAAATGCCAATTAATTTATACGGTGAAGAACGTGCTAACTCTAAAGGCATGGATTTAACCGACATTAACGTTATTACCCCTTTCAAAGAGAATCTTGAAAGCTGGTTTAATGAGCATTTAATTGAGCAAAGCCAAGTACCTGAAGGCTCATTAGCCGTTAAAAATCCAGCGAATCATAAAGAAATCATCGGCCACGTTAAATTACAAACTGGCGAAGAGATGAAAGTATTACTGGCTAACGCAGAAGCAGCTTTTGAATCATGGTCGCAAACATCAGTAAAAGAACGTGCAAATTTACTGCGTCGCGTTGCTGATATTTTAGAGCGTCATCACGACGAACTAGTCGCTATCTGTATTAAAGAAGCGGGTAAAGTAGCACAAGACGGTATTGATGAAGTGCGTGAAGCGGTTGATTTTTGTCGTTACTACGCGGCGCGCGCTGAAGAGTTATCGCAAGATGAACGCTTTGAAGCCCGTGGCGTTATTTTATGTATCAGCCCGTGGAACTTCCCGCTTGCAATATTCTTAGGCCAAGTGGCTGCTGCCATTGTTACAGGTAACACAGTAATAGCAAAACCTGCTGAACAAACAAGCTTAATTGCCCTTCGTGCAATTGAACTAATGCTGTCTGTTGGCTTACCTGAACATGTTGTTCAACCGGTTATTGCTCGTGGTAGTGAAGTAGGTAAAACAATTGTTCCTGATGAACGCATTCAAGCAATTATGTTTACCGGCTCTACTGAAACAGGCACATTAATTTCTCAAACACTTGCTACACGTAACGATATTCAAGTTCCGTTAATTGCAGAAACTGGTGGCCAAAACTGTATGATTGTTGACTCAACGGCGCTTCCTGAGCAAGTAGTTGACGATGTGATCAGTTCTGGTTTTCAAAGTGCTGGGCAACGTTGTTCGGCTCTTCGTGTTCTATTTATTCAAGAAGACGTAGCTGATGGCATCATCGATATGCTTAAAGGGGCTCTAGCTGAGTTACACATTGGCGATCCATCGTTACTATCAACTGATGTAGGCCCTGTAATTGATGAAAAAGCACTTAAAAACTTAAACGACCATGTTGAGTACTTAAAAGGTAATGCAACACTGCATTACGAGTGCAAAATTCCTGATAATACATTAAATGGTGCATTCTTTTTTGCGCCTCGTTTATATGAAATTAAGGACTTATCAGTACTTAAACGTGAAGTATTTGGCCCATGTGTTCATATTGTGCGTTTTAAATCGAGCGAACTTGATGATGTGATGGATCAAATTAACAACACAGGTTATGGCTTAACAATGGGTGTACATTCACGTATTGAAGAGCGCTGTGAATACCTTGCTAAAATGTCACGTGCGGGTAATGTTTACATTAACCGCAACATGATTGGTGCTATTGTTGGTGTGCAACCATTTGGTGGCCGTGGTTTATCAGGTACTGGCCCTAAAGCCGGTGGCCCTAACTACCTTCAACGTTTAGTAAAAGAAAAGGCATCACCAGATAACGTGCAAATGACAAACCTGACGCCAGATGAGCTTGATTTACACCACTACAGCGGTGCAAATGAACAAGTTAAAAAGCTAATGGCTAACTCAATGCGCGATGAAAAGATTTGGCGTGCAACACCGCTAAATGACCGTGTTTCAGCTGTACGTCAGTTGCTTGCTAAAATCGCGACGGTAGAAATTATCGACGATTTAGCAGACGATTTGGCATTAACACTATCAGAAGCTCGTGCACAGCTTAACCGCCTTGAAAAGCACATGCGTAAATTTACTACCCTGCCTGGGCCAACGGGTGAGTCTAATACACTTCATCTAGAAGCGCGTGGTTGCGTCGTGTGTTATGCAGATAAGAGCACATCATTTAACTTCTGGGCATTGTCTATCATTACCGCTATTGCCGCAGGTAATACGGTAATTACTGTAGCGTCTGAGCTGTTTTATGATGAAGCTGTTGCCTTTAAAGATAAATTTATCTCTACAGGTGTTGCTGAAGGTGTTTTCCAAGTTGCTAAACCTAATCAGTTACAAGCTATTTTGGCTCACCCTCATTTAGCAGGTGCAGTAGTTGCTGCTCGCTCGTCTCGCTTAGGCTACTTTAGCCAGCAGCTAGCACAGCGTAAAGGTGCTATTTTACCAGTAATTAGCTCTGAGTATTACGATACGTTAATCAAACGTCTTATTACTGAAAAAACAATCAGTATTGATACAACAGCATCAGGTGGTAACACATCACTAATGACGCTTGTTGAAGATGATGAGTAATTAGAAAACTAATTTCTTAATAGACACGAGAGGCACCTAATGGTGCCTTTTTACTATGTAAATAGCGTAAAGTTTGTTACTTTATAGTTAATCAAACTATATAAGTTATTAAATTGAAAACCATTCTTATTTCACAATTACTTCCTGGTATGTTTGTACAACATGTTACTAAGCAAACAGGTCGCATTAAAGTTAAAAGCCAAGGCTGGGTTAAAACTCAAGCGGATATTGATAAGCTAAAAAAAGCAGGGATCTTAGAAGTAGAAATAGATCCTGATAAAACCCTTGTCAATACAGTTCCTGAAAAAGAGCTAGAAAGCACTTCTGCAGTAAAAATCAAACGAGACCCTTGGCAAAAAGCACACAGTGCAGAACAAGAAATGGGCAAAGCTAAAAAGCTTTATGACGAAGCTAAAACACTTCAACTCAAAGCATTTAAAGAAATAAAAGCTGGCCGAAAAATAGATATAGCCCCTTTTAGAGAGCTTGCAAGTGGCTTTATGGATTCAGTGTTTAGAAATCAAGATGCGTTAGCGTGCCTTACACAAATGCGTCAAAAAGATGCTTATTTACTTGAGCACTCTATTAATGTTTCTATTTTAATGAGTATTTTTGCTAAGCACTTAGAAATAGATAAAGAGATTATCGAACAATTAACAACAGGTGCTTTGTTACATGATATTGGTAAAATAAAAATACCTGACGAAATTCTCAATAAACCGGGTCGTTTTAGCGACGCTGAATTTGAAATAATGAAAAAACATTCCCTTTTTAGTAAAGAAATTTTAGAAGGGTCTGGCTTAAAAGGAATCGCTGTTGATATTGCTGGTATGCATCATGAGCGTTTGGATGGCAAAGGTTATCCGTTTGGTAAAAAAGGCAATGAAATAAGCCAGTATGTGCGCATGGCTTCAATTGTTGATGTTTATGATGCATTAACCGCTGAACGCGTTTATAAAGCTGGCATGGAACCTATTAAAGCATTTAAAATATTAAAAGAAGGCTGCCCCGATAGTTTTGACCCTGTGCTGCTTACTAAATTCATTCAATGCATTGGTATTCACCCGGTTGGGACTTTAGTAAAGTTATCAAGCCAAAAAGTCGGACTAGTGACTGAAAGCAACCCTGCATCGCCACTAAAACCGATAGTAAAAACATTTTACAGCGCTAAACACAGCCGTTATACGGAAGTACAAGATATCGATTTAGCCAATAAAAAGACTTTAGATACCCTTGAATCAACTGTTAAACCAAAAGAATATAATATTGATTTAGAACGTTTTTATAAAAATTCAATACTGCCATAGAGTGGTCGCTTATTGCGGCCAATCTTGCAATGCTTTTAAACTAAACTCGTAACCATCAAAATCAAGGACGCTCTGCTCTGGTGTTATTTCTCTAACCGTTAGCGCACCAATACTCTCTCCTTCATGTAGCTCTCGTCCATTTAACTTTATCCAACGTTTATCAGCACTGGATGAATAAATATGCGCTTGGTATTTAATACTAGGCAACATTGATTGCAAACCATCAGGCAGTAGCTCCACAGGCTCAACACGTGATGACGTTTTTGATGCTTGAGTAACTTCATAATCTTGATTTTTTTCGACATCTTGTATCGCTTGCGCAAATGCATTTTTAAGCGTTGTTGGCACGGCATCAAGTTCAGGATCGCTCACTTGTTGAGATTGATTGCTACCATTCATTGGCTTACCCAGTACTTTATATTTACTCATATCTAGTTGAGCCGATGCGGTATTTTGATTTTGCCCGAATACCGAAGTGTTTTGTGCATTATTTGGATTGTAATTACTTTGTGGGTTAAACGCTGGCTGATTATAATTTTGAACCGGCATTACTTGTTGCATATTTTGCTGATTATAACCTGCTGCGCTCGTGACCTGACTCGATGGCATAGGGATATATTGCCCACTAGGGGTTAATAACATTTGCTGTACACCATTAGGTGTTTGCACATGCACAAGTTGACCTTCAATTGTTGCAGTATTTGTTGGAGCTACTTTTGCAGGCTCTAACTTAGCTACTTGCTGTTTTTCAGCTTCAGCATCTTCCTCTTTAACGTCTTTGTTAGGCGATGATTTTTTGCTTTCCACCACCTTAATTACAGCGGGTCCCGCTGCGTTTAATAAGGTAGAACTTTGAAACCACTTTCCCGCGGTAAAGCCACCAGCGACAGCAATAAAAGCACCTAAGCTTGTACCAAAAACTAATGCTAATCGTCTATAACGCTTGAGTGCTTGTTGTTGTTTTAACTGCTCTGATTGCAAGTCGTACTGCTCAGCACTCATATCTGATTGCTGCGACTGCTTTAGCGCATCTAATAAATAAGACATAACTTACCTAACTATAAAATAAATGAAAGCCCAATACCTACGGCAAATAAAGTAGCGAAAGCAAAGCTGTATGATACAAATGATGTTCCCTTGTTCGCTTCATTAACTGGCGCTACAAAATCCATTGGTAATGATTCATGTGCTGATTTTTTTATTATATCGCCATCAACTATCAACTGCTGCTTTGCAAATGTGCCCACTAAAGCACGTTCACACACCAAGTTCATTAGGCGCGGCACACCACCCGTTAATTGATGAACTGCTTGCATAGCATCCATCGAAAAAATCCCTTTATCGCACCCTGCAACGTGCAAACGATGCTTTATATAAGCCACGGTTTGGCCTTGCGTAAGCGGCAATAAATGGTAACGAGCTGTTATTCGCTGAGCAAGTTGTCTTAATTCATTGCGCTTTAAAAGCTCTTGGAGTTCAGGTTGGCCCACAAGCACTATTTGTAATAGCTTTTTATGATCGGTTTCTATATTTGTCAGCAAGCGCAATTGCTCAAGCACATTAGGAGCAAGTAACTGTGCCTCATCAATGATAAGTATGGTGTGACCACCCGATTTATTATTAGTCTCTAAATGCTTTTTTATAATATCGGTAAGGCTTTTAAGCGTCGAATTATTAGTATCGTAACTAATATTAAGCTCATCACAAATACTGGCTAATAACTCTAGCTCCGAAAGTGCTGGATTATGGATCATTGCGACTTGGGTATTTTCAGGCAATTGCTCAAGCATACTGCGAGTGATCGTGGTTTTTCCGGTGCCCACTTCGCCCGTTAATAATACAAAGCCGCCATCTTCACCCAATCCATAGGTAAGGTGCGCTAAGGCTTCTTTGTGCCGTTCACTTAAAAACAAGTAATGGGGGTTAGGCGAGATAGAAAAAGGTTTTTCGTTCAGGCCAAAATAGCTTAAATACACCGTGATGTTCCTTCATAATTAAATCACGGCCTATAATGGCAAAAAAAGCCCCTAAGTGACAACACTGTGAGTGCTTTATTATTGAAATAACGTAAATTTATGAAAAACAAAAAAGCGCAGCTGTTTTAAAGTTGCGCTTTATATCTTTAAATTTACACTTTTTTATTTTTCATAGCGTACTAATCGTAAATACACATTACTTGTTTTAGCATGCAAACTATTTAGGCCACTATCAAACTGATAGACCCATGCAGAGCTCATTGTGCTCACACCCGATGTATTTGACCAATAATTTTGAAGCTTAGTGCCAAAAAATACAGTTTCATTAATACTCGGCTCTGTGCAACTGTGCTCTAAAATACTCGCCAATTCTTTAATGTTAGGCATTTGCCAATCATCGTAATCTGCGGTTGTATCATTTTTAGCACCGCGTAGTGCCTCTTGCCAAGTGAGAGAAGGTGTTGAGCCTTCACAAAGTTGTGTCTCTGTATTGTAAGTCTGCCCATAACTACAGCGTTGCCACATAAGGCCAGTTTCGCTATCAGACACTGTGCCATCTGCATTTATAGTAAATCTATCTGTCGGTGTTGTGGTATCTGCACCGTCGTAGCACGTTTGCGCCGCTGCAATATTAAAGCTCAAACTTATAGTTGCTATTGCATAGAGTAATTTTAATTTCATTATTTTCTCCTAACGACTTCTAACTAAACGTACATAAGCAGTATTTTCTTTTGGATAAGCAAGATCGTTACCATCACTCATATCAATAATATACGCTTGCGATAAACTTGTACCATCAGCTGCTGTTTGTGAGGTCCAGTAACGTAAATGGCTTAATGCACTTTCACTTGGCATATTAGGGAAAAATGCCTCGTCAATTAATACACTTTGACCTTGTTTTCCGTAATCAATTAAACCTAAAAGCTCTGTATAACTAGGTAATCGCCAGTTCGTACCGCCACAAAAATCTAAGTCATTTACTTCGTTTATATAGCTTTGTACACCACAACTTGTATTATCAGGGCACGTACTATTAGCTGAACTTGTATCTGTAAAGGTCGTGTTGCCTACATCCCAAAAATAATGATTTTGACCATCACGTAACGAAGTATTTGGTACCGTGCCAGATGCCGCACTTTTCACCTCCCAAACCAACCCTGTTACGTTATCGCGAATACAACTAAAACTATTGCTGGTGTCAGACACTTCATCGGCAAATTCATTTAACTTCGTATAATCAAACGCTAAATTACCTTTACCTACTTTATCCAAACGATTTGCAAAGCTGTCGCGGCCAAGTTCTGCATCTTGCGCGGGAAAGTCATCGCTTTCACAATTAATACGCTGGGTATTGTTATAGCACTCACCCACACCACTATCATTTATAAGCCCGAGAGCTTTTGGCGATACATCTACAAATAAAGAATCTGTGTCTGTACGTCCTTTTGAGTCAGTTACCGTTACTTCAAAGCTCAATGTGGTCTCGGTGTCTACATCTGAGGCAAAAAATGTCGTTGTGCACTGATTACTATTGCTTAATGTTTCGGTATTACCGGTAAGTTGTTGCCATTTACATTGGTATGTATCGGTTACGGTTTCACTGCTAGTTGCATCAAGTGTTACCTGCTCAAACTCTTCAATATTTTGATCAGCACCCGCATTTGCATCCACTAATTCATTTGTTTTGTTGAGGGTCATTGAATATTGAGTGCTTGCCTCACCGCCTTCATCATCTATAACAGTTAACTGCCAAGATAAATTTACGTTACTTTCAAGCAATGGATGAGAAAAGCTGAGTGTTGACTCATTAAAGCTCGCAATATTTAACTCAGGCCCCGATAGCAATTGCCAAAAATAGCTATCAATTTGGCCATTTTCATCCGGATCGCTTGACTCAAGACCACTTAAAGTGACCGTGTCTTTGTATACAGAAGGAAGTGTTTCAGGCGATGTTTGTGTAACAGTAACAAGGGGAAGCTGGTTATTAGAACTAACTGAGATGGAAATGTCGTCACTAACGGCGCTAGTGCCGGAGCTTTGATAGCTCACTCTTAAAACTATTTCACTGTCAGTTTTTACATCTGGTGCGGTAAGCGTTTGTTCTGCTCCCTCTAACGGAAAGCCTTCTAAGCTTGGACCGCTTACTTGTTGCCAAGTAAAAGTTCCATCAGCAGGAGAACCCTGTGCTGTAATGGAAAAATCGGTTTTTTCAATAATTTGTAAGTCGTTTCCAGCATTAACAGATGATTCTACATCGGCATCATCGCTGCCACCACCGCCTCCACATGCGCAAAGCAAAGCAATAAGAGGAATTAAAGCAAACGCTTTCATACAAAGCACCTTTTATGTCAAATAATTACTATAGTGTAATCATAAGCAATAAAGATGCCATTAAAGTGCTACATATAAGTATCTTGATGAATACGTACAAACAACTTAGTACCGATTTTACTGTAATCTACTTTGTATTCACGCCCATCTAAGGCTTGAATGAACAATAGCTGTTTTTCTTCACCAAACACGTCTGGGCTTCCAACATACACTATTTCTAAATAACGATCTTTTGCATCACGTCGATTTTTTGGCAACTCTTCTTTAAAAGGCTCTAGGCCATTTTGTGTTACTTTAATTCGCGGATGAATTTCAGAGTTAACAATCACTAAATCGTGTTTTTTATCTTTATGTATTATGGTATTTCGCCCACTTTTTAAAAAGGATCTGTCTTGACTCATTACTATTCCTACTACCGCACTAGAGTATTTACGTTATTTACTCTGCGTCGCTATAAACTGACTGGGGTTTTGCTTCCACTTATTTAAGTTAGCACTAAACGCCCAAATATCTCTATCTAATACACTGGCAGGTAACAATAAATCATAACCTGTTAACAGCTGAAGGTGCTTTGTTCTATTTGCAAACATAGCTATAAGCCCATTATAGCTTATTCCCCTTTGAGAGATATACTGTGTATCTTCTATTAACCATTCTGATGGGCAATGACCATTTTTGCAATGTTTTTGAACAGCTTGCATAAATAAATGTCGTTGTTCTATTAGCAGTTTCCCTGCAATTCTAGGTGATAAACTTGCTAAAAACTCATCAATATCATTTACTTTGATACCCACAGTATTTAACTCAATGTATTCAACCCCGTCCTCAACCTTAGGTATACCACTATACCTAAAATTACTTTGAAAAAGGTGCCATGCTCCATACTTATGCTGATATATAAGTTTAGATTCACTTAATACTAAACTATAGAAGGGTTCTTGGGTTTTTAAAAACCCAATAAAAATAGCACCGATACAAGCACTCACTAAAAAAACTTCAACAATACTTATTTTATCTGGACGTAATAAATTAAAACCCATAATAAGCACCAACCCAATGGCACCCACTATTAATATTTCGATGCCATTACGTGCGCCTTGTGCCCTGTATTTCACATGGTTTCTATCGTTTTTATCCATGCTGATAGAACACCATATAAAATATCAACATAATAATAGCCCATAAAATAACTTTGCGGGCAGTTATACAAGCCTTACAGGATGTTTTAAAATTCATATATTTACCACTTTATATGTAACAAAAGAGGGACACTGCATCAGGATCATTAACTTTTACGCTTAACGCACAAATTTATGAGACACATAACCGCCTTTCTCCGGTCTTATTTCGTACAATACTTACAATTAATTTTCAGGTATGAAAACGATGTACTCAAGACAATCAGGCAAAGCTCTTTTTCCATTTATTATTACGCTACTTTTGATATTTAGCGTTTACTTATATTTACCGTCAAGCCATGGTGAACAAGCCGACTTATCTAAAATGTCTACTCAGGTATCTGCGCATACGGTGACATCACAAGAAAACGCGGTAATGATAGAAGCCATTGGTAGTGCACGTGCTAACCAAGCTGTTTATATTAAAAGTGCCCAAAACGATTATGTCACAGATATTTACTTTAAAGACGGTGACTTAGTTAGTAAAGGCCAAAAATTAGTGCAACTACAAAGTAAGCAAGAACAACTTGCAGTTAAAGAGCTTGGCATTAATTTACAAGAAGAGAAACGTCAACTCAACCGCTTAACCGAACTTTCACGCTCTCAATCAACTGCAAAGTCATTGTTAGAAGAGCAGCTATCTCGCGTTGATGCAACAGAGGCGCAACTAGAAAGCGCTAAAACTAAGTTAAATGAAATGACTATTACAGCCCCTTTTTCTGGCCTGCTAGGTAAACGTGAAATATCAGTCGGTGCATACGTAAACAACGCTACAATAATCACCACACTTGATGATATTAGTATTATTAAAGTTGATTTTAAAGTGCCTGAAAAATATTTAGCACAATTAAACATGGGCATGAAAGTACTTACCCAAAACGATGCCTACCCAGGGCAGACATTTAACGGCAAGGTAACGCATATTAGCTCACGTATTGATTCGGTAACACGCAGTGTTGAAGTAACAGCAAGCTTTGCGAATAAATCAGGATTACTTCGCCCTGGTATGTTACTAAATACAGCACTTGAGCTAAGCAGCAACCAAGCTTTAATGGTGCCAGAAAAAGCGGTTATCCCTTTACAAGACAAACACTTTGTTTTTCAAATTCAAGACGGAGTAGCCAATAAAGTTGAAGTACATGTTGCAAGCAGAAATAATGGCTGGGTTGCTATCGACGAAGGTTTAACTGATGGTCAGCAAATTGTTACTGAAGGGCTAATAAAAATTCGCTCTGGAAGTAAAGTAAGCGTAAAGGGGTAATACGTGAAAATTACTGATACTAGCGTTAAACGCCCCGTTTTTGCCATTGTAATTAATTTACTACTTCTCACTTTTGGGATAGTTGCGTTTACGATGTTACCGCTTCGTGAATACCCTGATATTGAAACACCGATTGTAAATATCAGCACTGAATACACTGGTGCTTCTGCCGAAATTATAGAAACCAAAATAACGCAAATAATAGAAAACCGTATTTCGGGTATTGAAGGTATTAAAAGTATTAACTCATCAAGTCGTAATGGGCGTTCAAACATTACCATTGAGTTTGATATTAACCGCGACATAGATGCTGCATCTAACGATGTACGTGAACGTGTAGCACGTGCACTTGATAGCTTGCCTGATCAGGTACGCCCACCAGAAGTGTCTAAATCAAATAGTGATGAAAGCCCAATCGCCTGGTTTGTATTAAACAGCGAAACAATGGACTCGTTACAGCTCTCTGATTACGCACAGCGATTTATTGTTGATCGCTTAGCCGTTGTAGACGGTGTATCTAATGTACGTATTGGTGGTGAGCGCCAATACGCCATGAAAATTTGGTTAAACCGCCAAGCAATGGCTGCACGCGGTATTACCTCAAGCGATATTGAAAATACACTGCGTACAGAAAACGTTGAATTACCCGCCGGCGAAATAGAATCAATAGATCGCGACTTTACCGTGCGCACCGCACGTAGTTATAAAGATCAGCGCGATTTTAAAAACCTTGTTATTAAACGAGGTGAAGAAGGTTATTTAGTGCGTTTAGGTGAAGTTGCCGATGTAAAATTAGAAGCTGCCGATGACGAAAGCTTATTTCGTGGTAACGGGCGCAACATGATTGGCCTAGGCATTGTAAAACAAGCTAAAGCAAACACGCTTACCGTAGTAGATAACGCACGCAGTGAACTTGAAAAAATAAAACGTAACCTACCTGAAGGTACAACAATTCAAGACAGCTACGATTCGTCTGTATTTATTAAAGAATCAATTAATGAAGTTTACAGCACACTTGCCATCTCTATGGGTTTAGTCGTACTCGTTATATTTTTGTTTTTAGGCAATATACGAGCAACGCTTATTCCAGCTGTTACCGTACCGGTTGCACTTGTTGGTAGCTTTATGTTTTTATTAGCAATGGGCTACTCAATCAACTTACTAACTTTACTTGCCTTAGTATTGGCTATTGGTTTAGTAGTAGATGATGCCATTGTAATGCTTGAAAACATTCACCGTCGCATTGAACTGGGTGAGCCGCCGTTGCTAGCTGCATTTAGAGGCGCGCGTGAAGTTGGTTTTGCCATAGTAGCAACCACGCTTGTACTAATATCTGTTTTTGTGCCATTGGTGTTTATGGATGGCCGTATAGGGGCGTTATTTACTGAGTTTGCTATGGCGGTAAGTGCTGCCGTATTTTTCTCAAGTGTTACAGCGCTGACTCTCGCTCCAGCCTTGTGTTCTAAAGTACTTAAAGTATCAGACAAACCAAATAAATTTAGCCAATGGATGGACCGCCAGTTTACTAAAATTGAAGTAAGTTACCGTAATTCACTCTCCACTAACATAACCCGTAAATGGGGTTTAATGGTGAGCCTATTATTAGCTGGCTTTGTTAGTTACTCGTTGTTTTTACAAGTTCCTTCTGAACTAACGCCAAAAGAAGACCGTGGCACGTTCTTTATTATGATGAGCGGTCCTGAGGGCGCAAGTTATGAAAATAATGCCGCTAATATGGCTAAAATTGAAGAACGCTTAATGCCTTACTCGCAAGCGGGTGAGCTAAGTCGTGTACTTGTTCGAGTGCCTGGCTGGGGGGGCAGCGGCGGTGTTGCAATTGTTGGCATGGCCGATTGGGATAAGCGCAAACGCTCAACATGGGAAGTAATGGACGAAATAAGCGGTAAAATGCAAGAAGTTACCGATGTTCGTGCATTTGCCATCATGCGCCGTGGTATTGGCGGTGGTGGTTCATCTCGCCCTATTGAGTTTGTATTGCAAGGTAATGATTACGCTCAGCTTGCCGATTGGCGTGACCGTATAATTAAGCGTGCCGAACAAAACCCAGGTTTAGTAAGAATCGATCATGATTATAAAGAAACCTTTCCGCAATTTTTAGTCAGCATAGATAAAAACAAGGCCGCTGATTTAGGCGTTTCTGTATCTGATGTAGGCCGTACACTTGAAACAATGCTTGGCCAGCGCCGTGTTACAACCTTTATTGACCGCGGTGAAGAATACGATGTAATTTTAAAAGGGACTAAAGAAGACTTTACTAACCCTACTGACATTTCAAATATATACCTTAAATCACGAAGCGGTGAACTAGTCCCACTTGATAGCCTTATCAGCTTAAAAGAAGAAGCAACCGCATCGCGCTTAAACCGATATAACCGTATGCGCGCAATTACATTAAGCGCCAACTTAGCCGACGGTTATACGCTTGAGCAAGCGCTTAACTTTTTAAACGAAGTAGCCGCGCAAGAAAACGATATAGATGGCGCCGTAGATTACAAAGGCGAGTCGCAGCTTTATTACGAAGGCGCATCAGCGATGACCTACGTATTTATACTTGCACTCACCGTTACCTTTTTAGTACTGGCAGCGCAGTTTGAAAGCTTTATGCATCCGTTCGTCATTATGCTTACCGTACCACTTGGTTTAATGGGCGCTATGTTCGGACTTTGGGCTACAGGACTTACTTTAAATATTTACAGCCAAATAGGTATTGTCATGCTCATAGGGCTAAGTGCTAAAAACGGTATTTTGATTGTAGAATTTACTAACCAACTGCGCGATAAAGGCGTTGAATTTAGTGAAGCTATTTTGCAAGCAGCAACTCAGCGTTTGCGCCCTATTATTATGACCTCGCTGACTACGGTTATGAGTTCGGTACCTTTAGTACTTGCTTCAGGTCCGGGTGCTGAAAGCCGTATGGTGATAGGTGTGGTCGTGTTTACTGGGGTTATTGTATCGACCCTACTAACGCTTTTTGTTGTACCTGCTGCATATTATGCACTTGCACGTAACACTCAATCACCTGAGTTTTTACAGCAAAAATTAGACAAACAAGCCGCTGAAAAACCTTTCGAAGAGATCTAGCCTCTTAATTGCGCCGTAACCTTGTTGTTGCGGCGCATACAATTTATGCTCGCCTTTAAACCCCATATACATTTTAGGAATACTTATGAGCTCAACAACGCAAGTAGCAACATTTGGTGGCGGCTGTTTTTGGTGTATAGATGCTGCATTTAGACGTGTAAATGGCGTACTAACCGTAAGCTCTGGCTACACTGGCGGTGAAACAAATAACCCAACATATGATTCTGTATGCTCAGGCACAACCGGTCACGCAGAGGTTGTTAAAATTGAATTTGACGCGACTGTAGTTAGCTTTGAAATACTCTTAGCAATGTTTTTCACACTGCATGATGCAACACAATTGAATCGCCAAGGTAACGATATAGGCACACAATATAGAAGTGTGGTTTACTATCACGATGAAGCTCAACTTAAGCAAACCAACGAAATGATAGCTCAACTGCAAAGCCATGTTGCTGAGCCAATCGTGACAGAAGTCAGCCCTGCCACTACGTATTACCCAGCAGAGCATTATCACCAAGATTACTATAACGAAAACCCACAGCAGGGTTACTGTAGTATTTTAATAGCACCTAAGTTACACAAGTTTGAAACCGTATTTAAAGAGTTCTTAGCTGACTAGCTAATTTGAGTAGTTAAACTTAGCTACACATTAAAAAGCCCGACATATGTCGGGCTTTTTAATATTAATAAATACCGTTAAAACTGGTAGCTTGCGCCTGCAAAAAAGCGACGCTCTGGCGTGTTGTAGTAATACACTTCACCCGTTGTAAAATCAGCGTTTGAATCAACAGCGTTATACTCTTTATCAAATAAGTTTTCTACACGAAGCGAAACTTCAATATGTTCATTTACTTGATAATTACCCGCTAAGTTCCAAAGTGTATAAGAGCCTAAGCGAGTCACAGCACCTTGTCGGTCGCTACGGTATTGCATGTCTAAGCTTGCATCAAACGCACCAAACTGTTTTGCAAGTTCCCAGTTAAAAGTACGTTTAGCAACATTACGCAACTCTGCGCCCGTTTCTTCGTCTTCAGCGCTTAAGTAAGCAAAGTTAAGGTTGCTATCAAAACCAAAAAACTGCTGAGATAAGCTAAATTCAACCCCTTCGTAGCGTGCTTCATTTAAGTTGATAGGAAAAAAGTTAGAATCTAAAGATATCTTATCTTCAATATCATTTCTAAAAATAGCAACGTCAATACTTGCTATATCAAAATCTACATTTACCCCAATCTCTTGATTTAATGATTTCTCAGGCTCTAAATCAGGATTAGATGAAGGTGGAAAACCAGGAAAAGCCGGAAAGTATAAATCGTTAAATGTAGGTGCTTTAAAACCAGTGCTTTGGCTTATGCGGAACGTGGCGTCTTCAGATAAATGATAACCCGCAGCAGCTGTATATGTTGTTTCGTCGCCAAATTGTTCATCATCGTCTTGGCGAATTGTTAAATTAGCTAACACTTTTTCAGCATTGTAATAAGCCCCAACAAATACAGCTAATACATCACGCTCTTGCATATCATACTGCGTTGAACTGTGCGATACATCATCGTTGTACCAGTTAACACCACCGCTAATATTAAGCTCTTCAGATAATATATATTGACCGTTATAATCAAATTGCACACGTTTCGTTATAAAATCATTTACACCAAATGCTGAGGTATCGTGAGAATCATCTGTTGAAAGCGCTAAATCAATACTATGCGTTTGGTTAGTGTAGTTTTTACTCCAACCTGCAGAAAGCTGATAGTTTTTAAAATCACCTGTTTCTATAGTACTTGTGGCTGGACTAAAGCGACTGTCGTAATCTGCATAGCCTTCACTGTATTGGCCTAATAACTTAAAGTCGGTGTAATTTACTTTAAAACCAAGGTTTTTATTTTCATAGCCATCTTCATCTGGTGCTACGCCTTGCAGTGCATCAAAGTTATCTGTTTTTTCAAAGCCTGCGTTAAATGCTGTTGTTATATCATCTGATTTTACAGAGCCTGCCACTTGATAATTTTGATAAGAGTCAGAACCAAATGTAGCGCTTAGGGATAAGTTATCTGACTCACGCGTAATAATATTAATAACACCAGCGAGTGCATCAGAGCCATAAACAGCCGCGCGAGAGCCTTTAATAATTTCTATGCGTTCAATACTATTTAGAGGGACAGTATTTAGTGCTTTTTGACCAAGTGTTGCTGAGCCTGTACGTACACCGTCAATTAAAATCAACGTATCGCCAGAGCCCGTACCACGAAGTGACACACCTGTATTTTGACCAAAACCACCGTTTGGATTAACCTGAAAACCCACTCGCGTGCTTAAAAGTGTAGGTAAATCGCGTACGTTACTTGCTTCTATTTCAGCACGTTCAATAACATTTACACTCGCTAAAACGTCGTTAATTGATTGCTCAAACTTATTAGCTGTAACGGTTATTTTTTCAATTGATTGCTCTGCACCAGACACAGAAAATGAAAGCGCAGCAGAAATTGCAACGCCTAGAGTTGTTTTGTTTAACATGATGTCCCCTACCTTTGCCCACCGCAAAGATTTAAGTAAGTAAGATTGCATCAAGGCCGGTCTCCGGACTCAGCAAGCATATAAAACATGCAATACTTTACCGTTGCGGGGGCAGTGTTGGGCTTGTAGTCATCATGAAAACTCACCAACTTCCCGATTATCCTGCTAAAAAAATCATTACATGAAGTGGCTAGCAAGCACCTTGAAAATATGCCGCTATTGTGGGTATTTTGTTTATAAATGTCAATGGACGTCTATACAGCTAAAGATAGATTCATCTATGATAAATACGAAAAATAACCTCACAAAAAAAGCCAAACATTGCTGCTTAGCTTTTATTAATACATTTTACACACTCGTTAGCTAGGTTCTAGCTGGTGTACTTTAGTCGCGAAAGTTTTTAAACTGAAAAGGCTGACCTAGCTCAGCGCTACGCACTACTTGCATAGCCTCTTGAAGATCGTCACGCTTTTTACCAGTAACGCGTACTTCTTCGCCTTGAATAGCGGCTTGAACTTTAACTTTAGAGTCTTTAATGGCCTTAACTACTTTTTTAGCCATGTCTTTTTCGATACCTTGCTTTAAGCCAACGTTACGAAATACATTTTTACCTGCACGAGTAATATCTTGAAGCTCTAAGCTTGATACATCCATACCACGCTTAGAGATTTTGTTTGCCAAAATATCAAACAATTGCATAACTTGAGAATCAGCTTCAGCTTTTAATTTAATTGTTTTGTCATTTAATTCAATAGATGCATCAACACCTCTAAAATCAAAACGGGTCTCTAGCTCACGGTTGGCGTTGTCAACCGCATTTTTAGCTTCGTTCATTTCTACTTCAGATACAATATCAAATGAAGGCATAGGTTTCTCCTAACTATTTAATCTTAATTTTATGTGGCAATTATAACGCTAAAATTATAATTCTTTACATTTTTCTGCATCTTGTTCAGGTGCGATACTAAATTAGTTTGATATACTGCGGTCTCTTTTTTAAGCGATTTTAGGATTTGTCGTGACAAGGCGTGTTTACCAAGCAATTTTTTTAATTAGCATTGTGGCTTTTACCCTTTTATTTGCTAAAGAAATAAAAGGTGGCGTTGTAAATTTATTCCCTCATGTTGATAAAGTCGCCCATTTTGGGATTTTTTTTATACTAGCCATAATAATGGATAAAGCGTTTAAACTTCCTTTATATGCGCAAATACTTTTATTGGCAGGCTATGGCGCATCTATAGAAATAATGCAAAACGCACTCCCGTATAGGCAGGCATCACTCGGTGATTTTTTTGCTGATTTTGCAGGTGCTGCAAGCTACTTTTTACTTAGAGTAATTTTTACATCTCGAAAAAAGAACCCATATGGCTAATATTTTAATCGTTGGCGATGGCGCTATTGGCTTATTACTTAGCCACTTTTTGAGTGCATCGCATAATGTCAGTGTTTTAACTCGTAAAAGCCCAACAAATACCCGCTTTTATAGTCGAGGTAAAGGGACCTCTAAAAAAATTGACGCACAATTTATTTCATTAAATCAGCTAAATAAAGCTGCTGAATTTGATGTTGTTTTATTTACTGTTAAAGCTTTTCAAGTACTTGATGCGTTTTCACAAATAAAGCCATTTTTACCAATTCATTGCTCTGTTGTACTTTCGCATAACGGAATGGGTAATGTTGATGAGGTAAATAGCCAACTAAACACTCATCAAGCACTCTACTTTTTAACAACAAGCATAGCGGGCTTTAAATCAAACCAATATATTGTGCAACACACTGGTGAAGGACAAAGCGTTATTGGTGGCTGTAATGAGCTAGCACTTCAAAATAGTGCGCCAATAGCTGATATTTTTAAAGTAATACCCAACCTAACATTTACCAATAACATTCAGCAGCTTCGTTTTGAAAAACTACTCGTAAATATTGCCATTAACCCATTAAGCGCTTTAAGTAATGTAAGAAATGGCGAATTACGTGCACCTAAGTACAACACAATAATTTTTAATGCACTCACTGAAGCATGTAATATTGCAAAGGCTCAAGGGCTTAATATTCCATTAATTAAAGCACTCAATACCGCTTATAAAATAATGGAGTTAACCGCAAATAATTACTCATCAATGCAGCAAGATCTAACGTATAACAGAGAAACTGAAATCTCAGCTATATGCGGCTATATTAGCCAGCAAGGTAAACTTCACGGTATTCCAACGCCTTACAACGATGAGTTACTTGTCAAAATTAAGGCAAAAAAAAGCGTGGTATAAACCACGCTTACATAAGCTTTAACTTTACGGGCGATAAACTTTTACAGTTTCGAAGCCCTGTTCGTGCAGCATAAGTGCCTGTAGTTGGCTCATTACGCCTCTGTCACAATATAAATAGTAGTCGGTGTCTTTTGGTAAATCACCAAACTTAGTCGCCAGACGAAAGAACGGTAAATGCACCACTTCAACACCGTCGATTTCTAGCGGTGCAGCTTCTTCTTCTTCTGGTGAACGAATATCAACTACCACAGAGCCTACAGGTAAATCAGCAACCGATTCAGCTTCTTTAAGTTCTTGTTTGGCTTCAACGTCAATATCACGCACATCCATTATACGTGCGTTATTTACTACGGTATCTAGCACATCAAAATCGAACTTTTCTTCTTCGGCTTCTATTACTTCAATCTTGGCTTTAACTGTCGGTTTTTTAGAAATAACACCACAGTATTCAGGCATTGTTTCTGCCATTTCAGCTGTACCAATTTGGCGAGCAAGATTAATAATTTCTTGTTTATCATTTTGAATTAGCGGGCGTAAAATAAGCGTTTCAGTAACACGGTCAATCACGCTTAAATTCGCTAATGTTTGACTAGATACTTGGCCAATACTTTCACCAGTGACAAGTGCCTGAATGTTTAACTTTTCAGCCACTACACTTCCAGCTCGCATCATCATACGTTTAAGCACAACACCCATTTGGCTGTTTTCAACGTTTTCTAAAATTTCAGCAACAACAGGTTCAAAATCAACCGTTACAAATTTAACTTTATGTGTAGAGCTGTATTTTTTCCATAAGTAGTAACTTGCTTGCTTAACACCAATTTCGTGCGCTGCGCCACCTAGATTAAAGAATAAAAAGTGCGTACGTGCGCCTTTACGAATCATTTGATAACTTGCTACGCCAGAGTCAAAACCACCAGACATAAGCGACAACACATCTTCTTGCGTTGGTAGTGGAAAACCAGCCATACCAAAATGCGTTTGCGAAACAATGTAAGCTTTGTCGTCTTTTACTTCTAAACGTATTGTTACTTCTGGACGGCTAAGTTTAACGCTTGCGCCTTCAATATGTTGATTCAATCCACCACCAACATAACGCTCTAAATCAGTTGAGGTAAAGTCATGTTGACCTATACGCTTAGCACGAACACAAAAGGTTTTACCTATAATTGTATGCCCAACTAACGCTATTGTTTTTTGGTAAATATCATCAAGAGTTTCGAATTGTGTTTCGGTTACTTCAATAAATTGAACGATGCCAGGTATGCGTTTAAGGCTATCGATAAAATCTAAACGAACTTGCGCATCTTCAAGCTTTGTAACAACTGAAATATTATCCCAGTTATTTCTAACTTGTACTTTTTCGTCAACACGGCGCAATACAATTTTAATGTTATTTTCTAACACTTTAGTAAAGCGTTTACGGACTGAACGGCTTTTAATGGCTATTTCAGGATGTAGTTTGACGATAAATTTAAGCATAGTTCACTCTTAGACTGCGGGAATTCGCGCTCCCAGGCATTTGGCGCGCGATTATAGCAAAAAATTCAGCGTCTAGGAAACAGCCAATGACTAGCGATTAGGCAACAGTTTGCGCGTGTTGTGCTAATTCGGTGTATTTTTCGCGTAGCAGGTTCATTTTATCGATACTTTTATCAGTACTATACGCTCTAAACAATGTAAGTACTTTTAAAATACCGTGATATATATCTTGCTCAGCAAGGGTACCGCTTGGCCTGCGGGCTTTTATATAAGGCGTCCAAAAGCTAACCGTTAGCTTAAGCGTATGGGCTAAATCAATGACATCTTGCTCATCAATTGCAATCATTTCACTGTCGCGAAGCCCCAGTATAATTTTTCGCACTTGTTCTAATAATTCGAGTTGGAAATCAATGTAAGCTTGCTTCAAATCAGCGTCTCTGGCGAGTATATCGCCGAGGTTGTCGTAAAAAAAATGATAGCGCCACATCAATTCAAACAACGAATCTAAATAAGCTGTTAAGTGGTTAAATGCATCGTCATTTTTGTTGATAGGTTTAAATTGCGTACTTAAATGATCGCGATATAACGCAAATATATGACGAATAATGTCTTCTTTATTTTTAAAATGGTAGTAAAGATTACCGGGGCTCATCCCTAAATGCGACGCTATATGATTGGTTGATATTGCACGCTCACCTTGCTCATTAAATAACGAAATACTGGTGTGTATTATTTTATCCTTGGTATTCATACGCTAATACTCTAATTATCTTATGCACTACATTACACTAAAAATAGACCACGCAGTATAAACAAATATTATCGATTAAAACACACTTACTCCTTAACCATCATTAGGAACTGAATAAATAATCTATTTGGGCAAAGCTGATTTGTGCCCTAAACACTGTTAAACTAACGCTAAAATAATAAATAGTGAATATTATGAACGTTACTGCAATTTACCCAGGCACTTTTGATCCGCTTACCAATGGGCACACAGACTTGATTCATCGTGCTGCAAAAATGTTTGATACCGTATTAGTTGCTGTTGCCCACAACCCAAGTAAAAAACCCTGCTTTACCCTAGAAGAACGTGTTGAACTTGCTAATACCATTTTGAGTCATTTAGGTAATGTTAAAGTTATCGGATTTTCAGGCTTGCTGGCTGACCTTGCGCGCGATCATAATGCTAATGTGCTTATTCGTGGTATTAGGGCTGTATCTGATTTCGATTATGAATTTCAGCTCGCAAATATGAACCGTCGCCTAAACCCCGATTTAGAAAGTGTATTTTTAACGCCCGCAGAGCGAAATTCATTTATTTCATCAACACTCGTTAAAGAAGTAGCACGTCACAATGGTGATGTAAGCGAGTTTGTGGACCCTGTAATTGTCAAAGCGCTAAAAACTAAATTGGGCTGTGGTGCCCAATAGTAATTTACTGCGTTAGCGCATAACTCGTATGCGCTAATTTAGCTTTGATATAGATGATGTCTTTAATTTTTTAATTAACCAAACCAGCTTCAGTAAGTCTTTATTGATAATTAATATTAGTGCCATCGTAATATCAATAACAAGCATAAAGAAACCATACAGCATCCACAGCCACCAAAAGTCCCAATTGCCATAAAGAGTATTATCAATATACATGCCCATAAACAGTGAGGCATTGATACAAAGCCCTACAATAAGATAATAAAATCCGTACGGTATTTTACGTCCTAAAAAAATACGCCACATAAGAATAGCGGCAATTGTTAGTACATCAAATATAAACAACTTTAAATGTGGAGCTGCAGTAGTTATGTCCATAAATAAACTAGATGTGTACGAAGCCATCATAATAAAGCAAAGATGAACTCGGCTTTTATCCAGGGCAAGAGCATGAAAAAAGTCTATGCGTTCAGTACCTTTTCAAGGTAGGCTGTACTGCGCATAGCTTTTTTCTGTTTTGCGGGCATGCCTTTACTAAAGCTTTTTTCTGCTTTTAGCTGATTAAATGCGATGTGTCTCAGCCCCGCAAATACAGGTGCTGCACCTTCGCGCCTAATTCGACACTCATCTTCTTTAAATCCTACATCTAAACGCCAATGTAATCCATTTTCTATTTGCCAATGTTGTCGTGCTCCTCTCGCGAGTTCTTCCGCTGTTAAATTCGCTGAACTAATATAGTATCTATAGCATAACTCATTGCTTAATTTACCTTTTTCTTTTCTATAAGAAACAATAACACCCACTGTTTTTACACCTTCCCAGTGTATCGTTTCTGATAAACCGCTCACGTTATGGCTCACTGCACAGCACCTAAATTCTTCTCTATTTTTTTGATAATCGGCTTCGTTAAACAAGAGCCCATCAGATGCTTGTCGTGCTACCTCAGGTAATA